>NZ_JBSGAH010000014.1:0-190020 GCF_053600675.1 Streptomyces sp. NPDC005004
TGAAGAGCTGGAAGATCCTGCGCGACTGCCGCCTCAAGGGCGACGGCATCCACTACGCCATGCTCGGCATTGCTCGCCTGCACAACCTCAACCTCGCTGAATGACAGGTGAGTTCATGCAGCGGTCGCCCATGTCAAAACCGACCTCAATATCAGTTACGGGACAACCTTTAGGGGCTTGTTCTGCTTGGTCATTGCTCCACCTTCCAGGCATGACCGCTGGGTGCGGCCCTGGGCCGACGCCCAGGAGGAGGGAGCAAGGACCAGCACTGGATGCGATCCTAGACAAGTACGTGGCATCGGGGCGCTGTTGCCGGGGTTTCGCCCGACCTGACGGGACTCGATCTTTGGGCTCGCCCGTCAAGCGGGATGGCGGGGCCAAGGGGGTACTTGTGTGCCGTACAGGTTGAGAACTGTGAGGGTCGGTCGGCGGTGGGACCTAGTTGTATTGACCCGCAGCGTTGTTCACGCGGCTGATCGGTGGGTGGCCGCCGAGTGCGGTGTGGCAGCGGTGGTGGTTGTAGGTGTGGAGGAAGTCTGCCAGGGCGGCGGTGCGTTCGGTGTTCGAGGTGTAGGGCCGCAGGTAGGCCCATTCGTCGAGCAGGGTGCGGTTGAAGCGCTCGACCTTGCCGTTGGTCTGCGGCCGGTAGGGCCGGATCTTCTTGTGGGTGATGCCCGCGGTGGCCAGCGTCTGGGTGAACAGTTTGGACTTGTAGCAGGAGCCGTTGTCGGTCAGGACCCGTTCGACGGTGATGCCGTGGGCGGCGAAGAAGGCGTTCGCCCGCTGCCAGAAGCCGGCGGCGGTCGCCTTGCGCTCGTCGGTGAGGACTTCGCTGTAGGCCAGGCGGGAGTAGTCGTCGACGGCGGAGTGGATGAACGAGTAGCCGATCACCGGCTTGCAGCTGCGGCGTCGGTCGGTGGTGGCGAGTTTGTTGTCCATCGCCTGGCGGCGGTCCATGACCTTGTGACCGCCGCCGTCGGGGATGTTGCCGAGCTTTTTGATGTCGACGTGGACGAGTTCGCCCGGCCGGGCGCGTTCGTAACGGCGGACGATCGTGCCGGTGGGCCGGTCCAGCCAGGCCAGGCGGTTGAGGCCGTGGCGGGTCAGGATGCGGTGCACGGTCGAGGAGGGCAGGCCCAGAACCGGTCCGATGCGGGCCGGGCCGAGCTTGCGGTCGGTCCGCAGTCGGCAGACTTGGGCCTCGACCGCGGGCGGGGTGCGGTGGGGTGTGGTCCGGGGCTTGCTGGAACGGTCGTGCAGGCCGGCCTCGCCCTCGGCCCGCCAGCGGCGGATCCACTTGTGCGCGGTGGGCCGCGATATGCCCATCTCGGCCGCTACATGCGCGACGGGACGGCCGGACAGGACGCGTTCGACCAGGATCCGTCTGCCGTGAACGGTCAGCCGGGCATTACGGTGGGACACGAAGACCTCCGTGCGGTGCAGTCCTAGACAGCTCCACCACACCGGAGGTCTTCGCCATGATCAAGACCCCAGCCCTGTCAACAACGCTCGTGCTCAATACACCTAGGGCCACAGGCGCCGCGCGAGATCGGCGGCGGCCTTCATCATGCGGGGGTGCGCTGAAGGGTCCGTCTCCGGATCCAGGACGGTCGGAGGGTGTGTGCTGTGCTTCTTGCCGCGGACGATCAGGCCGTGATCCGGGAATCGCCCGAGAACTGGGGTGCCGTAGCGGGCGAGCTGCTCCTCCACCGCGTGATCGAACTCGTCGAGAGCCTCGTCTTGGTCTGCCGGGGGCAGGAGGAGCAGGCCGGTCACGGGGAGGCGCGCTGTCTCGTATGACCAATTTTTCTGGCGCCAGGCGATGGCGGACTCGGCCGGTGTGAGTGCCACGGCGCGGGGTGCGTCGCCGGAAGCGGGAGGAAGGGGGAGATGCCGTTGGTAGGGGGTGGCTCCCCGGACCAGGAGACGGATATCGGCGAGCGGGGTGTACGCGGCTTCGTCCAGGACGTAGTCCGAGTCGTGGGAGACCAGCAGAACCCGGTCGGCACGGTGACGTGCTTCTGCCACGGCGGAGGCGACCAGTGCAGTCGATCGTTCAGGTTCCCACAGCCACAGTTGCCCGGGAGGGGCAACAACGCGCAGACGTCGGCTCCCTCCCGTCTGTGCCCTGGGGCTCGACGCGGTAGCCCAGTTGGGTCGTCCGGGATCTCCGAAGGAGAACCCTTCGTCGGCCCGAGGTGCGACCACGGCAGTAGCCAGACCCTCAGCCGCCCAGGCGGCTGCGATCCGTTCAGCCGCCCACACCAGGCGGTCCCGGCCGTCGCCCATCAACTGCACGACCGCGCCGGAGCGGTCGTGCTCGACTGGCCCGGAATGCGGTACAGGGGTGCGACTGGCCCGGCGGCCATCACCCAGCACCGTGAGCGGCAGACCAGGGCGCGGCTGCCTTGTGACAAGGGGCGCGCGGCGGCTGCGTACGGTGAGCACTCCCCGGTTCCAGCGGGCCGGGTGGACCGCTCGGATCGTGCACTCCTCGATGCTGCACACGTGATCCAAGACCGCGAAGCCGTAGCCGGCAACCGGGTCGGTGAGCACGGCCAGAAGGCGCTCGTCGTCGAAGTGCGGCCCTGCGACCTGGCGTTCGAGGATCCAGTCGAGCCCGTAGTCGGTCAGACGAGTGCTCAGGTGCACCCCGGCGTAGCCGGCCAGCCGATCCCACAAGCGCGGACGCCGGAGCAGGCGGCTCCCCATGGAGGAGGACGCGCTGAGCTGCCGCACCAGGCTCCGTCCGACTGGTTCCTGCCGCGTGGGCCGGGGTTCGGTGGCTCGCGGGTTCCAGCGCACGGTGTGTCCTGCCGCCTCGGCCTGTTCCCGATGGGCGGCCAGCAGAGCCCCCAGATCCGCTCCGTGCGGCCCGGCCACTCGTACCTCAGGTGCCGGGCTACGGCCGTACCCTTCCGGGTTGTACGCCCATTCGCGGAGCCCGAACCGCAGTCGCGAGCGCACCGGCTGAGCGGTCAGTTCGCGCACACCCTGCCACGGCCCCCTCTTCGTGCGCAGCGGCAGAAGACCGAGCAGAGCTTGCACGTCTTCTGCCCGCTCAACACGCAGGTCCAGGCCGTGATCAGCGATTTTGGCTTCGCGGATGCCGAACGGGCGGTCGCCGCCGGTCGTCGCTCCGAGGGCGGACAGCAGCGTGGACTCCAGCAGTGCGTGGCCCGACCAGTCGGCGTCCGGGATCAGATGGTCGTATCGGCTGCGCTTGCCCAGCCGCCGACGCGCATCCTCCAGGGATTCTCCGGTGAGCTCCGCGGCCGCGTTGCTGAGCTGATCGATGTCGAACATGATGCGGTCCTCCGAGCCGCCCCCGACCTTGGCAGCGAAGCCGCATGACAACACAGAAACAGAACGCGACGAACGGGATTTGATCGACGGACGTGGGTTCTCTGCCGATGCTTGAAGGTCGGGTCAGCATCCAGAACTGGCCGCGTCAGAGGCCAGGCACGACGCAGTGTAGCTCACGTACGCCCGGCTGCGGCTGCCATAAGCGCGCATCACCCGCTTGAGTGACCGACCCTCCCTCCCCGGGCGCACCCGTTTCGCCGGCCGGGTCCTGACTACCCACAGGCAGGCCCACGACCTGTTGGCCAACACCGAGCTGCAGATCTATCCCGGCAGGGCGATGACCTGCGTCTTCGATGCCGCGAAGGCCCCCTGCCAGCTTCGCCGCAGTCGGGACGACACCACCCGGACCCCCGACCAGGACGACTGCCGTCCCAACTGTCAGAACATCGCCTACACCGACCGCGACATCGCCGACCTCGAAGCCCAGGCTGCCGAACTCCAAGACGTCGTTGACGACCCGCTCGCCCCGTCGATCCGCAAACGGCGCGACCGGCACGAACTCGCCCGTATCCGCAAGATCATCAACGACCACACTCGCGCGAAATGACACGTCACATGGGCACTGCGACCGATACCTGGCCCTGCGGGAGCCCGATCGGCAACGGCGGGCGATCCTCGCCGCAGCCGACCGGCTCCTGGCAGGCGCACCGCGCAAGTCCAGCGGCAACCTGTCCACCGTCCAACTCGCGGTCGAGGCCGGGGTGAAGTACTGGATCGTCGCGCAGAAGCACACCGATCTGCGCGATCACTTCCAGCAGCTGGCCCGCAAGGCCAAGAACACCCCCGCTGCCGTCCGCAAGACCCAGGATGCCCGCGAGAAACTCAAACAGGACCACGCGGAACTACGACGCCACTGCGCCGACCTCGAAGAACTTGTCCAGACCTATGCCCACGCGATCAACGAGCTCGCCCGCGAGAACCAGCAGCTCAAAGACGGACTCAGGGGCTCAACCGACAACGTCCGCCCACTGACGCGGAGCCGACGCCGCCCCTGAACGACGTCCGGCGCTTCCCGAGCCGGGGCGAAGGCCGTCGCCCACCTGGCTCAGGGCCCTTCCAGTCACCATCTGAATATGGTTCTTCCGTGTTGGGCCGACTGTTCTAACCTCATGGTCGTGAGTGGACAACTGGAACCCCGCGCGACCGTTGAGGTTGCGACCGAGGCAGAGACGGCCCTCCAAGGACTGCAGTCGTTCGAGGCGCTGGTCCTTGGCATCCTCGCGAAGTCGGGGCTCCCGACAGACGGCATTCTGGTCGGCCTCGACGAACGGCATGTCTTGATGGAGAGCACCGGCTTCGCGCTCGCCAAGCTGCCCGTCCACAAGCGGGGCCAGGCCAGCTACATCTCCAAGATGATCATCGCGGGGAGTGTCGGCCTTTTCGACGCGGCACTGAACTACCTCTGGGACGAGACCGTCCTCGAACTCCGCAAGCGTGTCGTGAACTTCGACCTCCAGTACTTCTACGAAGTTGCGGAGAAGTCCGACAAAAGGCGCCAGGACCTCAAGGACGAGAACGACCTTCCCAAGCTCGACGATCAGAAGCTACTCAACGGCTGCCGAGAGATCGGCCTGATCAGCGACATCGGCTTCCAGGAACTCGACCTCATTCGCTATATGCGGAACTGGGCGAGCGCGGCCCACCCCAACCAAGTCCAGCTGGACGGCCTTCAACTGGCCCACTGGCTGGGCGCCTGCATCAAGCACGCGATTACGCTGCCCTACGACCAGATCACCGCCCAGGTCCAGAAGCTCCTCGTGAAGGTCAAGGAGAAGCGGCTCGACGACGGCGCGGTCAAGGAGATCAGCTCCTTCTTCGTGAACCTCCCGCCGGTCCAGGCCGACCCTCTCGCCTCCGGATTCTTCGGCCGCTACACCGACCTCACCACCGGGCCGGAGACCCTGGACAACGTCCGCCGCCTCTGGCCCGACCTCTGGAAGCAGGTCTCCGACGAGGCCCGCTACAACTTCGGCATCCGCCTCGGTCGGTTCCGGGCCAACGGCGACCAGGAACAGGCAGACCTCGCGCGGCAACTCATCGACCTCGTCAATGGCGCGACCTATCTGCCCTCCGAGGAGCGGGCCTGGGAGATCGACACCGCCCTGGACGAGCTGATCGACGCACACAACAACTGGAACAATTTCTACACCGAGCCGCCGATCGCACGCCGACTCCAGGAACTCGTCGGTCAGCAGGGCGACGTCCCAGATGGGCTCAGTCGGAAGTATGTGCTCGCCGTCATTGAGGTCTTCCTGACCAACGGCAACGGCGTCGCCATCAACGCCGACCCGATCTATCAGGACCTGATCACCAGGTTCAATCCGAACCAGGCATCCCTCGCGCTGAGGTCCTTCACGGACACCGTGATCGCCAGCAAGCTGCAGTGGAAGCTGCCGCAGGCGAAGTGGGCCGAGCTTCTCCGACTGATCGGCAGTAAACTGACCGGCCGCAGCGATCGCGAGCTGTTCGACGCCGTTCAAGCCTTCGCCGGCCAGCCGCATGTCCTGTCGAAGGACCCCGGAATCAAGGTCCAGGTCCAGCGCTTCGAAGGCTGAGGGGAACGCAGATTGACCGGTCTTGTGTCACGGCGACGGCCGTGACACAAGACCGGTCAGAACCCTGTCGGCTCACTAAGAACTCCTATCGCAATGACTTCAGCCGTCGCCAGCAGATGAGTGCGCATCCGAGGGTGAGGAACGCTTCGTGGATGTCGTCGCGTATCTCCCAGCGGATTCGCAGCCGGCGAAACCAGTGCAGATGGGCGAACGCGCGCTCCACGACCCAGCGTTGGGTGCCCAGGCCGGAGCCGTGCTCGGTGCCGCGGCGGGCGATCAGCGGCTTCACGCCCAGGTCCCAGACCAGGCGGCGGTACTTGTCGTGGTCGTAACCGCGGTCGCCCAGTACCACGTCCGGGCGGCGGCGGGGCCGGCCGCGCTTGCCCCGCACGGGCGGCACGGCCTGGAGAAGCGGTATCAGCTGGGTGACGTCGTTGCGGTTGCCGCCGGTCAGGGTGGCGGCGAGCGGGATACCGGTGGCGTCGGTGATCAGGTGGTGCTTGCTGCCCGTCCTGCCTCGGTCTACGGGGCTTCGTCCGGTCTTGGATCCCCCTTTAACGCGCGGATATGGGAGCCATCGACCGCCGCACGGGAGAAGTCCAGGGCGTTCGCGCCGCGGAGTTTGGCCAGGAGGACCTCGTGCAGCCGGGGCCACACCCCGGCCTCGGTCCACTCGGCCAGGCGACGCCAGCAGGTCATGCCCGAGCCGAAGCCGAGTTCCTGCGGGAGGTGTTCCCAGGCAATCCCTGTGCGCAGGACGAACAGGATGCCCTGGAACACCAGCCGGTCTGGATGCCGCTTGCGTCCCGGATGCCGGGTCCGGCGCTCGACCCTGGGCAACAGCGGCTCGACCACCGTCCACAACGCGTCATCGACTTCCCACGGCTTCGGCCGAGCCACCCCGCACCCCCAGATCACCGGTCCCGGAGTGATTCAACCACCTCGAAGATCATTTCGTTAGGAGTTCTAAGTCTCGAACAGCCCCGGAGTGTTCGAACTGATCCCCAGCTCGCGCCGGACCCTGTCCGCCCGCCTTTCCGGAAAGGCGTTCAAACGCAACCAGGATCCTGTTCCGGGGTCCTCTCGGCGGACAAGCCACACGGGCACGTCCTTCAGTAGGCCCCGCAGACACATGTCGGACGTTCCGCCCGAGCCCGGATCGAACTGATCGTGGAAGGCGACGATGAGCTGAGGGTGTTTCCTCCAGCAGCATCCGGGTGTTGCGTTCAGGCCCGGCCGCACTCCAGTTTTTCGGGCGAGCCCGGCGCTCGGCCTGCCAGTCCACAGGGAAACAGCGGTGACGCTCGGCTCCCAGGCCACGGGCATTGCACCAGTCATGAGCTGCACGGTCAGCGCCTGAAGCAGCGCCCTCGATGACGACGAGACGATCACCATAACGAGTAGTCAGCCGATCAAGGGCGGACTCCACCGTCGCTGGCCAACGCCAGCGTCGGCTTCCGCAGACCAGTACGCGGGGTTCGCTCAGCTCGGCCTTCACGCGCACCATCATCGCCGACGGCCCGTCCTCGATTGGGCTCGCCCCGGTTTGTCAGACCCCGGTGTTAACGTCCCCGCATGGGTTCCAACGGCTGTGTGTTCTGCGGTGTGACCAGCGACTTCGTGAAGATCACAAACGAGCACCTCTTCCCGGACTGGGTCAACACGGTCCTGACACCCCAGGTCATTGGCCCGAGCGTGTCCAACACCCGGACCTGGGCCGGCAAGAACCAAGCGCCGCAGTCGAAGACGTGGCCCGTGAACGCGCCCGCCACGACCAAGGTCCGGATTGTCTGCGAACCCTGCAACAACGGCTGGATGAGCGACCTGGAAGGGTCCATGAAGCCGCTCCTGAAAGATCCCATCCTCGGGAGAGGAAGGGCTCGCTTCACACCGCAGCAACAGCTGGACCTGGCTGCGTGGGCCTGCATGAAGACGATGGTCTTCGAGTATTTCTGGCAGGACGACGACCCGGTCTTCACCTCGGCGGACCGAGTAATCGTCCGCACTCATGGCCGCCCGCCGGCGACTACACGCGTCGACATAGCTGCGGTCGAATCGCAAGGTCAACCGCTCCAAGCGTTCCGCGTCGCCTACTCATCGCCAGGCACTGGCTCGGATGGGGCGCAAGTCGATGGTCTTTCCCTCTGCATGACGATGGCCATTGGTTGCTTCGTCGTCCAGGTCCGCGGCGGTTCAGGAGCAGGGGAACATGGATTCGTCGACTACGGACGAGTGCGCGCAGACTCCGTCAGCATCTTCCCCCCAGCCCTTCCGCACGCCGATTGGCCACCTGCGAGCCCCCTGAACGACCAGACCATCCGAGCCTTCGCTCATCCCCGCACCCCCATCGACGACTGAGCTGGACAACAACAGGACCGCCATTCTCCCCAAACCAGTCAAGGGCTTAAAGTCCCAGGTCCCAGCCCTTCGGTCTGGGTTTCCATCAACCGTCCTAGGCCAGCGAGAGACCGGCCGGTATCGACGCAGCCGCCCACCAGGCCACGCTCACCGCGGGCGGCCGGACCTTCGCCGTCATGGGCACCGGCATCGCCGCCCCCGTCTACCCGGCCGGGAACAGGCTCCTGGCTGGCGCGATCATCGACGCGGGCGGCGCGCTCCGCTGGCGGCGCAGGGTGGCGAGGTCGATGGTGGCGGTGACGAAGGTGGCGACATCGCCGTGGTCGAAATGGCCGATGGTCCGGCCGGTGCAGTCGATGATGGTGGCGTGGCCGCCGAAGAAGTCGATGCGCTGTTTGTCGGCGCGGGTGTAGGCGGCGGGGTTCGGCGCGAGGACGTACATGGTGTTGTCGAGGGCCCGTGCCCGGTTCTGGATGTCGAAGGCGTCGGTGGTGACGCTGGGCAGTGGGTAGCTGGTGCGGTACGCGATCTCGCAGCCGACGAGGGCGAGGCCACGGGCGTTCTCCGGGTAGCTGGCCTCGTTGGCCATCATGACGCCGAGGCGGCCGATGGGGGTGTCTGCGATCGGCCAGAAGGCGTCCGGGCCGTACTCGCGCGCCCACCGCCCGATTTCTTCCGTCTTGGCTCCGGGCAGGCTGATGGCGCAGGTGCGGACGTAGGTGACGTGAAGACGGCGGTGTGGGTGAGCGCGTACAAGTGGTCGAGGTTGGTGGTGATGTCGTTGCGCTGCTGGATCTCGGTGATCTCCGGGATCAGGCCGACGGCTGAGTAGGTGGTCATGCAGCGGTGCCTCCTTTGGTCGACCGCCATCCTGGAGTGTCGGTCGGACAGCATCCGTGAGTTGGGTGGGCCGGAGGGCCGAGGGGCACTGAGTTCGGCTGCAGCAAGCGGGTGGGCGGCACCTTGGTTTGGCGTGCCGCCCGATTTCGAGTTAGACGTTAGGTTTTGCAGATGAAGGGCGAGTTAAGGCCCATGAGGCCCAGGTGTTAGTACCTTTCGGTGTGATGATAATTGCGCGCACGTTGGGTTCGTTGGTGATGAGCGTCAGTGCAGTTCCGCCGCAGGGGATGTCCGCGCGGGTCTTTTTCGTGCCGTCCGTAAGGATCTTGCTGACGCCGAGTGATTCGGTGCCGTAACAACGTAACGCCAGGACATCTTGCGGGTAGTCGATACGTTCTGGGATTCCGGGAGGAACGACTCCGGAGCGAATTGCACGGCTTGCGTGCGGAAGGTCGGCAAGGAACATCTTCTGAAGCTCCTTGTGAACGGCCGCCGTTACGTCTTTGTCGTTCGAGTGGGTCACGGTTTGGATGTCCGCCGCCTCGGTGAGACCGAACACGCTTACGCAGGCGGCGACGAGGGCTACGGCCACCCAGGCGGCCGAGCGGGGGCGTTGATGGTCGCGCCGGTCATCCAAGCCTGAGGGGCTGTAGGTGCGGGTTTCCGGGTAGTGCCATCGAGTGGGGCTATGGCGACGCGATTCTCTCACGGGAGGTCTCCGTTTCGATGAGGTGCGGCTGCTGCCGCCGACCTCTCGTCGGAGACAGGAGCGGTCAGCCGTAGGCGGTGATGGCTTTCGCCAGGAGGGGAACTGTCGATCCGTGTGCTGCGGCGAGTTCGCTTAGATGCTGGAAGTCGTCCAGGTATCGCTTCACCTCGTGCTGTTGCTTGAGGGTGAGGAAGGCAGAGACGATTTCCACCTGGACCGTTTTGTCGTCGAAGATCCAGAAGTCGTGAGCTTTGTGGGCGGCTCCTCTGTCGGCGTCGCGGGGGATGATGCCGAGGCTGACGCTGGAGTAATCGGCTACCTGGATGAGGCGAGTGAGCTGATTGAGCATCACGGAGCGTTCGGCGTATCTGGTGTAGAGAACGTCTTCCTCAAGGACGATCCGAAACTGGCCGCTGCGTAGGTACTTCTGCTTTGCTGCTCGAATTGCTACAGCGGTGTCGAAATCTTCGTCGCTGAGCCCGCGGCGTGTGCGGATACCGCTCAACACAGCGCGGGTGTAGTCCTCCGTTTGAAATGGGCCGGGGATATAGCTGAGGGCATACGCCTTGTATCGCTTCGTGTCTTCCCACAAGGGGATTACGTGTTCTTGGGCTTTGGCCAGGCCGTTCTTCTCCAGTTCGCGCCATTCCACATGCATGGTGGCGATGGTTTCGGCGGCGAGGATCAGCTCGGGGGCTTCTTCTGGCTGGCCGCAGGCTGCGGTCCAAGTCTTGATGTCGTCCGCACTGGCGGACATTTGTCCGTTTTCAATGCGGCTGACTTTGGAGGGGTGCCAGTCGCAGAACGCAGCCAGGGCCTTGCCGGTGAAGCCCCGGCTCGTTCGCAGGGCACGGAGCTTGTTGCCGAGGTCGCGGCGCGCACGCTGGACGCTTTCGGGTTGAGGCATGACGCACAGTGTGCCGTCAGGCTTCCGCTACGAACCAACCGGCGAGATCAGTAGGTTTGACGACGTATCAGTTGGCTTTCTAGTGTTCGTCCACCTGATTCGGTGCGCCGGCTTGCGGGGTGCTCTCGGCGGGCTGGAACAGCCGGAAGAGCCGCGGCGGGAACTCGACGATCGTCTCGTGGTCCGGGATCGTGATGCCTGCCAACCTGACGGCGGCGTTCGTCACGCGCCACCCCTGGAGCAGGTAACTGTGCGTCTCGTCGTCGTAATACAAGGTGGGCGACCCGTTGTTCGGGCTCTCCGGGTCCTTGCAGAGCAGATGCAGGGCCACTAGTCCTCCGTTGACCTCGTGGGGGAGTTGACACCACGAGCGTGATCGACAGCGGAGCGTGAGCGAAAGAGAATTGCGCAAGATTGCTTCATGATCAACTTTGAGAGGGGGAATTGTGTGCAATATTGCAGAGTGTGATGTTCGTCGCATCTCGGGGATATCTGTCCCAGCCGCAGGACGACGTCTGAGTGTGCGCCCGCATGTGTCTGCTTCGAGATCGAGGCGGTGTCCGTAGCGGTAGCTACACTGATCGACCGCGCGGGGGGCGCGCTCTGGAGGAGATGTATGGTCCGGCCCCTGCCACCTCGTCGTCCTGTTTGGCTTTCGCTGTGATGGACGGCCGATCTACCCCATTTTCGGTGCCTCGTCGGAGGGCGAGACGAACGACCGGCTCGGCAAGTCACCTTCACCCAGGACCGGTTGGGCAAGATGCTCACCCGCGAAAAGGCGCAGGGTGAGCGGGCCGCGATCAAGCGCCTGCTGAGCCAGCTCGGCTTGGTCGCCCAGGGACCGGCGCCAACTGCTCGGTGTAGGCGGCCCTTACTGGATCTTTGCTGCGTCCGCGTCGGCGGGCGAAGGCTGCTTCGTCCTGAGCGGATGGATTTTGCGCCGTGACGCTCATTTGACGCTCGTGGCGCCTCCATGGAGGGAGATAAGTCGAAAAAGTGTCTCTGACCTGGGGCTTTCCCTGGCCTGTTCAGGCCGACATCTTTCCTATGACGCATCATGTGGAATGCGTCGCGATCCTTGAGCCCGCCGAAAAGGGTCGCTGACCTGCGGCTTCAGCGGATGGTCGCCATGTGCGTTACGGGCGATGCCTTGACGCTGAAGTGACGCTCGCGGAGGTGTTTCGACGCTCCTTCTGATGGGGCGTCACGCCCTCAGCGGTGTTGCTCAGCGGGCTCGCGGATTCAGCGCTCGGACCGCAGCCGCGTCCACCGGGCGAGAGCGGTGCTCAATCACCACCAGGTGGGGGCCAGCCAGACGGTCACGCCCGCAGCGACGACGAGCCCGATGTTGAGGGTGATCTGGCGATCTTCGCCGGTCAGGTGGACGGCGCCTGCGCCCACCTGCAGGAGTACGAACCCGATGGCCGCGGCCAGTGCCAGCGGAGGTGCGATGCCGGTCAGTGGCGGCAGGATCAGACCGGCTGCGCCCAGTATTTCGACCGCGCCCAGCGCCCTGACGGCGGGCAGGGGTATGCGGTCGACCCAGCCCATCATCGGGCGGAGCTGATCGCGGCTGCGGATCACTTTCATTGCGCCTGCGTAGAGGTAGAAGAGGGCGAGCAGGCCGGCGATGATCCAGTAGGCGATGTTCATGATTCCTTGACGACGGTCAGGCGGGTGTCATCCCGCCGGCTTCAGGTGAGGTCGGTGGCGGGCTCGGTCGCGTAGCGGCTCATGATGTGGATGGCGGCCTGTGGCGTCAGCGGCCGGCCGTCGGCGATCAGGTTCTGGAGGTCTCGGAAGTACTGCACGTACAGGGCCGGGGTGAATGTGCTGAGCATGACCGCGGGCTCGTCGGTCGGATTGGCGAAGGTGTGCGGGACGTGGGGCGGAACCATCACGAGCGTGCCCGTGGTGGCGTCGTAGGTCTTGTCCCCGACGGAGAACCGCACCGTGCCGGAGACGATGTAGAAGCCCTCGTCGTGCTGGGCGTGGCGGTGCTGCGGCGGTCCGGGGGTGTGCGGGGCGAGGACGGACTCGGCGATTCCCAGGCGGTGCCCGGTATGACTGCCGTCTTCGAGGACGCGCATGTGCGTGGCGCCCAGGACGATCGTCTCGCCGTCTTCGGGACCGACCACCGATACGGCGGGGTCGGCGGGTGGTTCGCTGGTCTTCGCTTCGTCGATCACGCTACGAGTGGACCGCCGGAGACCTGCCGGTGTCCAGGACCCGTTCCGCAACGCCGATACCTGATGGGTATCGTTGCAGAGTGGAGCTGCATACCCTGCGCTACTTCGTAGCAGTCGCCGAGGAACTCCACTTCAGCCGGGCCGCCGCCCGGCTGCACATGAGCCAGCCCCCGCTGAGCCGGGCGATCAAGCAGCTGGAAACCGAGGTCGGTGCCCTGCTGTTCATCCGCTCGCCTGCCGGCGTCACGCTCACCCCGGTGGGCGCGGTGCTGCTCGACGAGGCACGGGCCCTGCTCGACCAGGCCGACCGCGTCCGCGTCCGCGTGAGCGCGGCGGCCGGTGTCGCGACCATGACCGTCGGCATCCTGGGTGACAGCACCGACCCGGGAACGACCAGGCTGGCCGCCGCTTACCGTCGAAGCCACCCCGGCGTCGACATCCGCGTCCGTGACACCGATCTGACCGACCCGACGTGCGGGCTGCGCGCCGGACTGGTGGACGTCGCCCTGACTCGCGCGCCGTTCAACGAGACCGCCCTGACGGTGCGTGAGCTGCGTACCGATCCGGTGGGCGTGGTCCTGCGCGCCGACGATCCGCTGGCCGGCCGTGGCCGGCTGCGGCTGGCGGACCTGGGCGACCGCCGCTGGTTCCAGTTCCCGCAAGGAACCGACCCGGTCTGGCAGTCGTACTGGAACGGCGGCGAGCCGCGTGAGGGTCCCGTGGTGCGCGTCGTCCAGGAATGTCTGCAGGCCGTGCTGTGGAACGGCACGGTCGGTGTGGCCCCGCTCGGACACGACCTGCCCGCAGAGCTGGTCGCGGTGCCGCTGACCGACATGCCGCCGAGCCGAGTGGTGGCGGTGTGGAAGGAGGGTGACACCAACCCTCTGATCCGATCGTTCATCGAGATCGCCACAGCCGCGTACCGCCAGTGAGCAGCCGGCAATCGGTGCCCGGGCCCACCGGCGGGCCGGAAAGTGGTCGCGTCGGCGGGTTCCGGCCGGTTCTCCGGCGAGTCGGACATCTTTCGAGAATTCGCACTGATGGGTCGTGTGGGCTGCGTGGGGCGGGTACCCGAGTTTCGGCCAATCCAAGGGGCTCGGCCCGACGAGGAGGCTGCGGTGAGTGCGAGTGACGTCCCGAGTGCCGGCGCGACCGGCACGCGGCAGGCCGGCCGGCTCCGGCTGGACCTGCTCGGCATCTATCTCAACGACCATCTGGCGGGCGCCACCGTCGGCACCAACCGGGCCCGTTACCTGGCCCATGCGACTCGTGGCACCCCGATAGGCGAGGCACTGGCACCGATCGCGCGTGAGATCGCCCATGACCGGCGGAGCCTGCTGGACATCATGGCCCGGCTGGGTGTCCCGGCGCGCCAGTACAAGGTCTGGGCGGGCCGGGCGGCCGAGTTGGCCGGGCGGCTCAAGAGCAACGGCAGCCTGGTCCGCCGGTCCCCGCTCACCACGGTCGTCGAGCTCGAGTTGCTGCGGCTCGGCGTCGAGGGCAAAGCGGCCGGCTGGCGCACGCTGCGTCCGCTCGCCGAGACGGACGGGCGCCTCGACCCGAGTCAGCTCGACCACCTGCTCGAACGGGCCGATCGGCAGCTGCGCACGCTCGAGGAGATCCGCTTCCGGCGGTCGCAGGAGGTGTTCCGGGACCTTGGGTGACCGACCTGTTCCTCGGCGGGGCCGAACACCCGCCGTTCCGCAGAAGACGCTAGGTGTAAGGCGCAACAGAGGAGTGCCGTGATGACTGTTCCCGAGGAGAACCGACCGAAGACGCACACCACCGACGAGGTGGTCATGGAACCGGCGCAGGACCAGGACACGGAGGGGCGTACCGGCGGAGCGAAGAGCCGCGACCTGCGTGAGGCGATGGACGAGGCGGGGATCGAACCGGACGACTTCGAGGACCGGTAGACACCGCCACCCGCCGCGCTGTCGAGCCCGGACGAGCACGGGGCCGGCCCCCTTGGACCGCTGCCTCCTCCGTCGGTGATTCCGGGCGGGTGATCGCCCGGATCACCCCGCGCGAGGTCGTCGGCCGGAGCCGAGGCAGGTCCCGGCAGAGCCTCGCCGAGGGGCGGCGGTGACCGGCCCGTTCCCGGCCTCGTCGGGCCGGCCGTCACCCGCCTTCGCCGCACCGCCGTGGCCGCGCTCGCCGCCGTCCCGGGGCGAGGCATGCCTGCGGTCGCGCACCGCCGAGGACGACCCCGTCCGGTACGACCCCGTCCGACCCCGTCCGGGCCACCACCCCGGCTCTACCGGCGGTCGGTGCGGGCCGACGGAGCGACAGTCGGCGACACGTGGTGACCGTCCTCGCGGATGCGCCGACCGGGATCGGGCGTGGGTTCGAGGCGGACGACGATGCCCTTCGACGTGGGCTGGTTGCTCATGTCGGCGACGCTGTCGAGCGGCACCAGGACGTTCGTCTCCGGGTAGTAGGCGGCGGCCGAACCCTTGGCCGCGGGGTAGGACACGACCTGGAAGTTCTCGGCCCGGCGCTCGGTGCCGTCCTCCCAGACGCTCACCAAGTCCACGCGATCGCCCTGGGCGAGACCGAGTTCGGACAGGTCGGCCGGGTTGACGAGGATCACGTGGCGGCTGCCGTGGATGCCGCGGTAGCGGTCGTTGTCGGTGTACGGGACGGTGTTCCACTGGTCGTGCGAGCGCAGGGTCTGCAGCAGCAGGTGACCCTCGGGCGCCCGGGGGACCACCCGCTCGTTGCGGGTGAACCGGGCCTTGCCGGTCTCGGTCCTGAACACGCCCTCGTTGACCGGGTTGGGCAGCTGGAAGCCTCCCGGACGGGTCACCCGGGCATTGAAGTCGTGGAAGCCCGGCACGATCCGGGAAATGCTGTCGCGGATGGTGCCGTAGTCGCCCTCGAACGTCGCCCAGGGGATGTCCTTCGCGGGGTCGACGCTCAGCCGGGCGAGCCGGCACAGGATGGCGACCTCGCTCAGCAGCACAGGTGAGGCCGGTTCGAGTCGTCCCCGGGAGGTGTGCACCTCGCTCATGGAGTTCTCGACGGTGACGAACTGCTCGCCGTCGGCCTGGACATCACGCTCGGTGCGCCCCAGCGTCGGCAGGATCAGGGCGGTGTCGCCGCAGACGGTGTGCGAGCGGTTGAGCTTGGTGGAGATGTGGGCGGTCAGCCGGCACGAACGCATCGCCTTCTCGGTGACCTCGCTGTCGGGCGCCGCGCGCACGAAGTTCCCGGCCAGGGCGAGGAAGACCTTGACGCGGCCCTCCAGCATCGCCTTGATCGAGTTCACCGAGTCCAGACCGTGCGGGCGCGGCGGATCGAAGCCGAACTCCTTCTGCAGGGCGTCCAGGAAGGTGTCCGGCATCTGCTCCCAGATGCCCATGGTGCGGTCGCCCTGGACGTTGCTGTGGCCGCGCACCGGGCAGGCGCCCGTGCCGGCGCGTCCCAGATTGCCGCGCAGCATCAGGAAGTTGACGATCTCCCGGATGGTCGGCACACCGTGCTTGTGCTGGGTGATGCCCATCGCCCAGCAGACGACGACGCGTTCGCTCCGCAGGACCTCGTCGCGGACCTTCTCGATCTCCTCGCGGGTCAGTCCCGTCGCCGCGCGCACGTCGTCCCAGTCGACCGTGCGGGCGTGCCGGGCGAACTCCTCGAAACCGGAGGTGTGGGCGTCGATGAAGTCGTGGTCCAGGACGGTGCCGGGACGCGCGTCCTCCGCCTCCAGCAGCAGCAGGTTCAGTGCCTGGAACAGGGCGAGGTCCCCGCCCGGCTTGATGTGCAGGAAGCGGTCGGCGATCTGGGTGCCCCGTCCCACCACCCCACGCGGTTTCTGCGGGTTCTTGAAACGCCGCAGACCCGCCTCCGGCAACGGGTTCACCGCCACGATGCGGCCACCGTTGCGCTTGGCCTCCTCCAGGGCCGAAAGCTGGCGCGGATGGTTGCTTCCCGGGTTCTGTCCCACCAGGAAGATCAGGTCCGCGTGGTGGAGGTCGTCGAGACTCACGGTGCCCTTGCCGACGCCCAGCGTCTCGTTCAGGGCGAAGCCGCTGGACTCGTGGCACATGTTGCTGCAGTCGGGCAGGTTGTTGGTGCCCAGGGCGCGGGCGAAGAGCTGGAAGACGAACGCGGCCTCGTTGCTCGCCCGGCCGGAGGTGTAGAAGACCGCCTCGTCGGGCGAGTCCAGCCCCTTCAGTTCCCGCGCCAGGACGCCCAGGGCGTCGTTCCAGCCGATCGGCTCGTAGTGGTCCGACCCGGGCCGTTTGATCATGGGCTCGGTGAGCCGGCCCTGCTGGTTGAGCCACATGTCGGAGCGTGCGGCCAGATCGGACACGCTGTGCTCGCGGAAGAAGCCGGCGGTGACGCGGCGCGTCGTGGCCTCGTCGTTGATGTGCTTGGCGCCGTTCTCGCAGTACTCGTTGCGATGACGCCGGCCCGGAGCGGGGTCCGCCCAGGCGCAGCCGGGGCAGTCGGTCCCGCCCACCTGGTTCATGGTGAGCAGGTCGACCCCGGTCCTGCGCGGGGAGGTCTGCTCCAGGGAGTACTCCAGCGCGTGCACGACGGCGGGCACCCCGGCCGCCCACTTCTTCGGTGGTGTCACGGAGAGGGAGGTCTCCGGCTCCTCACCGGGCGGGTTCTGCATCGCTTGGCCTTTCTCTTGCCGGGTGCGGTACGCGGGTCAGCCGACGGGCCACTGAGCGACACGGCTCCTGGGCGGTTCCGGGGAGTCGTGCTGGACCCGGCCGTTGCGGATGGTGCCGCGCCAGGCGCCGCCCTCCTGTCCGAGTCTTTCGATGAAGTGCTTGAAGCTCGCCAGTTCCCGGCGCACCAGCCGCGCGGTCAGCCCCACGGCCCGGGACGAGCGGGTGAGGACCTTCGCGGCCCCCTGCGGCTGGAGGAGCATCCGGACCGTGATCGCGGTGCCACCGGACTCGGTCGGCCGGAACTCGACCTCGCCCTCGTGGCCGGGGTGCTGCTCCAGGCCACGCCAGGCCAGGTAGGCGTCCGGGTCCTGTTCCACGATCTCGATCGCGAAACGGTGACGCAGGGGGCCGTAGCCGATGGTCCACGCGCTGACGGTGGGCCTGATCTGCTCGACGTCGCGCACCACGGTCGAGAAGCGCGGGAACGTCTTGAACTGCGTCCACTGGTTGTAGGCCGTGCGAACCGGCACCGCGACCTCGACCGTCTCCTCGACGTGCCGCTCGCGCAGCGGGCGGCGGCGCGTGACGCCGTCGCCGTCGGAGCGCAGGCCCGGGGTGTTCGGCACGGCCTGCCCGCCGTCGTCCTCGTGCGCCATCGTGCTCCTTCTTCCGCTGAGGGAGCCGGGCGTCGGCAGACCCGGGCCCTCCCTTTGTGGGGCAGGGCATCTCTTCCGCTTCCCCGATCCCGGGTATCGAGTCATCCGACCGCGCGGGCATTCCGGGCGGCCCCGAGCGCAGGACGGGCCGGGCCCGGCCCGTGGGAGGGCACCGAGCCGCTTACGTCGAGGGACCGCGCCGACGTGACCTGCTTGTCTCGTGGCAGGACGCCCGGGAGCTCGGCGGTGAGTCCGAGGCGACGGGTTCCGCTTCGGCCACGGCGAACTCGAGCGTCTCGAAGCCGCGTTATGCGGAGCCCCGCCGAGAAGGGGCGCCGACATGCGCGTCCGGGGTCTGGTCGGCCGGTTTCCAGTCGAGCACCGAGCGGTCGTGCAGTCGGAGCTTCTCCTCGGGGGTGTGCTCGATGTGGCGCATACTCCAGCGCAGGATGGGCGGGGCCATCAACGAGGTGATGACGGCGACGAGGACGATGAGCGTGTAGGACGTGGCGTTCAGCACGCCGATGCGCAGTCCCGCCGCCGCGACGACGAGCTGGATGACGCCGCGGGCGTTGAGCGCGCCGCCCAGGGCGACGGATTCCCAGGTCTCGACGCCGACCGCCTTGGCGCCGACGAAGACGCCGACCACCTTGCCGATGACGGCGACCAGCAGCAGGGCGGCGCCGGCCGCGAGGGTCGCGGGAGAGGTGAGCGCGCTCAGATCCAGGCGCAGGCCGGCGGTGGCGAAGAAGAGCGGCGCGAACACCGCGAGGACGACCGTGCGCAGGGGTGCGAGCCGCGCGCGCAGGCTCCGGGGGCCCGAGCTGATGAGCATCCCCGCCAGGAAGGCGCCGAACATGGCTTCCAGGCCCAGTGCGTGCGTGGCGGCGGCGCACAGGAGGACGAAGGCGGTCGCGGTGCCCACCACGACCGCCGTGTCGGAGGTGTGCTCGGCCGCCTTCATGACCCGGTCGGCCAGGGGCCTCAGTACGCAGAAGGCGACGGTCAGCACCAGGGCCGTGGCCAACAGCGGCACGACGAGATGGTGGCCCTGCGTTCCGCCGACGGCCATGGCCGACACCACGGACAGCAGGATCCATCCGACGACGTCGTCCACCATGCCCGCCGCCAGGGTGAGTTGGCCGACGTCGCGGTGGATGAGACGCATGTCGGTGAGGATCTTGGCGATGACCGGCAGTGCGCTGACGGACAGTGCGACGGCGATGAAGAGTGCGAAGACGGGGCGGTCGGAGCCGTCGGGCAGCAGGCTCGCGGGAGCCGCCCAGCCCGCGGCGTAGCCGAGACCGAAGGGCAGCAGCAGGCCCCCCGCGCCGACACCGAGAGCGGTGACGCCGCGGCGTCGTACCAAGGCGACGTCCATCTCGACGCCCGTGATGCCGACCAGCAGCAGGACTCCGGTCTGGCCGACCGCGTCGAGGAGGTGGAACTGCCCGGCGTCCCGGGGCAGCAGCCAGTTCGCGGCGGCGGGGGAGACGTTGCCCAGGACGGTGGGCCCGAGGAGGATGCCGACGCACAGTTCGCCGGCGACGGCCGGCATCCCGAGCCGGGTGGCGAGGCGCCCGCACAGCACGGCGAGGAGGACGAGGAGTCCGGCTTGCAGCAGGAACACCAGCAGTTGGTGGGACGGCAGCGGCGGGATCGGCGAGACGGCGAGGCGCACGGGTGCGATCTCCTGACGGAATGCCCTGGGCGCGGTGGGCGGTGCCGCACACGGAGCCGTGGACGAGAGCGAGGGCGTGCGGTCCGGCGGGGGTGGGTCAGTCCGCCGGAGTGGTGCCGGTTCCGGGGAGCTGTGCGCCGGGCGGGCGGTGCTGAGGTGCCCCGGCGGTCTCGGGCTTCCCCGGGTGTGCGTCGGCTTCGGGCTTCCCCGGGCGTTCTTGGACGAGGAGCCCGGCGCAGGCCGCCACGGCGAGGACCATGACGGCGATGCTGTACACGGTGGTCGTGGTGTCGAGCCCGAACTTCTGGACGGCGAGGCCCGCGACGACCGCGGGCACGCTGAAGCCGAGATAGCCCACGACGTAGATGCTGGCCACGACCCCGGCCCGCTCGTCGGGAGCGGCCAGCGGCGCGATGGTCTGGAAGGCACCGAGGAAGCCGGTGCCGAAGCCGTAACCGGCGATGACGATGCCGACGAAGAAGAGCGCGGGGGAGGGGACGGCGAGGGCGCCGAGGGTGGTGCCGATGCCGACGAGGAAGGCCACGAAGCCAAGGGTCATGGTGCGGCGCGGCGGCCGGTCGCGGCGCAGCAGCGAACCGACGGCTCCGGCCCCGGTCAGGGCGAAGATGACCAGGCCGCCGATGAGATGGCCGCTCATGTGCAGCGTGCGGACCGCGATGGACGGGCCGAGCGACATGTACAGGCCGCCGACCGCCCACACGGCGAACAGGCACGGCGCCACGGTCAGGAACAGGGGCCGCACCTGGCGTGGCACCCCCAGGCGCGGCACCAGCGAGGCGGCCGCGCCCGGCCTGCGCGGCGAGGTCTCCGGCAGCAGCGGGACGACGAGCGCCGCCGGCACGAACACGATCAGGAGCAGCGCGTAGACGAGGGTCTTCGGCGCGGGCGCGTACTCGACGAGGAACCCCGAGCCGAGCGCGCCGAGGGCCAGGCCGACCAGCGGTACGAGACTGTTGACCAGCGCGCCGAGGCGGGGCCGGGGCTGCAGATCGAGCAGGGCGGAGCTGGCCGCCCCGGTCGCGGCGCCGGTGGCCAGTCCCTGGACGACGCGGGCGGCGAGGAGCTGCCCGACGCCGTCGGCGGTGATGAACAGCACCATGCTCACCACTTCGACGGCCAGGGACGCGCCGAGGACGGTGCGGCGGCCGACGTGGTCGGAGACGCCGCCCACCACGAGCAGCGCCGCGAGGAGCGCGAGCGCGTACACCGCGAAGACCGCGGTCAGCATGGTGGCGGAGAAGCCCCAGTCGGCCTGGTACACCGGATACAGCGGAGAGGGCGCGCTTGAGGCGAAGAGCAGCAGCATCTGCACCGTGGCGATCAGCCAGAAGGCGAACGTCCGGGTGAGGAACGGACGTTGGCGTGCGGGACTCATGCGGACCCCCGTCGGCGATCGGCCCGCCCGCGGGGGCGGTCGGGCACGGCACCGACGGGTCCGTCGAGTGCCGGGGAGCCAGCGGGCATGTGGTGCCCCTTCCGTGCGTACCGCGAGTTCCGTGTGTGCCGCGAGGCACCCGAGAGCCTCGCCGTCGCCGTGGTCACTCCGTCGCCCCTCGCGCGACGCGTGCTCCGTCCGGCGTGCCGGGGTCGGCCGTTGCCGTGGCCGAGTGTGACAGGCGGGCCCGGACGAGGAAGTAGATTCCGGCCACGATGCCGACCCCGGCCACGCCGGCGAACCACCAGGGCAGGTCGGCGTGGACGCCGTAGAGGAAGACGCCCAGCGCCGGTCCCACCGACATGCCCGTCGTCTGGCAGAAGCCGAGGAAGGACTGGTATCTCCCGACAGCCCCCGGGGGAGCCGCCTTCGCCGAGATGTCGGAGGCGGTGGGCGCCACCAGCATCTCGCCGGTCGTCCAGAGGACGACGGAGACGATGACGACCGTCCAGTCCGGGCCGAGGGCCAGGACCGCCATGCCGCTGACCACGCAGGCCGCCCCCAGCGCCGCCACGACATGGGAGGGAATCCGCCTCATCACCAGTGACACCGGGACTTCGCAGCACATCACGATGACGGCGTTGGCGGTGAGCATGACGCCGTACGTGCGCGCGCCGTAACCGGCGTCGGTGATCGCCAGCGGCAGCGGGCCCAGGTGCATGGAGTAGACGACCGCCGTGATTCCGGACAGGACACAGAACGCCATGAAGAGCGGATCGCCGGACAGGACCCTCTTCTCCCGGTGCCCGGCCGCCCCGCTCCCCGATCCCGCCGCCCGCTCCTGGAGCGTCGAGGGGAGCGCCAGCAGCATCAGCGTGGAGGCGAACGCCGCGATCGCGTTGCCGAGCAGCAACGTGTCCATGTGGGAGTCGGCCCAGAACCCTCCGAGCAGTCCGCCGAGGGCCGCTCCCACATTGAAGGTCGTCCGGAACCCGGCGAACATGGTGAGCCGCCGGTCCGCGGGGGCCGTGACGCTGATGACCGCCTGCGCGACCGGGGTGAAGCCCTGGACCGCCATGGACAGCAGCGCGGCGAGGATCACCGAGGCGGTGAACCCCGTCAATGCCGTGAGCGCCAGGGACAGCACCGCCGTCGACAGGGTGCAGAGCGCCAGGGTGCGGCGCGGGCCCAGGCGATCGGCGGTCCAGCCCGACAGGCCCGCGCCCGCCATGCCGGTCCCGGCGACCACGGCCAGGGCCGTCGTGATCTGGCCGGGGCCGAAGCCCCGGGACGCGAGGATCAGCGCCAGGAAGATGGTGAAGAAGCCGCCGACCCGGTTGAGGAAGGCGCTGGCCGCGACGATCAGGATCGGGGTGGGCACCCCCTTGACGGTGCGGTACGACGTCTCGCCGGTCGCCGGTGTTCCAGTCATTCGCTTTCCAGTGGATCGAAATCGAGCCGTACCGTGCGTTCTGCCCTGTCCAGCAGTTCCGCGCACTCCTCCTCGGTCTCGCCCTCGACGATGATGTAGGCGTAGCGCGCCACATAGTCGTGCGGAGGGCGGCGCAGGACGGATCCCGGAGCAGCCGCGGTCCCTGCCTCCACGACGCCGGGCAGGGCGACGGTGTCGGAGAGATCCACCGACCGGAGCACGAGATCCCTCTCCGGCCGCAGGAACCGGATGCTCACCGTCCTGGACCGGGTACGGGAGATCAGCGGTTCGCGGCCCGTGACGGCGTCGACGCAGACCGCTCCCACGTCGATGCCGGTGGCCATCTCGCCGAGGCGCGGTACGAGGTCACCGCCCGGACGTCCGTTGATCTCCACGATCACCGGCCCCCGCGGGGTGAGTTTGACCTCGGTGTGGGTCGCCCCGTGGGTGATGCCGAGCGCCCGGTGCGCCTCCTGCAGCATCTCGACGAGAGCGCCGTCCTCCATGAGCGGGTCGTCGCCGAAGACCGTGTGCCCGACCTCGACGAAGTACGGCGCGTCCGCCACCTTCTTGTGCGCCACGAACATCGCCCGGTACCGGCCGTCGTAGACGACGCCGTCGATACTGATCTCCTCACCGGTGAGGAACTCCTCGACGAGGTAGTCGTCCGGCACCTCGACGCCCGGGTAGCCGGCCCGGGTGGACACGGAGAACGCCTCGGCCATCTCCTCGGGGCGGTGGACCCCGACGACACCATAACTCGCCCCCAGCGTCCGCGGTTTGACGACGACCGGGAACCCCAGCCGCTCCGCCGCCGCACGCGCTTCCCCGGCGGAGCGGACCGTGGTGAACCCCGGCTGGGCCACCCCCGCCTCCGTCAGGAGCCGACGCGAGGTCTTCTTGTCACGGCAGTTGGCGGCCGTGGCGGCCGAGAGTCCCGGAAGGCCGAGGAAGTCCACGATCGCCGCGTAGTGCCGCAGCACCGCTTCGTCGGGGCAGAGCACTCCGACGACGTCGTACCGCGCGGCCAGGCTCTTCGCCGCCTGGACCATCTCGTCGGTGTCGAAGAGGTTCAGCACGGTGGATCCGGTGGCGTAGTCGCTCTGCCAGGTGGGCTCTTCGTTCTCGAACAGCCAGACCGCATGACGGTCTGCCGCCGCCCGGAGCAGATACTCCCGGTACGGCCTGTCGTCGCGGCCCTTGTGGCTTCCGATCCCCACGACGAGGAAGACTTGGTCGCGCGTGTGCCGACTGGTCAACTGCTGTGTCCTCTCGGGGAATGGTCAGGCGAAGTCGTTCTGGACGGTCGCGTACCGGCCGGTGAGGGCGGCGACCTCCTTGCCTATGACCTCCGGATCGCCTCCGCCCAGCGCTCGGGCGGTCAGGTCGGCCACCTCGGTCATCGCGGCCTGGTCCATTCCCATACGGGTGATCTCCTGGGTCCCCAGGCGCAACCCGGACGTTCCCTGCGCGGGCAGATGGACGACGGAGGCGCGGATACCGCAACTCTGCAGCTGGGCGCCCCAGTCGACGGGGTCCTGGGTGTCGTCGGGCGGGAGGACCCAGATCTGGTGGGTCTCGGTGAATCCGAAGTGCTCACCCACCACGCGCAAGCCGCGTTCGCTCAGCAGCTCCGCCAGCCTCCGCGCATTGCCGATCACGGCGCGGGCGTAGGCCTGACGACTGTCCATCAGCTCGCTGAAGGTGACCGCGAGCGCCCCGACACTGTTGGTGTGCGCGCTCGACACCCGGAACTTGAGGTGCTCGGACATGTCCGCGACGACCTTTTCGTCGTTCGACAGCATGACCGCCTTCTGCGGACCGGGGAAGGTCTTGTGCGTGCTGGCCGTGCACAGGCTGATGTGGCGCCACAGCGCGGGCAGGTCGTAGAGCACGGGCAGCAGGCCCAGGATGTGTGAGGCGTCGAAAGCGATGAGCGCGTCGCTTCCCACCGCGTTCCTCATCTGCTCCATGTCCGGGACCCGGAGCGCCGTGGAGAGGTCCACGTAGTAGAAGCGGGACGGGGAGGCGCGGTGCAGCTCCGCCAGCCGGTCCATGTCCAGTCGCAGGTCCACGCCGTCGAACGGCAGCAGACCGGTGTCGTGCCCGAAGTCCCGGCAGATCTGCTCGGTGGCGTAGTGACCGCCGGCGTCCGGGCCCAGGGACACGATGCGCTCGCCCGGCTCGCTCAGCGTGGAGATCATGCTCTGCATCGCGTGCAGACCGGAGAGGAAGTGCACCAGGGCGTGGTCGACCTGGAAGTACTCACAGGCCAGGGTGGCGCACTCCTCGTACAGGTCGGCCACGTTCGAGGGATCCCCGTACAGGTAGCCGGGACCGCTCATCCTCGGGTAGCGCGACACCAGGTCCGAACCCAGCAGTGAGCGCGCCCCGTCGCTCAGGCGATTCTCGATCGGATAGAGATTGAGGGTGGGACTCACGTGGCCGAATCGGTGAATGATCTCTTCAGGGGTCACAGCAGACCTCTCGCTGATCGTGGAATCCGGGGGGGCGTCCGGGAAGGGCGACAACCCTTCCCGGACGGCTGGGACACGCTTGTGTGGCCGGGCTCGTCCCGGACCTTCCGGCTGCCGGGCTACTCGCTCAGTGCCGTGAGACACTGCCTGGCCCGTTCCGGCAGGACGTACTCCCCCTCCTTCTCGATGCGCTCGTACAGGGCCTCGACCCGCTCGTAGTGGTCGTCCAGGTTCTGGTCCAGGAGGTGGTACTCGGACTTGTTGTAGATGCCGAACTGGAGGTCGGTCATCAGGCCGAACGGATCGATGTCCGCCGCGCGCCGGGCGCCGCCGAACACCAGGCGCAGGAACTCGTCGACGCTCTCGTAGCCGAGCGTGGCGAGGAGGAACTCGATCGACGCCCACTTGCGCCTGACCTGGTAGGCGCGCTCGTCGGGATCGACGATGAAGTCCAGACCGCTGGTCATGCCCTTCGGGTAGAGCACCTTGTTGAAGCAGCGCAGGTCGATGGTGAGCCGGTCCTTGGTGGTGCGGGGCAGCGTGCTGTCGGCGTGGGCCCGGTAGTTGTCGAAGACCAGCGCGTCCCCCACCCGGCTGTCGCAGTAGTAGCCGGGGGACGGCGTGTCGGCGTACGTCTTCGCCCAGTACATGGCCATCAGGTAGTCCCGCACCGAAGGCAGGTCGATCTCCGACAACCGCCCTTCCTGGAACAGGAACAGCGCCTTGTCGACGGCCGCCTTCTCCTCGCCCGCCAGACCGTGCTCCAGCATCTTCTCGTAGACGTAGGGGAGGTTCGGGGCCTCCAGCTCGGCCTCCTCGAAGATCACGAAGGGCTGCCGGCTCAGCGGGGTCGGGGTCAGCGCGGTGTGGAAGCTGCGGTACTCGGTGGGGAAACCGAGCTGCTTCCTCACCAGCGACGGGATCTGCAGGGCGATCGAGCTGGCCGCGTGGGTGCCGTACGGGCGCTTCTCGGCCGGCACGATGAAGGCGTTGACCACGGCGGTCTCGACCTCGGGGAAGTGCTCCTGGACGATGTCCTGGTTCAGGTCGTAGAACCGCTTCGCGGACGGCACGAACAGGACGCAGTTCTCGAACATGGTGGAGACCGGGAAGTAGCTGCCGATCGAGGCGGCGGCGAAACTCTCCTGGATCACCGCCTGGCAGCGCAGCTGACGCGCCAGGTTGTCCGCCAGGTCGTCGTCCAGGTTCATGCGGACGACATGGGTGGGGTGCGACTCGGGGAGGAAGCGGCTCGTGTTCAGCTTCCGCCGGGGCGGCAGCGTCGACTCCACCTCCGCCGTGTCCACCTGGTACTTGTCCAGCACCGGGGACAGCTGCTCGGCGTGTGCCGCCGCCGAGGAGTGCAGGAAGGTGCCGGTCTTCTGGTAGGTGCCGGTGACAGTGGCGTCGTCGTCCACCGCCGCGGCCGGTGCCTGGTTCGCCTCGCTCATGACGTGGTGTCCTCCGCTCGGTCCGAAGTGTTGATGCGCTGCACATAGGTGCGGACGAATGTCTCGTCGAGGGGCGGGGACGGGTAGTCCTCCGCGCCGAAGACGTCGCCCCCCACGGGGAGCGCGGCGAACATGTCCACCATGCCCTGCGCCGTCAGGCCGTCCAGCAGGGCGGCGATCCGGGCCAGGGGGCTCGCCCGGTGCGCCGCGGCGAACTCCAGGGCCCGCTCCCGCCATGCGTCGAAGGGCAGGATCTCCGCTCCGCCGCCGGCCGCGCCGACCATCTCGAAGAAGCTGTCGAAGTCCGGGGCGCCGGAGTTGACGAAGTCGTAGTCCCTCCCGATGCGCGCCAGGTCGCTGGTGACCGCGGCGGCGACCGTCCGGCACAGGTAGTCCACCGGCAGTACCGCCGTGAGATCGGCGGCCAGCGACGGGAAGCTCCCCATCGCGAGGCACCCGGAGACCAGGTTGTGCAGGAAGTCCCCGCGGTCGAGCCGGAACCGCCCGGTGCTGGTCGAGGCACCCACGTACGGCAGCCGATACGTCGACGCCTTCGCACCGCGCCGACGGGCGGCGGACACCATCAGCTCCGCCTGCCACTTGGAGGTCTGGTAGCCGTACTCCGGAGCCTCCTCGGCGACGTGGTAACCCAGATGCCTGGGCAGCGTCGCGAACGTGGAGATGAAGTGGAACGCCTTGCCGCGCCCGCGCGAGGCCAGCCGCAGCGCCTCGTGCGTCCCGACCATGTTGGGGCCGACGTACTCCGACATCGGCCGCATCCAGTCCAGCAGGGCGGCGGAGTGGCAGATGGCGTCGACCTGGTCGGCCAGTTCGTCGAAGCGCCTCTCGTCCAGGCCGAACAGCGGTCGGCTGACGTCGCCCACCACCGGCTTCAGGAGCGGCGCGAACTCCTCCCTCCACAGGCCGTAGGCGTCGAGCGCGCCGATCAGGCGCCGGGTCGCCCGGTCGTCGTCGTCCGCCCGCACCAGGCAGTGGGCGACCACGTCGGAGGCGAGCAGCTCGTGCAGCAGGTGGGCGCCGACGAACCCGGTGGCGCCGGTGACGAAGACCGCCTCCGGGCGTACGGGCGACGCGACGGCGTTGTCGAAGCGGAGATCGGGGTGCAGGCAGCCCTGCCGGGCCGCGGTCAGGTCGGGACCCGCGGCGTCGGCCGCCTCGGTGGCCACCACGCGGGTACGGGCGCCGGTGCTGGTGGGGACGGCGGGCCCGGACGCCGCGTCGAGGCCCGATTCGAGGAGCTTCTCCAGGAGGAACTCGCTCAGCGCGACGAGGTTGGGATGGTCGAAGGCGATCCTCGCGGGCAGGGTGAGCCCGGTGATGTTCGTCAGCTGGTTGCGCATCAGGACCGCGCTCAGCGAGTCGAAGCCGATGTCCCGCAGCGGCAGATCGACCCCCACCGCCTCCGGCGAGGCGAAGCCCAGGGTCTTGGCCACCTCCGCGCGGACCGTGCGCAGCACGACGTCCGCGTACTCCTCCGGCGATGCCTCGCCCAGCAGCTTGCGCAGATCCGCTCCGCCGGCCGCCGGGGAACGTCCGCCGGCGTCGCCGTCGAGCAGTGCGCGGAACAGGGCCGGTACGCCGCCGCGGTCCTCGAAGTAGTGCCGGACGCGGTCCAGGTCCAGCGCCGCCGCCACCGTCAGCGGGAGGCCGCTCCCGGAGGCGAGTTCGAGCAGCTCCAGGCCCTCGTCCGGTGCCAGCCGGTCGAGGCCGAGCTGGGCGAAGCGGGCCCGGTCGGACGCGCCGAGCCCCGCGGCCATGCCCTCGCCCTCCCAGGGGCCGAAGGCCACCGAGGCGGCCGGCAGACCTTCGGCACGCCGCAGCTGGGCGAGGACGTCCATGAAGGCGTTGGCCGCGGCGTAGTTGCCCTGACCCGGTGTCCCCATGACGCCGGAGATGGAGGAGAACATCACGAAGCAGTCCAGCTCCATGCCCCCGGTCAGCTCGTGGAGGTGCCACAGGCCGTCCACCTTGGGCCGGAAGACCGAGTCGAGCCGCTCCGGCGTCAGATCGGTCAGGAGACCATCGTCCAGCACACCTGCCGCGTGGACCACGCCGCGCAGCGGGCGCTTCTCGTCGAACAGCGCCAGTACCGCGGCGACGTCGTCCCGGTCCGCCACGTCACAGGCCACCACGGTGGCCGTGGCGCCCAGCTCGGACAACTCGTCCACCAGCTCCTGCGCACCGGGCGCCGCCGGGCCGCGGCGGGAGGTCAGCACCAGGTCGCGCACGCCGTGGGTGCCGGCCAGCCTGCGGGCCACGCGCCGGCCGAGGTCGCCGGCGCCGCCCGTGACGAGCACCGCGCCGTCCGGCCGCACGAACCCCTCCTGGGAGTCCGACGCCCCCTCGCCCGCCCGCACCAGCCGCGGCACCAGCACCTCGCCGTCGCGGACGGCGCACTCCGGTTCGGCCTCCAGCATCAACGCGGCGGCGAGCGCCGTGCGGTCCGCCTCCTGGCCGCCGAGGTCGATCAGGCGCAGGTTCAGTTCGGGGTGCTCGTTGAGGGCGGTCCGCATCAGGCCCCACAGCGGGCCGGCGCCCGGCCCGGAGACGTGGTCGTCGGTGCCGGTGCCGACCGCGCCGCGTGTGACCCAGACCAGCGGGGCGCGGAAGTCCGAGTCGACCGCCTCCCGCAGCTGTTCCAGCGCCCTGGCGGCGAACGCGCGGGCCTGGTCCGGCACGGGCGCATCGGAGTCCCACAGGCACACCAGACCGTCCAGGTCCTCGGCGTCCTCCAGGTCCCCCACCTTGATCAGCTGGATTCCGGCCCGGGCCATGGCGGTCTTCGCCTCCCGCGCCCACGGCACGTCCCCGGCGGGGGTCATCATGCCCCAGGCGCCGCCCAGCTCGACGTCCCCGGTGTCGACGTGGCGCCAGTCGACGTCGAACCGGAAGCGGTCCACTCCCGCCGCGGACAGGCGGCGCAGCACCGCCCTGTCGATCCGCCGTGCGTGGAGGCGGTGCAGGTGGCCCACGGGGGCGCCCTCGCCGTCGAAGAGGTCGAGCGAGCCCCAGAACTCGCCGTCGCCCAGCTCGAACTCGGCGACCCGGACCCAGACCTCCGCCAGGCCCTTGACCCGCACCGAAAGGCGTGCGGCCTCGTAGGGCACGAAGGCGTCCTCGCTGCCCGGGTTCCGCAGTCGCTGGGTCATCAGGAACGACTGCATGGCGGAGTCCAGCAGCGCCGGATGCAAGGTGTAGCCGGCGGCGGACCGCCGCTCGTCGTCCGACAGCGCGACCCTGGCCCACACCGTGCCGTCCGTCTGCCAGGCCTCCTTGACGCCCTGGAAGTTCGGCCCGAAGCCGTATCCGGCGGATGCCAGCTCCCGGTACAGGCCCGCGACGTCGAGGGGTTCGGCGTCCTGTGGCGGCAGCGCCCCGGCGGTGACGGCCGTGGCACCGGCCACCGAAGCGGGCGTGAGAGAGCCCTCGACGTGCAGCTGCCATGCGCCGTCCCCGCCGTCGGGCGAGCTGTGGATCCTGACGGGACGGGAGTCGCCGTCCGCGGCGCCCACGGTGACCTGAAGGCGCACGGGCTCGCCGGGGGTGATGGCGAGGGGCCAGGCGAACACCACGTCCGACACGTCCCAGTCGCCGTCGAGGGCCGCTTCCCCGGCCGCGCGCATCACCTCGAAGAACGCCGTCCCCGGGAAGAGGACGGTGTCCATCACCTGGTGCTCCCGCACCCATGCGGGCCGGTCCGTCGCCACCACGTGGGTGAACAGGGACAGCTCGGTCCCGGCGATCTCCACACCGCCGCCCAGGAGCGGGTGCCCGGTGGGATTCAGCCCGGCGCCCACCTCGCGGTCGAGCGGCGGCTCGAACCAGAACCGCTCCCGCTGGAAGGCGTACGTGGGCAGTGCCACCCGGCCGCCGCCGAAGGGCGCGAAGTAGCCGTCCCAGTCGACCGGGACACCCCGCACGTGCAGTTCGGCCAGGCTTCGCCGGACGACCGAGGCGCCGTCTCCGGCCGCGGTGCAGGACGGCACCCAGAGCAGCGGGCCCTCGTCGGCCAGGCAGAACGCGCCCAGCCCCGACAGGACGGGCTGCGGGCCGAGCTCCAGGAAGGTGTTCACACCCTCGCGGCGCAGGGCGGACATGCCGTCGGCGCAGCGGACCGTGTGGCGCACCTGGCGGACCCAGTAGTCGGCGTGCTCCAGTTCGCCCGGCGCGGCCGGCTCGCCGGTGAGGCTGCTGACGAGGGCGATCCTGGCGGGGTGGAAGCGGACGGATCGCGCCACGGCCCGGAACTCGGCGAGCATCCCGTCCATGTGATGCGAGTGGAAGGCGTGGGACACCGTCAGCCGCGTGGCCCTGCGGCCCCGCTCGGTGAAGTGCGCGGCGATCGCCTCGACGGCGTCGGTGTCACCGGACACCACCGTCTGCGTGGGGGTGTTGAGCCCGGCGATGTCCAGCGTGCCGCGCAGCCCGAGGGTGTCGATGGCGGTCTCCACCTCCTCGCCGCCGGCTTCCAGCGAGGTCATGGCGCCGCGGACGGGCAGGGCCTGCATCAGACGGCCACGGGCCGCGACCAGCCGGCAGGCGTCGTCCAGGTCGAGGATCCCGGCGACGTGTGCGGCGGCGAGTTCGCCGATGCTGTGACCGAGGAGCACGTCCGGGCGCACCCCCCAGCTCTCCCACAGCCGCCACAGGGCGACCTCCAGGGCGAACAGGGCGGGCTGGGTGAAGTCGGTGCGGTGCAGCAGAGCCGCGTCGGCGCTGTCCGGCTCGGCCCACATCACCCGCAGCAGCGGCTTGTCGAGTCCGGTGAAGCGGGCGGCGACCTCGTCGAGCGCCTCACGGAAGACCGGAAAGGTGTCGTAGACGTCCTTGCCCATGCCGGGAAGCTGGCTGCCCTGGCCCGTGAACAGCAGGGCGAGCCGGGGTTCCTCGGCGTGGGCGACGGTGCGCACCGCCTCGGCGGGCAGTTCGCCGGTGCGTGCGAAGGCGGCCAGCCCGTCGAGGAGTTCGGCCTTCTCGCCGACCTGGAGCACCAGCCGGCGTCGGTGGTGGCTGCGGGTGGTCGCCAGGGACCGGGCCACGTCGGCGAGGTCGTCCTCCGGGTGCCTGCTCAGGTGCAGGTGCAGGTTCTCCACCTGCCGCCGCAGGGCGTCATCGGTGTGGCCGGACACCAGGACCGGCACCGTGGACGGCAGCGGAGCGGACGCGCGCGCCTGCACGGGTTCCGCGGCCGGCCGCGGCGGCTCCTCCACGACGACGTGGGCGTTGGTGCCGCCGATCCCGAACGAGCTGACACCGGCGCGCCGCGGCACATCCCCGGCGGGCCACGGCCGCTGCTCCTGGACCAGCGCCATACCGGCGCCCTTCCAGTCCACGGCAGGGGTGGGTTCGGCGACGTGCAGGGTGCGGGGAAGGGTGTCGTGACCCATGGCCAGGACGACCTTCATCATGCCGGCCAGACCGGCTGCCGCCTGGGTGTGACCGAGGTTGGACTTGGCCGAACCGACCCACAGCGGGGCGTCGGCGGAGTGGCTGCCGCCGAAGACCTCCGCGAGGGCGGTGCCCTCGATCGGGTCGCCCAGCCTGGTGCCGGTGCCGTGCGCCTCCACGTAGTCGATGTCGTCCGGGCGGAGGCCGGAGGCGGCCAGCGCGGCGCGGATGACCCGCTGCTGGGCGGGGCCGCTCGGCGTGGTCAGGCTGGCGCTCTGGCCGTCGTGGTTGACGGCGGTGCCGCGCAGCACGGCAAGGACCTGGTCACCGTCGCGCCGGGCGTCGGACAGCCGCTTGAGGACGACCGTGGCAGCCCCCTCGCTCCAGCCCGTCCCGTCGGTGTCGGAGGAGAACGACCGGCAGCGGCCGTCCCTGGACATGCCGCGCAGGCGGCTGAACTCGACGTGGAGCTCGGGGGTGAGCATCAGGCTCACCCCGGAGGACACCGCGAGGTCGCACTCGCCGTTGCGCAGCGCGTTGCAGGCCAGATGGGTGGTGACCAGGGAGGAGGAGCACGCCGTGTCCACGGTGAGGGCGGGGCCCTGGAGACCGAAGACGTACGACACCCGGCCGGACATGGTGCCGCCCATGGAACCCGAGCCCACGTAGCCGTCGAGGTCGCTCAGTCCGCCGGCCGTCGTGAGTCCGTACTCGCGCCAGGCCGAGCTCTTGCCGATGCCGACGAACGTGCCGGTCTGACTGCCGCGCAGCCGGTCCAGGGTGTACCCGGCGCGTTCGAACGCCTCCCAGGCGGTCTCCAGGACCAGTCGCTGCATGGGGTCGAGCGCGCGGGCCTCGCGCGGCGCCATGCCGAAGAACGAGGCGTCGAAGAGGTCGATGTCACGGACGAACCCGCCCTGGGAGCAGTACGAGGTGCCCGCCGTCTCCGGGTCAGGGTCGTACAGCGCCTCGGCGTCCCAGCGGTCCTTCGGGACGTCGACGATCCCGTCTCCGCCGCGCTCCAGCAACTCCCAGTACTGCTCGGGGGTGTTGACTCCGCCGGGGAGGCGGCAGGCCATGCCGATGACGGCGATGGGCTCGTCGTCGCCGGCGCGGCTGCGGGCGGGCACGCTCTCCTGCCGTGGCCGCGTGCCGTCGGCCAGGTAGGCGGCCAGACTCCTGACGGTGAAGTGCTCGAAGAGCTTGGCCCCGAGGACGGGCCGGCCGAGGAGTTCCTCCAGCCGTGTCTGGACCCGGACGACCCGCAGCGAATTGCCGCCGATCTCGAAGAAGTTCTGGTCGACGCCGATCCGGTCGTGACCGAGCACGTCCGACCAGATGGAGATGATGTCCCGCTCCAGTTCGGTGGCGGGCTTGGCGGTGGCGTCGGCCTGAGGCACGGGGTCCGGCAGGGCGTTCTCGTCGATCTTGCCGTTCGGGGTCAGCGGAAGCTCGTCCAGCTCGACGAAGAAGGCCGGGACCATGTACGCCGGCAGCCGCTCCGTCAGCCAGGGACGCAGCACGCGGTGCAGCGGGGGAGCGGACGGCGTGCCGGCCGCGGGCGTGTTGGCGTACTGGCGGAGATCCTCGCGGGTCACCGCCGCGACGGGCCGGGGGCCGAGATCGGGGGTCAGGCCCGGTCGCCAGAACACCGCGTCGCACCGCCAGGCGTCCCCGGACCGGCTGGGCAGCAGGGCGAGTTCGAGACCCGCCTCGGCGGCGGCGCCGTAGAGGTCGACCGGGTCGGTCCAGGAGGCGGGCGCCGCCGGGACGCTCGTGCCCCGGGCGGCCAGGACCGCGGCGACCCGGCCGCACACCTCGGCCATACGGCCGTTGGGGATGCCGTTCAGGCGGAGCGGGTGCTCGGCGACCGAGGCCAGCTCGGCGCGGAGCGCGGTCAGATCGAGACCCTCGGCCTGCCAGTCCTTCTCCACCGCCGGGGAGACGGGCGGGGCGTCCTCGCCGATGTGCAGGGTGACGTCGTAGCGGTAGCGCGTCATCTCGTTGACGTGGCGGCCGTCGCGCAAGGTGACGTCGACACGGCCGATCTGCGGGAACAGCTGCCGCAGACCGGCGAAGTAGGACTGGTCGAGAACCAGTTCGCGCTCTGTGCGCACGCCCACCTCGGTGCGGCGCGCCAGCTCCTCGGCGGAGGTCCCGCCCGCCTCGCCCTCCGCGCGGAAGTGCGCCACGTCGGCGTGGAAGACGTCGAGGAGCGACAGGTCGCGTACGTCGCCGAGGAACACCCGTCCCTGGGTGACCGCCTTCGTCGCCCATTCCAGGACGGAGGTCAGATAGTCCACGCCGGGGAAGTACTGGGCGACCGAGTTGACGACCACGGTGTCGAAGGCACCCTCGGCCACCTCGGGAAGGTCGTGGGCGGCGCGTTGCTCACACGTCACGTGCGGCAGGGAGGCCAGGTGCCGCCGGGTCGTCTCGACGGCCGCGGCGGAGGCGTCGACGGCGTGGTAGCTGCGGCAGTGCGGCGCCAGGCCGAACAGCATGAGGCCGCTGCCGGAACCGATCTCGAAGACGTCCTGCGGCGCGTGGGAGAGGATGCGCTGGACGGAGCTTCGCTGCCAGTCGCGCATCTCCTCGTCCGTGAAGGGGAGACCGTCGTAGCTGTTGCGCCAGCCCGCCAGGTTGAACGAGGCGTCGGCCGGCCCCGAAGAGCCGTCGGCGGTGTCCGGACCGGCTTCGTAGGCGCGGTCCCAGGCCGCGGCCCACTCCGCCAGTGCGGTGCTCTGGTCCGCCGCGGCGGCGGCCTCGCCGGCCTGCGCCACGTCGCGGACGACGTAGGCGGCCAGCTGGTCGCCGCGGCCGACCACCACGGCGCGGCGCACCGCCTCGTGACGGACGAGGGCCGCCTCGACGTCGCCCAGCTCGATGCGGTGCCCGCGCAGCTTGATCTGGCGGTCGTTGCGGCCGAGGAGCGTCAGCCTGCCGGGTCCGGCGAAGCGCGCCAGGTCGCCGGTGCGGTAGAGGGTGCCCGGCTGGAAGGGGTTGTCCGGGAAGCGGAGCCGCGTCTGCCCGGGGTCGCCGCGGTAGCCGCGCGCCACCCCGGCGCCGCCGACGCACAGTTCTCCGGGGAAGCCGAGCGGTACCGGCGCGAGGTTCTCGTCGAGGACGTAGACCTGGGTGCGGTCGATGGGCTCTCCGATGAGGACCCCGGCCTCCTCGTCCCGGGCCGTCACCTCCCACGCCGTCGACCACACGGTGGTCTCGGTGGGGCCGTACATGTTCCACACCGAGCCACCGGCCGCGGCCGCGAGGAGTCGGTCGGCCAGGTCCCGGGACAGCGCCTCACCGCCGCAGAGGATCCTCTTCAGCGTGGGCGCGCCCCGCCAGCCCGCGTCCAGCAACAACTGCCAGGTGGAGGGGGTGCCCTGCATCATGGTGATCGCGTGCCGCTCCATCAGCCCGGAGAGGGCCTCGGCGTCCGCGGTCTCCTCGGCCCGGGCGACGACCGTGGTCGCGCCGCACAGCAGCGGCAGGAACAGCTCCAGCACGGAGATGTCGAACGACACGGTGGTGATCGCCAGCAGCCGGTCCCCCGGGGTGCACCCCGGGCGCCGGCGCATGGCGGTCAGGAAGTTGCCCACCGCCCCATGGGTGATCTCGACCCCCTTGGGGCGGCCGGTCGAGCCCGACGTGTACAGGACGTAGGCCAGGTCCCCGGCACCCACCTCGACCGCGAGGTCGTCGTCGGCGCTCAGACCGGCGCCCAGGTGAACGCTCACGCAACGGGTGCCCCGGGCGGCGAGGACGGCGGGCACGTCGTCGGGCGTGACGACGAGGACGGGGTCGGCGTCCTCCAGCATCTGGTGGACGCGTTCCGCCGGGAACCTGGGGTCGACGGGCACGTAGGCCGCGCCCGTCTTCAGCACGGCCAGCAGGGCCACGACGAGGTCGGCCGAGCGGTTCAGGGCCACGCCGACCAGGTCGCCACGGCCGACGCCCCGGTCGGTCAGCGCGTGGGCGAGCCGGTTGGCGCGGACGTTGAGCTCGGTGTAGGTCAGGCTGGTGTCGGCGCAGACCAGCGCGGTGTCCTCCGCGTGGTCGCGCGCCGCCTCTTCGAAGAGCCGGTGCAGTCCCCGCTCGGGGAGGTCCGCGGTGCCCCCCGCCGTGTCGTTGAACTCCTCGACGAGGCAGGCGCGTTCGTCCGCGGTGAGAAGGTCGGCGTCGGCCGCGGGCCGCTCCAGGGCGGCGGGGAGCCGGCCGCACCACGCGCCGAACTGGCCGGCCAGCCGGGCGACGTCCTCACCGGGCAGCCGCGCGGGGTCGTGGTGGAAGGTGACGAGCGCGCCCTCCTCGGCGCCGTCCACCTGGACATGGAGTTCCAGCGCGGGACGGTCGCCGTCGTGCCGTGGGGTGTCGCGGGCGCCCCAGGAGATCAGTACGTCCGGTGTCGACGCGCCGCCGGCCCAGTGTTCCCGGAGCTCCTCGTCACGGCCGATGAAGTCGCGACGTATCCACCCCCGTTCCTGGCCGCGGGCGAACTCCTCCCGCACCGACCGCAGGTTGCCGGCGACCGTCGCGTCGGCGTCGATGCGACACGGCAGGGGCAGCCAGGCGGTGAACAGGTCCCGGTGCGCGGCGTCGACGCCCTCGCGGGGGGCCGCCATGGCGAGGCCGACCTCCCGCAGGCCGCTTGCCCGTCCCAGGAAGAGACCCAGGGCACCGGCCACATGCGCGGCGGCCGCGGCAGGCGCGTCCAGGTCGGGGCCGCCCTCCGGAAGCGGGACGCGGCAGTGCACCGGGACGGGGTCCGCCTCGGCGCCCGCCAGGGTGTCCGTATACGGCTGCGGATACGGGAGGCGGTAGGGGTTCTCGCCGCCTTGGATCAGGCGCTCGCGCCAGTGGCGGGCGGCCTTGGAGGCCCGCGTGCCCGCCTCCGTCAGGCGTGCGCTCGCGTCCTCTCCGGGGCTGGTCAGGACCGTGCCGGGCCGGACCCCGTGGGCCGCCGCGACGGCGCCGGCGGGCCGTTCCTCGCCCTCCAGGGTGCACAGTCGCGCCAGGGTGACGGTTCCGGCGCCGGTGGCCACCCGCAGGCCCGACGCGTCGCAGCCGAGGACGGTACCGGGCGCGACGGCGTCGTCCGCGGCGCCCGGCTCCCAGTGGGCTGTCCGTACGGCGTAGAAGTGCCCGTCGACCTCGATCTTGGGCCACACCAGGGGGCTCGCGAACGGGCCGTGGTCGGTGGCCCGGACCATGGCGGCGATGCGCTCGGCGGAACGGTTCCAGTCGATCAGCCCCTCGCCGGGGAACTGGGTGTGGCGCGAGAAGTAGCGGCGCGTCGAGGTGTCCTGGGGCGTCGGCGTCTCGCGGCCCGCCGCGATGTCGTCGACCAGGTCGGCCACGCCGGCGACGGCCGCTTCGTCGCACTTCAGACCCAGCGAGAGCGCGGTGTCCTCGGGCCCGATCGCCACCGGTTGGCGCTTGAGCACCGCGCCGCCGTCGACCACCTGGTCCATGCGGTGCCAGGTGATGCCGTACTCCGTCGCCCCTTCCGCGACGGCCCAGGACGGGGTGTGCAGACCCGAGTACGCGGGGAGCGGCCCGTAGTGGTAGTTCACCGCGGCCCGCCTCGCACAGGCCAGCAGCGCGTCGGGCACCACCGCGTAGTTGCCGACGCTCAGCAGGAGGTCGCAGGACAGGTCCGGCGCGAGGGCCACGGCTTCGGCGAGTTCGTGATGGGGGATGCCCGCCTTCACCGCCCAGGACCGGGCGGTGGCGTCGTCGGTCACCACGGCCGTGACGCGGTGACCCTTCGCCACGAGCGCGGCGCCGCAGCGAACGAGTACGCTCCCGCCACCGATCAGGACAGAACTCAAAAAGGTCATTCCCGTGCCTCCCCCTGACGAACCATGCGGTCGTTGCGGTGAATGTGCGGCTGAATCCAGGTGTGGCGAGAACCGCCCAGCGGCTGACGTCCTGCTTTCCTGCTGCCTCGGAGACGGAACAGTCCTGTTGTGTGGACCCGAAAATACCGGCGGCAGGTCGAGGTGGCGCTGTCACATGAATCGACGACATGCGGGCGGGGAGCCCGTGAAGGAGGGTGGCGGAGGATCGGCTTCGGAGTGTTCGCCGAAAGAGCCGCGGGCGAAGTGGAATTGCCCGGAGGCATTACCGCCTCCGAGTCGGAGGCACCTCACGGGCACGCCCTCACCGACCGGCGCCGCTTGGGTGCGGACGCTCGGCCGGGAGGGCGCCGACGGAGAACTAACCGACGCGGTCGAGGAAGTCGAGCACCCGCTTCGTGACCTGAGCCGCGGCGTGCTCGTCGTGCGTGGGCAGGCTGCTGTCGGTGAACAGATGCCGGTCACCGGGGTAGGTGAACAGCTCGGCGTCCGCAGCCGATTCGACGAGTTCGCGGGCCGCGTCCACGTCGCCTTCCTCCGCGAAGAAGGGATCCGCGTCCATGCCGTGGATCTGGACGGGGAGGCTCTCGGGCCACGTGTCGCCGTACTCCGACACCGGGAGACATGCCTCGAGCAACACCACGCCCCTCGCGCCGGGACGGGTCTGGGCCAGCTTCTGCGCCGGCAGGACGCCGAGGGAGAACCCGACGTAGACGAGGTCGGCCGGCAACTCCCGGGCGGCGGCGGTACCGCGCTCGGTCACGGTGTCGATGCCCACGTCCTCGGCGTACTCCATGCCCTCTTCCAGAGTGGCGAACTCCCTCCCCTCGAACAGGTCCGGGACGTGGACCGTGTGTCCGGCCTTCCGCAGCGTCTCGGTGAAGTCGCGGACGCCGGCGGTCAGTCCGTGTCCGTGGTGGAAAACCAGTATCTCGGCCATGTCACTCTCTCCTCCGTGCTCCGGCGCCCGGGTTGCGGCGAAGCACAAGTATGAGCCCAACTGCTGGGACACCAGGGGCTCGACGGGACACGTCCACCCGGTGTGCACGGACGTTCTATACGTCGATCCGGGGCGCGGCCGGGGAGAGGTGGTGCACGGCGGTGTGATCCGCGTGCGGGGCGAGGAGATCCCGCAGTTCCTCTGCCGCCGTCCGGAGAATGTGCCCGTGTACGGGCTCCTGGACGGTTTCGAGGATGAAGACGACGTTGGCGGAGTCCTCGGTGACGCGGGTGCGGTGGGCGTCGCGGTGGTTCCAGCAGCGGGTCAGGACACCGGCGTTGTCGGCGTAGACGACCTCGCCGGGCTTGGGGTTCTCCACGGTGTCCGGCTCGCCGAGCGGGGTGAACTCCTCGTCGCTGTCGGCGTACCGGATGTCGACGTCGCCCTTGACCTGCTCCAGGTCGAAGGCGCCCGCGGGCAGCCCGTGACGGACGGAGACGCTGTTGTAGGTGTCCACGGCCGGGTTGATCCGCGGCAGGGTGCCCTTCTTCGCCATGCGGCGGCCGAGCGCGTCGACGCTCGGGCGGAGGCGACGGGGGTTGGTGCCGAAGGAACGGTACGCGGTGTGCCATGCCTCGATACGCGGATCGCTCTCGTCGGCCGGACTCCAGGTGCCGTCGGCGAGCCGGCGTTCCAGGTCTTCCAGCGCGTCGGCCGTGCCGGGCCAGGGCTCGCGGCCGCGCAGGCCCGTGGCGGTGATCAGAGCGATGAGGGTGCCGGGGAAGGCGTCGGCGACGGCGGGGGCGATACGGAAGACGGTCATGAAAGTGCGTTCCTCGTGCTGGTTTGCGGAGCGGTTGCGTCGGTTGCCCTGCTGACGTGCGGCCGGCTCGGTGCGGGCCCGGCCACGCGCGGTGGGAGGGATCGTAGTGCGGTACGCGACCGGCATGGGGCGCGGACGGCGATTCCCGGCCGGTCCCGCTCCACAATGGGCTGGCATCATGACAGGCGTGACTGCACTGGGAGTTCAGGACGTCCTCACGGCCATCGACACCGGGCTGCCCGACTGGCGGAAACTCGCCCAGCCGCTCGCGGCGCGCTTCGCCGGCGCCGACGCCGTGCGCGGCGCGGAGTTCGTGGCAGCCGTGATCCGCGATGCGGCCGCAGCCGGTTACCCCATCCCCGACGTCCGGCTGGAGCCCGGGTACGTGAACGTGACGCTCTACACCGTGCACCCCGACAGCGGGCGGCGGCAGGTGACGGACCGGGAGCTGGAGCGGGCGCGTGCCATCAGCGCGCTCGCGGTGGAGCACGGTCTGCGGGCGGTTCCCGACGAGGTCACCCAGATCGAGTTGGTCCTCGACGCGCCCTCGGTGGCGGTGTCGGGGCCGTTCTGGGCCGCGCTGCTCACCGGGGACCCCGACAACACGCCCGTGCACGACACGGTCTTCGACCCGACGAACCGGGTCCCCAGCACCTGGTTCCAGCACACCGAGGCGCATCCGGCGCCCCGTCAGCGCTGGCACATCGACCTCTGGCTGGCGCCGGAAGCGGCGCAGGGCCGCATCTCCGCCGCACTCGCCCACGGGGGCACGGTCTTCGACGACAGTCACGCCCCGTCGTACACGGTCCTGGCCGACCCCGACGGCAACCGGGTCTGTGTCTGCACGGCCCTCGGCCGCGTCTGAAAACCGTTTCCCCTTCACCCTTGTCCGACGGACTCCCTCTTGTCTCCGACGGACCCGAACCAGGTGACGGCAGAGGGGTCCCCGGTAAAGGGGACAGGAAGTGGATGGCCCGAGTCAATAGCATCGCTTGCGATAAGGAAGCGCTGCGGGGTATTCGTGGCCATTGTCGTCGCGACTGCGCAAGGGACCGGCTGAGTCGATAAGTTGGCTGCTCCGCATTCACGGCAGGTATACCGAGGACATTGCGACGCACCCGTGCGCTCCCCCAGCAATAGACGGACTTTGTTCCATTGTTGCCGGGGGAAAACCGATGACGTCGCACCTGACACGCCCCGCCGCCCGACCGGAGGAAGAGAAGCCGTACCGGAAGGGATATCGACTGCCCGCGGCGCTGCGCGCCGAGATCGCCGCAGCGCATCGGACCCGCCCTGTGCTCACCGCCTGTTGTGCGGCCCTCGACGCGCTGATCGCGGTCCTGGTGGCCGTGGCGGGCGGATGGGCCCTGGTCTCGGTGAGCCTGTGGGCCGCTCTGCCCCTCGCCCTGGCCGGCTGCCTCGTCGTCGCCCGGCAGCTCCGGGCGCTGGAGAACCTCACACACGAGGCGTCGCACTACAACTGGGCCCGCCACCATCGCCGTTGGAACGACGTCCTGGGGTTCCTGCTCGTCGGCCTGCCGACCGGCGGACGGCTGGCCGCCTACCGTGAGAGCCACCTGCGCCACCACGGCAGGTTCGGCACCAGCGACGACCCCGACCGCCGGCGTTACGCCGAACTCGACCTCGAGGGGCTGCGGCGCTCGTCGGCCACGGCGTTCACCGTCTCCGTGCTCGCCCGCGCCGTGCGGTACCAGCTCGGCTGGGTGCGCGAGGTCGGCTCCGACCTGTCGGTGACGGCCGCCATGCTGGTGTGGAGCGCGGTCTTCGTCGCCCTGCCCGCGTGGCTGGGCGCGGGTCTCACCGGCGCCGTCGCGGCCGAAGGGCTCTGGCTCGTCTCGGTCTTCGTCGTGCTTCCGGTGCTGAGGCTCGTCGCCGAGGCCGACGAGCACGTCTACTCCGACTCCGACACCGTCTTCGACGCCACCATCTCCAACGTCGGGCTGGTGCAGCGGGTGCTCGTCCACCCGCACGCCGACGGCTACCACACCGTCCACCACCTGTGGCCCGGCATCCCCCACCACAGCCTGCGCCGTACCCACGCGATGCTGATGGAGCGGGACCCCGAGTACGCCCGGCGGATACGGATCCGCCGGGGCGTACTCGAGACCCCTCGGGCCGCGGAGGCTACTCCAGCTCGCTGAGGAGTGCCTCCAGGGCGGCCGCGTCCGCCTGCTCCGCCTGGGAGCGGACGATCAGCTGGGCCAGGCTCTCCACCGTCGGCGACTCGAAGACCTCCCGCAGCGCCAGTTCGATCCGGAAGGTCTCCCTGATCCGGGAGACCAGCTGGGTCGCGAGCAGCGAGAAGCCGTTGAGCTCGAAGAAGGTGTTGTGGACACCCACACCCTCGATGCCGAGCAACTCCTCGAACACCTCGACCAGCTGGCGCTCCACCGGTGTGCGCGGCGCGACGTAGAGGTCGGCGGGGTCGTCCCCGGCGGGGTCGGGCAGGCTGAGCAGGTCGTAGTCGCCGTCGGGGGTGAGCGGCAGCTGGTCGAGCATCACCAGCTGCTGGGGCATCAGCACCTCCGGGACCCGGGTGGTGAGCTGCCGGCGCAGCTCCGAGACGCTGACCGCGCCCTCCTCGGCGGCGACGAAGGCGACGAGCTGCACCCGGCCGTCCGCTCCGACGAGTTCGGTCACCAGGGCGTCCCGGACGGCGGGCAGGTCCCGCAGCGCGGCGACCACCTCCACCAGGTCCCTCCGGCTGCCGGACGCGGCGGCGAACTCCGCCGTTCCGTCGGGGAGCCGGCGCCCCAGGTCGCCGGTGAGCCGGGTGTCGGAGCGGATCTCGCCGATCTCACCGGGTGCGACGGGATCTCCCGCGGCGCCCGACAGCTCGACACGAGAGCCGTCGACGCGCGCGCCGAGGGGAACGCGCAGGGGCGCCGTCTCCGGCGACCAGCCGTCCGGCACGTCGAAAGCGGCCAGCGGGCGGCCCGTGGCCTCCACCCGGTAGAGAGCGACGACCTTGCACGACGCCGACACGCGCCGCGCGAGCTCCACGTCGTGGGAGATCAGCCTGGCGTCGTTGTCGACGAACACGTAGCGCAGCGCGGGCAGCCGCGCCCCGTGCGCCGCCAGCGCACGCAGTTGCGGCGGGGTCAGGTACAGAACGCCGACCGCACTGTCCCGCAGCCACGCGGACAGGGCCACCGGGTCACCGGCGACCGCCTCGTCCGGCACCATCAGGGTGGCACCGGCGGCGCGGGACGCGTTGAACGCGGACATCATGGCGCCGGAACCGCCGGAGAGCACGGTGAACCGGTCCTGCGGGCCCAGGTCGTACCGTCCGAGCGTCCAGTCCTCCTCGACGGGCACCACCCCGTCCCCGGGCGCTTCGAGCAGGGCGCGCACGTCGACCGCCCCCTCCGGGGTGTCCTCGCCCGGAGCCGGGTCGAGGACCGTGGCGATGAACGGGTGGTTGGCCAGCCCCGCGTCGGCCGCCACCGCCGAGAAGGGGACGCCCGCCAGGGCGCAGCCGAGTGCCGCCACGGCGAAGCCCGCGGTACGCCGCCTGATCACGGCCACGTCCCCGTCCTCGCGCGCCGAGAGGCTCCGGGCGACCCGCTCGGCCGCCGCGTACAACTGCGCGTACGTCCAGGAACCGGTGCCGTCCGTCAGCGCGACCCCGTCGGGTGCGGGGCGCCGAGGACGAGGTGCCGCGGCCGGGGCCTGGGCGGTCGGGGTGTCCGCACCGGGCGCCTGGAGCGGGTAGTCGAGGATGCCGCGTGCCGGGTCGGCCGCGGCGCCGGTCAGGAGGGTCCGCACCTGTGCGAGCAGGGCGCGCATCAGCGCGGCGTCGTAGCGGTCCCGGTGGTGGACGAGTTCGAGCTTGACCGCGCTGTCGGACATGTGGGCGGTCAGGGTGAGGTCGAACTTGCTGGGCAGGGCGGGCGGCTCCACGTTCCGCACGGAGACGCCGGCCAGCTCCCAGTCCTCCGAGGTGCTCTCCACCATGTTGAGGACGACCTGGAACAGCGGGGTGTGGTGGGGGTCGCGCGGTATCTGGAGCTCGTTCACGAGCACGTCGAAGGGGGTGTCGTCGCTGTGCGCGTACCCGTCGAGGGCGACCTTCCGCACCCGGGCCAGGAGCGTGTCGAAGGCGGGGGCGCCGGAGAGGTCGACGCGCAGCGGAAGCGTGTTGACGAAGAAGCCGATGAGGTCCGTCGTCGCCGTGTCGTTGCGTGTGGTGACCGGCGCTCCGACGACCACGTCCTCCTGGCCGGACCAGCGGCGCAGCACCGTGGTCAGCAGGGTCAGGAGCAGCATGAACGGGGTGACGCCGTGGGAACGGCACAGCTCGTGCAGCGCGGCCGTCTCCTCGGCCGTCAGCTCCGCCCACACCCGGCCGCCCTCGGCACCCTGGGCGGGCGTGCGCCGCCGTGCGACCGGCAGGTCGAGAGCGGCGGGGGCGCCTTCGAGGTGCCGGCGCCAGTAACCGATCTGGGCCTCCAGCTTCTCCGGGGTCAGCCATTCCCGCTGCCACGCCGCGTAGTCCCGGTACTGGACGGGGAGCGGGGCGAGCCCGGCGGCGTCGACGTCGCCGCCCGCCTCGTACAGGCGTGACAGTTCCCCGAGGAACAGCCGGATGGACCAGGCGTCCGAGACGATGTGGTGGATGGTGATGCTCAGCAGGTGCTCGTCGTCGGCGAGCCTGACGAGCAGGCAGCGGAAGAGGGGACCGTTCGCCAGGTCGAAGGCGGTGGTGGCCTGTTCGTCCGCGAGCTTGAGCGCCGCGCTCTCGCGGTCGCCGGCGAAGCCGCTCAGGTCCTCGGTGGTCAGGCTCCAGCCGTCGTCGGGGTCCGCCACCGACTGGACGGTGCGCCCGTCCACCGTGGGGAAGGTCGTGCGCAGGGTCTCGTGCCGGGCGATGATGGCCCGGATGCTGCGTTCCAGGGCCGCCACGTCGAGGCTGCCGAGCAGCCGCTGCCGTCCGTGCACGTTGTAGGCGACGGAGGAACGCAGCTGGTCCTCCAGCCACAGCCGCCGCTGGTCGTAGGAGAGCACGGCCTCGGTGCCCGCCTCGCGCGGCTGGATGCCCGGACGGCTGGGCACCAGGGCGGCGGCGATGCGCTCGACCGTGCCGAGTTCGAAGATCTGCCGGACGGACACCTCGACGCCGAGGGTCTCGCGCAACCTGCCGACCACCTTCGAGGCTTGCAGCGACTGGCCGCCCAGGTCGAAGAAGTTGTCCTGCCGGCCGACCGCGGAGACCTCGAGGACCTCGCCCATGACGTCGGCGATGGCCTGTTCGGTGGGGGTACGGGGCGGGGCGGACGGCGCCGGTGCGTGCCAGTCGGGCGCGGGCAGCTCGGTGCGGCTGATCTTCGCGGTCCGGGTGTACGGCAGGCTCGCCATCGGGACGAGGACCCTGGGCACCATGTAGTGCGGCAGGATGGCGTACAACTGGGCTCGCAGGTCCGCCTGTTCGGCCGTCCCGGTGAAGTACCCGGCGAGCTGGAGCTGTCCGGCCGGGTCGGTGACCGGGACGACGGCGGCGTCGGTGACACCGGGCAGGGCCCGCAGCCGGGCTTCGACCTCGCCCGTCTCGACGCGGTGGCCCCACAGCTTGACCTGGCCGTCGCGGCGGCCGACGAGCTCCAGGGAGCCGTCGGGCAGCAGCCAGGCGAGGTCGCCGGTGTGGTAGCTGCGGCCCTCGGGGCCGTCGTGGAAGACGGCTGCCGTCTGCGCGGGGTCGAGGTAGCCCAGGGCCAGGGACGGTCCCGAGCAGATGATCTCGCCGAAGAGTTCGGCGGGGCGGCCGTCCGCGCCGCGCAGGTGGACGTCGACGCCGGGGATCGGGCGGCCGATGGAGACGGACGCGCGGGGGAGTGCCTCGCCGGGCTGGATGACGTGCATCAGGGCGACGCTGCACTCGGTGAGCCCGTACACGTTGACGATCGTGCAGCGGGGGAGCTTGCGCTGCACGAAGGTGACGTCGTCACGGGTGAGCTTCTCCCCGCCGTACGCGGCGGTGTGCAGGGTGTCGGGCCAGTCGGCGGCGCCGGGGGCGGTGGCGAGTTCGCGGAACGCGGTCGGGGTGGAGTGGTAGATGGTCGCCCCGGAGCGGGCCAGCGTCTCACGGACCGCCTCGGCCCCGTCCCGGCGCAGGTCCATGGGGCAGGCGGTGGCGCCGTGGACGAGCGCCGAGTAGAGGTCCTGACCGGCGCCGTCGGCGGTGTAGGAGCAGACCATGGTGAGCCGGTCGGTCTCCCGTACGCCGAGGACGTCGGCGTAGGCGTACACGTGCCGGGCCACGTTGTGGTGGCTCTGCACGACCGCCTTGGGCTGGCCGGTGGAGCCGGAGGTGAACAGGACGTACGCGACCGCGTCCGGGTCGAGCGGGGACCAGGAGTCCAGCGGAGCCGTGCTGGTGTCGTTCACGTCGAGCACGGGTCGGCCGGCCGCGATCTGCTCGGCGAGGGCCCGGTTGGCGTGATCGGTGACGATGGCGTCGGCGTCCGTGAGTTCGACGAGCTGCGCCAGACGGCCCTCGGGCGCGTTGGTGTCGAGCGGCATGTAGGCGTGGCCGGCCGCCATGATGCCGAGCATGGCCACGGGTACTTCGAGTCCCTGCCCGCAGAGGATGCCGACCCGTCCGTGGCCGGCCGCCACCCGTGCGCGCAGGGCACCGCCCAGCACCCGCGCGCGGTGGTCGAGTTCGGCGTAGCTGAGGGTGGCGTCCGGGGTCCACAGCGCCTCCCGGTCGGGGTGGAGCGCCACCCGCCGGAGGAATCCGCCGGCCACCGTGCCGCCCTCCGGGGCGACGGACGGCGTGAGGGGGATGCCGGAACCCTGGGTGAGGCGCAGCTCTCCCACCGGGGAGCGCGGGTCGGCCGCGACCTGGGTGAGCAGGGTGACGTACTGGCCGAGCATGGCCTCGGCGGTGTCGGCCTCGAACAGGTCCTGGCTGTAGTTCAGCAGCAGATCGACGGTGCCGTCGGGCAGGTCCTCGACGTACAGCTCCAGGTCGTACTTGGCGGGCAGCGACTCGGGCGGGAGCTGTTCGGCGGTCAGACCGGGCGCCGTGAACCCGGAGGCGGGCTGGTTGAGGTAGTTGAACATCACGTCGAACAACGGGGTGCGGCTCGGGCCCCGGGCGGGCAGGTCGAGTTCGTCCAGGATCGCCTCGAACGGGGCGTCCTGGTGATCGAGGGCGTCGAGCACCGTCCGGCGGACCTGCTGGAGCAGCCCGGTGAAGGAAGCGTCGTCGTCGACCTCGGCCCGCAGGACGACGGTGTGCAGGAAGAACCCGACGAGCCGTTCGAAGTCGCTGTGGCCGCGGCCCGCGACGGGTGAACCGACCGCGATGTCCGTCTGCTCGCTGTGCCGACGGAGCAGCACCAGGAAGGCCGCCAGCAGCACCATGTACGCACTGGCCGACTGCTCCGCCCCCTGCGCGTGCAACCGCCGAGCGACGTCGGCGGGGACCCGGCGGCGCACCAGGGCGCCGCGGTAGCTCGGGCGGGCCGCCCGCACCCGGTCGGTGCGCAGCTCCAGCGGGGCCACGCCGTCCAGCTGCCGGCCCCAGTACGCGATGTGGGCGTCGAGCGCGCCGCTGTCCCGCGCTTCCCGCTGCCAGGCGGCGTGGTCGGCGAACTGGAGTGCCAGCTCCGGCAGTTCGGGGTCACGGTCCTGCACCAGCGCCGTGTACGCCCGGCCGAGCTCCTCGCCCAGGACGGCGAGGGACCAGCCGTCGGCGACGAGGTGGTGGACGGTGAGCAGCAGGATGTGCTCGTCCGCGCTCAGCTCGGCCAGGTGGACGCGGAGCAACGGGCCCGCGCTCAGGTCGAGTCCCGACGCCGCCTCCTCGGCGAGGGCCGCCAGTTCCGACGGGCTGCTCAGTCGCGCCCGCTCGAGCCCCGCGAGCGGCTCGGGGTGGATGAGCTGCTCCAGCTCTTCGTCCTTCTCCCGGAACGTCGTGCGCAGCGCCTCGTGACGTCGGACCACGGTACGAAGCGCCTGGTCCAGGAGGTCCGGGCGGACCGGGCCGTCGACGCGCAGCGCCCCCTGCATCAGCCAGGCCCGGTGAGCGGCGGGGTCCATCCGGCACAGGCTCCACAGCCGCCGCTGTCCGTCGGTCACCGGGGCCCGCAGGGTGCCGTCGGGTCCGGGGCGGCGGGGTGCGGCGGCCGGCAGGGGCCGGGTGCCGGAGCCCCGCAGCGCGGCCGCCTGTTCGGACAGGACCGACCGCTCGAAGATCAGGCGTACGGACGCGTCCACCCCGGCACGCTCGCGCAGGCGGCTGAGCACCTGCCCGGCGAGCAGGGAGTGCCCGCCCAGATCGAAGAAGTCGTCGTCGCGGGCGACGGTCTCCACGCCGAGCACCTCGCGCCAGACATCGGCGACGAGTTCCTCGGCCGCGGTGCGGGGCGGCTCGCCCCCGCCGCCCGCCCGCACGGGGGCGGGCAGGGCGCGCCGGTCGACCTTGCCGTTGGGGGTGCGCGGAAAGGCGTCGAGCACGACGAAGGCGGACGGCGTCATCGCGTCGGTCAGGGTCCGGCGCAGGTGGGCGCGCAGCTCGCCGTGGTCGACGGCGTCGGGCGCGGCGGCGGTCACATAACCGACCAGCCGGTCGCCGTGCATCGCGACGACGGCGTCGTCCACCTCGGGGCGGCGGCGCAGGGCCGCCTCGATCTCACCCGGTTCGACGCGCTGCCCGCGCACCTTGACCTGGAAGTCCTCGCGCCCCAGGTAGACCAGTTCGCCGTCCGGACGGTAACGGACCAGGTCACCGGTGCGGTACATGCGCCGGCCGGGGACGAACGGGTCGGCGACGAACCGTGCGGCGGTCAGGGCCGGGCGGTTGAGATAGCCGCGCGCCAGGCCCGACCCGCTGAGGTACAGCTCGCCGACGGCGCCCACCGGCACCGGGCGGAGCTCGCCGTCGAGCACATGGGCCTGTTCGTGCGGGAGCGGCAGTCCGATCGCCGGGTACCGCTCTCCGCGGGCGACGCGGGAGTAGGTCGAATAGGTGCTGTCCTCGCTCGGGCCGTAGAGGTTGTACACCGCCTCGACGTGACCGGTGGCGTACAGGTCCTCCACGAGGGTGCCGGGCACCGCCTCGCCACCGAGGCCGATCACCTTGGGCGTGCCGCGCAGGCCGCCGCCGGCGACCAGTTCCCGTGCGGCGGAGGGCACCGTGCAGATCAGGGTCACGTCGGGGGCGTCCGGCGCGAGCAGGGCGAGCGGGTCGTCCACGACGACGACCGTCCCGCCCGCGCTGAGCGGGCCGAAGAACTCGAAGACCGACACGTCGAAACAGACCGACGTGGAGGCGAGCACCCGCGACAGCTGGTGGGCGGTGTACTCGCGCAGCCCCCAGCGCACCATCTCGACGGTGCTCGCGTGGGTGAGCATGACGGCCTTCGGCTCGCCGGTCGAACCCGAGGTGTACAGGACGTAGGCGAGCGAGTCGGGTCGCGCGCCCGGGCCGGCGACCGGTGTCACCGGCTGCCGGTCCAGGGCCTCGTGGTCGAGGGCGGTGAGGATCGTGCGGGCGCCGCTGTCCTGGCGCATGAACGTGATGCGCTCGGCCGGGTAGGCGGGGTCGAGCGGCAGATAGGCGGCGCCGGTCTTGAGGATGCCGAGCATCGCCACGGCGAGGTCGACGGTGCGCGGCAGCTGGATGCCGACGATGTCTCCCGCGCCGGTGCCGCCGGCCCGCAGGAGATGGGCGAGCTGGTTGGAGCGCTCGTCCAGCTGACGGTAGGTGAGCCGCCGCCGGGCGTCGGTGACGGCGGGTTCGTCCGGTACCCGGGCGACCTGCGCGGCGAACAGATCGGTGAGACCGGCCGGTTCGGTCTCGGGCCGGAGTCCGGCGCCCCACCGGGCGAGGAACGCGCGGTCCTCGGGGGTGTGCGAGTCCAGGTGCGCGGCCACCCGGTCCGGGGTCGCGAGCGCTTCGGCCAACAGCACGTGCAGCCGTTCGGCCATCCGGACCGCGCCGGGCGCGTCGAAGAGGTCGGCGTTGTAGTCCCACGTGCCCCACAGCTGTTCGCCGTCGCGCCAGAGGTGGAACTCGACGTCGTGCTGGACGGCCTGGCGCGGCAGCCGCACCGGCCGCAGCGGGGAGTCGCCGAGCCGGGCGGTGCCGAGCTCTCCGTGGAAGACGAAGTGGGTGCGGAACAGGGGCGAGCGGTCCGTGCCGCGGTCGGCGGCGAGCGCGGTGACGACGTCCTCGAACGGAGCGTCGCGGTGCGCGAGGGCGGCGAGGCTGGTGTCCCTGGCGCGGCGTACCAGCTCGCGGAAGGTGGGGCGGCCCGACAGGTCGGTGCGCAGCAGCAGCGGGTTGGCGAGCAGTCCGACGACGCCGTGCGTGCCGGGGCGGGCGCGGCCGCCCTCGGCCGTGCCCACGCCGAAGTCGCTCTGTCCGGTGTGGCGGCCGAGGAGCAGCTGGTAGGCGGCGAGGAGGACCACGAAGAGGGTGGTGCCCTCCTCCTTGGCGAGCCGTTCGGCCGAGGCCACCAGCTCGCTCGGCAGGTCCACCGGTACCGAGCCGGCCCGCAGGCCGGTGTCCGCCGTGCGCGGCCGGTCGGTGGGCAGGTCGAGGACGGGCAGCCCGGCCAGCTGCTCCTTCCAGTAGGAGAGGTGGCCGGGGTCGGCCACCGCGGTGGGGACGTCCGGCGGCGGGAGCGGGAGCGTGCCGCCGGCGTAGAGGTGTTCGAGCTCGCCGAAGAGGACACCGAGCGAGCCGCCGTCGCACACCAGGTGGTGCGTGACGAAGACCAGGAGGTGCTCGTCGTCGGCGACCCGGATGCCGTGCACGCGCACGAGCGGGGCCCGGGCCAGGTCGAAGGGGGCGGCGGCGGTCTCCGCGGCGAGCCGCTCCGCGGCACCGGGGTCGTCGCGCAGGTCGGTCCAGACCGTGACCGGTCCGGCCGGCTCCGCGTGCACGGTGCGGACCGGGCCCTGCGGCCCCGCGTGGAAGGAACTGCGCAACGCGGGGTGACGGACCGTCAGGGCGGTGACCGCCTCCTCCAGACGGCCGTGGTCGAGCGGTCCCGTGTGCCGGGCCGCGAAGACGAGGTTGAAGACGGGGGTGTGCGGGTGCAGCTCCTCGAACAGCCAGATGCCCTGCTGGCCGCGGCTGAGCGTGGCGGGTCCGCTCGCGTTCCGGGCCTCGCGCCAGCGGGCCACCAGATTTCGTCCAGTCGTCAGGTCCATCACGCCGCCGCCTCGCCCTTGATCACCGAATGGACGCGGTCGAGCACCGCGTCCTCCGCCCGCCCTTCGGCGAGCCATTCCTTCACCAGCTCGTTCGCCACGTCCTGCGGTGTCGCCGCCGAGAGCACCGTCCCCAGGGGAACCGGCAGTTGCAGCGCGTCCTCCAGAACCGCCGCGGACTCGGCGGCAAGCACCGAGTCGAGGCCGAGATCGACCAGGCCGTCCGTCGGCCGGCACTGCGGAAGATCACGGACCGCCGCGACGATCCCGCAGATCAACGTGGTCAGCTCGGCCGCCGCGGCCGACGTCGGCCGGCCGGCGGTCAGGGTGGCCAACATGCCCGGATCGTCGACGACCGCGTCGCCGAACGCCCCCGACAGGAACTCCACCCGGCACTGCGACCGCCGGACCTTCCCGCTCGACGTGCGGGGCACGGTGCGCGGCGGCACCAGGACCACCATGCCGAGGGGCAGCCCCGTTCCCGCGAGCACGGCAGCGCGCACGCGCGAGGCGATCTCCGCGGTCCGCTCACCGCGCACCTCCATGACCAGGACCGGGCACGGCGTGTCCCCGTCGACCAGGAACGCCGCCGCCGTGCCGGCGCTGCGGCCGAGCAGCTCCAGGGCGGGCGCCTCGACGTCCGACGCGTGGTGGTTGGCGCCCCGGAAGACGATCACGTCCTTGGCCCGTCCGGTGACGGTCAGCTCGCCCGCCCGCAGCCGGCCGAGGTCACCGGTGCGCAGGAACGTCTCGCCGTCCAGCTCGCCGAAGAGGCCGGAGGAGTCGGCGCCGAGGTAGCCGGAGGTGACGTGCGGACCGGCGATCCAGATCTCGCCCTCCTCGCCCTCCTGGCGCGGCGTTGCCGTGTCCGGGTCCACGACGACGACGTGCTGGCCGGTCACGGGGGAGCCGCAGCTGACGGTGGCGTCCTCCGCGGGTCCCGACCAGTGGCCGGCACTGACGATCAGCGTCGCCTCCGCCAGCCCGTAGCAGGGCACGAACGCCGCCGGGTCGAAGCCGACCGGCGCGAAACGCTTGGCGAACGCGTCCATCGTCTGCTGCTTGACCGTCTCGCCGCCGCTGAAGGCCACGCTCCAGCCCGACAGGTCCAGCCCCTCCAGAGCGGCGTCGTTGTGCGCGCGCCGCACACACAGCTGGTACGCGAAGTCCGGTCCGCCGCTGACCGTGACGCCGTGCTCGGTGATCTGCCGCAGCCAGGACAGCGGCGCCTTCAGGAAGTCCTCGGGGGGCATGACCCGGACCGGAATGCCCGCGGACATCGGCGCGAGCAGCCCGCCGATGAGCCCCATGTCGTGGTACGGCGGCAGCCATGTCATGCCCCGTGAGGCGGCGTCGAGGCCGAACGCCTCCGCGATGGCCGCCGTGTTCGCCGCGACGCTGTCGTGGCGGACCAGGACACCGCGAGGGCGTCCGGTGCTGCCCGAGGTGTACTGGACGATGGCGACCTGCTGGTGCTCGGCGCCCGCCGGACGGAACCAGGACGTGCCGTCGGCCTCCGGACCTGGGACGGTCAGGAAGGTCGCCGCCGGGATGCCGGGGTGGTGCTCGGGGGCGAGGACGACCGAGGGGCGGGCGTCCTCGACGATGCCCGACAGCCGCTTGCGGTCCGGGAGCGAGGACTGGTTCGGCGGGTAGGCGGGAATCACCGGCCGGCCGGCCATCATCGCGGCGAAGACGGCGACCACGTACTCCAGACCGGCGGGGTAGAGCAGCAGCACCGGACCGTCACCGCAGCGGGCCAGCCGCCCGGCCAGGGCAGCGGCCCGGCCGGCCAGCGCACCGTGGCTCAGCACCGTGGTCCGCCCGTCCCGGCCGACGAGTTCATAGGCGATGGCGTCCGGGTCCCGGTCGGCCCGGGAGTGGAGTATGTCGACCAGAAGGTTCGTGCGGTCGATCATCAGGTGGCCCTCCCGAGCATGTGATTCCGACGGCTTGACCGGGGGATTCGGGCAGACCGGACACGGCTCCCCGTAGGCGGCGGACACACGGCTCGCACAGCGGTCTTCGCCGGGCGCCCAAGAGCAAGTGGTCCGTGGCCCGCGCCGGGGCCGGCGCGCTCTCCCGCCCGTGGTCCGGCGAGGCTCGACATGGGCGGCAGCCCACACCGTGCCAGGAAGGTAATCGCCGCTGAGAGGGGGCGGGCGTCCCATAAAGGGGGGATGCGCTCGGCGCGGCCCGATCCGTGAACATGGCTGTCAGCACGGTCCATTGGGCGCCGTAACGCCTTTGAAATGGAAGGCATCGCGCCTTGAGCGGCGTGATTCCATTCCCGACTCAACATAAACCGTGGATGGGGCAGTCGCGCATGCGCAAGTTCACCGTAATCTGGGCGAGCAGCCTGGTGACGATGGTCGGTACCGCACTGACCGGGTTCTCCCTCGGGGTGTGGGTCTATCTCGAAACCGGCTCGACGACCCAGCTCGCCCTCACCTTCGTGCTGGCCTTCCTGCCCGGCATCCTGTTCTCACCGCTGGCCGGCGCACTCGTGGACCGCTGGGACCGACGGCGCATCCTGCTCGTCTCCGACGCGGTGGGCATCGGCACCACCCTGACCCTGGGCCTGCTCTACACCGCCGGTCATCTCCAGCCGTGGCACATCTTCGTCACCACCGTGATCCGGTCGTCACTGCGGGCCATGCAGGTTCCGGCGCTCAACTCGATCGTCGTGCTGCTGGCGCCCAAGGAGCAGATCGGCCGGGCCAACGGCCTGATGGGGGTCGCCAACGCCGTCAGCCAGACCGTGGCACCCGCGGTCGGCGGCGCGCTCATGCTGGGCATCGGTCTCAACGGCGTGCTGTTCATCGACTGCGCGACGTTCTTCCTCAACGTCGTGGTCCTCTTCGTCACGCAGATCCCCGCCCCGCCGCCCTCGCAGGCCGGCACCGAGGGCAAGGGGTCGCTGCGCAGCGAGATCGGTCAGGGCTGGCGGGTCCTGACGGGCAACCGCGCGCTGATCACCCTCGCCCTCTTCTACGCGGCGCTCGACCTCAGCGTCGGCTTCGTCGACATCCTCATCACCCCCATAGTGATCGGCTTCGCGTCGGTCTCCGCCCTCGGCGTGGTCCTCACGATCGGAGGTATCGGGCTGGTCCTCGGCAGCGTCACCATGGCGTCCTGGGGCGGCCCCCGGCGCCGCATCCACGGGACCGCGGGCTTCGCGATCCCGCTCGGGCTGTTCCTCTGCCTCGGATCGCTGCGCCCCAGCGTCACCCTCGTGGCGATCGCGGCGTTCGGCTTCATGTTCTGCTCGATGATCATTGACGGCACGTCGCGGAGCATCATCGGCACCGAGGTGGAACCCGACCTGCAGGGCCGGGCGTTCGCCACGTTCAACATGGTGACCAACACCGTCCTGTGCAGCAGTTACCTCCTCGCGGGGCCGATCTCCGACCACGTCTTCGAACCCCTGCTCGCGAAGGACGGCGCGCTCGCCGGGAGCGTCGGCGACCTCCTGGGGACCGGGGAGGGACGCGGCATGGCCTTTCTGCTCGGGCTGCTCGGGCTGCTGGTCCTGGCGACGGCCGCCGCGGGCTATCTGACCCCGGGCCTGCGGGGGCTGTCGGACAAGGTGACGAAGCCCGCAGCGGAGGACTCCGCCGGGCAGGCGGAAGCGAGCCCGGGCGGCACCCCGGACCAGGAAGCGGCGGCCGGCCCGGCACCCCAGCCGGTCTCCGACCGGTGACCGGCGGCGAGAGGGAACGAGGGGCATCACAGATGCGCGTCACGAACCGCACGGACCCCGCCGGCGACGGACACCCGCTGCGGATACCGCTCGGTGCCACGGGCTGGGACCTGTGGGGTGACGCCGCGCTGCGCAGCGCGGGGTTCCCCGCCGACCGGATCGCCGAGCTGTGCGACACCGAACTCGCCGCGGCCGCCGACCAGTTCGACGATCGGGAGGAGGGGTCCAGCGAGCGCTACGCGAAGGTGTTCCAGGCCGCCGCCGAACGGCTCAGCGCGGCGGTCCGCAGGGCAGCCGCCGATCCGTTCTTCCGCGAGGCCGTCACCTGGCAGAACCCGGCGCTCGTCCACAACTGCCTGGACAAGGCGGCCGCCGGTGAACCCCGCAACGTGCGCGGCCGCTACCACGAGCAGACGATCGTCACCTACCTCCAGCGCTACTGCCTGAAGAACGACACGGTCGGCTTCTTCGGCCCGGTCGGCTGGGCCGAGATCAGCCCGGAGGCGACCGGTCTGTCGGCCACACCCGGCCCCGCGCTCGTGAGCCGTCGCACCACCTACTTCGAGGGCTGGGCCGTCGAGGCCGTGGCCCGCGCCGTCGGTGCCCGCCGCGAGGTGCTGCCCTGGCTGACCCCGCGGGTCGTCCCCTCCGCCTCACTCACCGGCTGGACGGTCCAGCTGCCCTTCCGCACACCGGTCACCCTGACCGCGCAGGAAGTGCGGGTGCTCGGCCAGTGCGACGGCCGGCACACCGTGGGCGACATCGCGGGTACCCCGTTCGACCTCGACACCGTGACCGCTCTGCTGCGGCTGCGCGATCTCGGCGTCATTCGGATCGATCTCGTGGGCGGACTCGTCGCCGAGCCCGAGCGGGACCTCGCCGACCGCATCGCCCGGCTCGGCGACCCGGCCGTGCGAGAGCGCGCCGAGCGGCCGCTCGACGAACTCGTCGCCGCCCGCGCCGAGGTGGCCGCCTCGGCCGGGGACCCGGACCGCCTGCTGCGGGCCACCCGGCACCTCGCGGCCGAGTTCGAACGCCTCACCACGTCCTCGTCCACTCGCCGTGCCGGCGGCACCTACGCCGGACGGACGCTGGTCTACGAGGACACGGTCCGCGACCTGGACCTCCGTGTCGGCCGCGACGTGACCGACCGGCTGGCCGCGCCCCTCGGGCTGCTGCTCGACAGCGCCCTCTGGCTGGCCAACAGCATCGCGGAACGGTACCTCGCACGGGGCCGCCGCGTGCTGGAGCGGAGCGGCGCCGAGGCGATGCCTCTGCTCCAGATGCTCACGGCGCTCCTCCCGGAGGTCGCCCAGCTCTCCACGGACAACCTCCGCTCGGAGCTGGTCGACGAGGTGGTCGCGGAGTTCCGTGAGCGCTGGCGCCGCGTCGTCGACCTGCCCCTGGAGTCCTTCGCCGACACGCGCCGGCACACGGTCGGCGCCGCGGAGATCGCCGACCGGGTGGCCCGGGAGTTCTCGACCGGGGCGCCGTTGTGGAGCTGCGCCCGCTGGAACTCGCCCGACGTCATGTTCCTGACGGAGAGTCCGGAAGCGGCCGAACGCGGGGACGTGGACTTCGTCCTCGGCGAGATGCACTGCTCCATCAACACCCTGGAGAGCCAGCTCTTCGTCTCCCAGCACCCCGACTCCGCGCGCCTGCGGGACAGTGCGGCCGCCTCGGGCATGGACGGCCGGGTGGTCATCATCCCCCGCATGGACGCCGCCCTGACCACGTCGCGGATGGCCCGGGCGACCGAGCTGAGACTGCCGCAGTACACCTATCTGTCGATCGGCTCCGACTCCTTCGATGCGCCCCCGGGAGCGACCACCCTGTCGGTCGCGGACCTGATGGTGGAACGAAAGGGCGACGGCGGACTGCTCGTGCGCCACCGGACCGACGGCCGGGAGTACCCGTTCCTGGAACTGATCGGCGAACCGCTGTCGCTCCTCGTCGCGAACGCGTTCAGCCCGTTCGGCGGGGCGGGTCACCGTCCCAGGATCAGCATCGACCGGCTCGTCGTGGAGCGCGAGGCGTGGACCTTTCCCGCGGCGGACTGCGACTGGGCGTTCCTCAAGGACGAGCGGCGGAGGTACGCGGCCGCACGCGCCTGGCGGGCCCGGCACGGTCTGCCCGAGCGCGGCTTCTACCGGGTGCCGGTCGAACGCAAGCCGATGGCCGTCGACTTCCGCAGCCTCGCGCTGGTGAACCTGCTGGCGAAATCCGTCCGCAGGACCGCCGAGGCGGGCGGCGGGTTCACGCTCTCCGAGATGCTCCCCGACACGGACCGGCTCTGGCTGCGTGACCACGCCGGTCAGCGGTACACCGCCGAAATGCGGATCGTCGCCGTCGATGCCGCCCGCCGGTGACCCGATCCCTCTCACCCCCGTCGCGAGGTACCTCCGTGCAGGCCATGATCGCTCTTCGGAGTCGGATACCGGCCCTGGCCGCGTTCCTGCTCCTGCTCCTCGTCTCCGTCGCGGCCACGCTGCCGCTTCTCACCCCCGACGCCCGGCCGGCCTCCACCGCCGAGGCGAACTTCTCGGCGACCCGCGCGATCGGCAGACTCGACCACATCGCGAAGGTCCCCCACCCCACCGGTTCAGCCGCGCAGAACGACGTACGTACCTACCTTCTCGGTGAGCTGCGGGCGCAGGGGCTCACCCCCCGGGAGCTGACCCGGGTCGCCGCCCGGGACGCCCACGACGCGCCCGCCAACGCCGCCACGGTCACCGACATCCACGCCACGATCCCCGGCAAGCGGTCCACCGGCCGCATCCTGCTCGTCGCCCACTACGACTCGGTGCCGACGGGCCCCGGCGCCGCCGACGACGGCGCCAACGTCGCGGCGATCCTCGAGATCGCCGGCGCGCTCGAGGCCGGACCGCGGCTCCGCAACGACGTCGAAGTCCTCTTCACGGAAGGCGAGGAGGACGGCCTGCTCGGCGCGCAGGCGTTCGTGGACGCGGAGGCCGGGACCCGGCAGGCAGCCGCCCCGGAGCGGACCGTCGTGATCAACATGGAGGCCCGGGGCGTCTCCGGGCCCGCCGTGATGTTCCAGATGGCGGGCGGGGGCCTCACCTCCGCTGTGCGGGCGTCGGGCGCGTTCACCACGTCACTCGCCGACGAGGTGTACCGGCTGCTGCCGCACGACACGGACCTGACGGTCTTCGACGAGGCCGGTATGCGGGGTCTCAACTTCGCCTTCATGGGCGGCTCCCCGCACTACCACACCGACCACGACGACATCGCCCGGCTCGACCCCACGTCCGTCCAGGACATGGGCGACAGCGCGCTCGGCGCGGTCCGGCGACTGGGCGGCGAGGACCTCGCCGGGAGCGGTTCGGCCGCCACGTACTTCTCCCTGTTCGGCACGCTCGTGTCCTACCCGGCGTGGCTGGTCCTGCCGCTCGCCCTGCTGGCACTGCTGGCCGTAGCGCCGCTCATGTGGTTCGGCCGCCGTACGGGACTCGCCCCGCGCCGGGTCGGACGGGCCGCCGCCACGTTCCCGCTGACGCTGATCGGCGCGGCGGCACTCGGGGTGGCCGCCTGGTGGGCGGTGGCACAGTTCCGTCCGGACTTCGTGCTCACCGCCGGCAGCGTCTACCACCTGGGCCGCTACGCCGCGGGGGAGACGCTCCTGCTCCTGGTCCTGCTCGTCGCCTGGTACCGGTGGGCCCGCCGGGAGGCGTCACCGCTCGACGTCACGGTGGCCGTGCTCGGCTGGTTCGCGCTTCTCGCCCTGGTGTGTGCCGTACTGCTGCCCGGAGCCGCCTACCTCTTCACCTGGCCGGCCCTGATCGGCCTCGCCGCCGTCGCCGCGATCCTGCGGTACACGTCCGGGAGTTCTCCCTGGCGGACCGTGGCCGGGGCACCGGCCGCGGTACCGGCCGTGGCCCTCGTGCTGCCGGTGGTCCTCATGCTGCTGCCCACCCTGGGTCTGTCGGCCGTGGCCGTCCCGCTGGTCCTGGCGGCGTTCGTGGGGGGCGCGCTCCTGTGGGCGGTGGAACCGCTGCCGCGGCGCCGGGTGGCCACCGCGGTGATGCTGACGGCGGCGGTGGCGGGCGTGGCCACGCTCGGCGTGAGCGCCGCTCTCGACGGCTACAGCGCCGACGAGCCCAAGGCGGTCAGCCTCGGGTACGTGCTCGAGTCCGACACGGGCAAGGCGACGTGGGTCGGCCTCGGCGACACCTCCGAGCGCACGGTCGGCCCGTTCCTCGGCAAGCACCCCGTCCGTTACGACGACCGGGTTCCACCGCTGTCCGGCGTCGCGCTGCCGAACGGCGTGGCCAAGGCCGCCCGGCTGGACCTTCCGCGCGCCGAGGACATCTCGGTGACCGAGGCGGGCGGTGTGCGCACGATTCGGATGCGCGTCAAGGCGCCCGCGGACAGCTACAGCCTCGCCGTGTACGCCGACACCGGCGACCACGAGATCCTCGGCGCCTCCGTCGAGGGAAGACGGATCTCCGGGGGCCGCAACCACCCGCACGGCAAGTGGGGCTGGGGTGTCACCTACGCGGCGCCGCCGGCGGACGGACTCGACATCGTCGTCCGCGCGCGGGGCGCGGGCCCGCTGCCGCTGCGCGTGGTGGCCGGCGAGGTCGGCCTCCCCGACGGGGTCGGCGCACCCGCACTGGGCGCGGACCGGAGCTGGGCGGGCTGGCCGTCGGTCGCGGGTCAGACCTTCGTCGTACGGACCTTCAAGGGCTGAGGCGGCCACCCCCTGCCCGCGGCACGGACTCGCCCGTGCCCGGCAGGCGGTCCGCCTCGTTCCCGTCCGCGGGACCACACGACGCGTAAGGCGGCACCACCCCGCTCAAGGGCTGTGCCGCCTTACGCGTCGTGTGGTCCCGTCAGCGTGCCGACGGGGCGGGGGCGAGGTCCCGGTAGGCCTCGGCCATCGTCTGCACGGCCTTCCGGACCGTCTCGAACGGCCGGGCCAGCGAGACCCGGATGAAGCGCAGACCGCTGTCCGGGTCGGCCCAGTGGAAGGGCGAGCACGGCAGCACGTGGACGCCGCGTACGAGCATCTCCTTGTGCAGGACAGCCGAGTCGGGCCCCTCCTCGGGGAGTTCGATGCGCGCCACGCTGATCTGGGAGTCCGGGTCGGCCAGCCGCAGGCCGACCTGGCCGATCGTCTCCTTGACCGTGGCGCGGTTGCGCTCGACCAGGTCGCGCGCCCGCTCGTAGCCGCCGTCGACCCAGTCCCCGGCCAGCTCCGTGATGAGCTGCAGAACGACCGGGGACGCCGCGAGCAGCGACTCGGAGAAGGCGTACTCGATCGGCAGGTCGGTGCGCTCGCTGTAGGCGAGCATTCCGATCTTCAGCTCGTGCGTCGGCCACAGCTTGCCGGTGTCCTCGATGGTGATCCAGGCGCAGCCCGCGGCGTCGAGCACCGCGTAGGTGTCGTACTGCGCGTCGCGGACCTGGCCGCGGAAGCTGGCGTCGATGATGACCGTCTGGCCGTTCCGCGCGGCGTGCTCCGCCAGGGACCGGAGGTGCCCCTCGGGGGTGATCAGCCCGGTCGGGTTGTTGGGCAGCGTCACCACGATGGCGTCGACCGGGGCGCCCGGCCACTTCTCGGCGAGGAGGTCCTCCTCGGACATCGGGACGAGGTGCAGACCGCGGGTCCTCAGCAGGTCGGCGATGTTGTCGAACGTCGGGTGGAGCACCGCGACCGTCGCCCCCGCCGGCAGCGCGCGGGCGACGATGTCCGTGGCGAGCGTCGACGAGTAGCAGCTGAGGATCCGACCGGTGCCGACCGGCGCGGTGTGCTGGCCGACCGCGCTGAAGAACGCCTTGTGGGCCGCGAGTTCGATCTCGGAGAACGGCCGGCGGGTGGCCTCCACAAACATTTCGGGAATGCGGGCGACAATGTCGGACTGCTGTGGTGTGAGAACGAGCCGGGCGTGTCCGTCGGTGAGGTTGAGCCCACCGTCGACGTCCATCAGCGCGTCAACTTCCATTGTCGTCAGATTGACAATTTCGGTCATCCTCAGCCCTTCAATAGGTCCCCGGATGCCTTCTGCTCGCCGTATTGATGAACCGATTCGGGCGTCACGAAAGCGCGATTGGGCTCCGCAGGAACTGTCACGTTGCCGAAAATATAGAGAGGGTCGCGCCCTGTGTGCCTGTCCCCTCTAAGGGGGACCGCGAGGCTTTCCCCTCCGTGCCTAGACTCCGATCCGTTCACGTCGGACCGCGGGTGCACAGCACCGGCGGCGGGAAGGTGGAGGACGGAAGCCATGCATCACCTGGCGCTCACACCCGAGGACAACGCGGCGCTCACGCCGATGCTCGCCGGGCTGGCGGCGACGTACGACACGATCGAGAACCCCGAGCTCCTCCGCCGGGCTCCCGTGCTCGCGAAGGGGCTGCCCACCCACCTCTTGTCGTTTCTCGAGGAATTCCGCTTCGCGGAGCCGTCGGCGCTCTGCCGGATCTCCGGTCTGGACGTGGACGAGGCGGAGCTGGGCCCGACGCCGGAGCACTGGCGCGACAGCCAGTTCGACTCGCCGGCCTTCCGCCAGGAGATCTTCTTCCTGCTGTGCGCCACCGCCCTCGGCGACGTCTTCGGATGGGCGACGCAGCAGGACGGCCGCATCATGCACGACGTCCTGCCGATCAAGGGCCACGAGAACTACGAGATCGGCTCCAACAGCCTTCAGCACCTCTCGTGGCACACGGAGGACGCCTTCCATCCCTGCCGGGGCGACTACGTGGCGCTGATGTGCCTCAAGAACCCGGACGCGGTGGAGACGGTCGTGTCGACCGTGCCGGACATGGACTGGTCGAACGTCGACGTGGACGCCCTGTTCGAGGCGGAGTTCACCGTCATGCCCGACAACTCGCACCAGCCGCAGCAGGGACTGGCGTCCTCCGGTGACCCGCGCATCGACGCGCTTCGCGAGCGCAGCTTCCGGCTCATCCAGGAGTGGAACGACAACCCGCAGAAGCGGCCCCTGCTCTACGGGGACCGCGACGACCCGTACATGGCCCTCGATCCGTACCACATGGATCCCTCGGGATGGACGGACCGCAGCCGGCAGGCGTTCAAGCAGCTGTGCGAGGAGATCGAGAGGGCGATGAAGGACGTCGTGCTGCGCCCCGGCGACCTGGTCTTCATCGACAACTTCCGCTCGGTGCACGGCCGCAAGTCGTTCCAGGCCCGCTACGACGGGTCGGACCGCTGGCTGAAGAGGCTCAACATCACCCGTAACCTGCGGGGTTCGCGGGCCTGGCGTCCCGCGACCGACGACCGCGTCATCTACTGATCGCGACCCCTCACCCGCCGGCTGCCGCGAGGCGGTCGGCGAAGTCGTGCAGAGCGGCCTGTGTCACGTTGCTGACGCTGACCCGCAGTGTGCGCTGGTCCTCGGGGTGGAAGGCCGTGCCCGGCAGCACCAGGACATCCTGCTTCAGCAGGAGTTCGCGCACCACGTCCTCGGTCGGCCGGTCGGTGAACGGATGGCGCAGCCAGCCGAAGAAGCCGCCGGCGGAGAGCAGTTCGAACCCTCCCGGACGCCGCGCCATGACCCGGGCGAACGCGTTCCGCTTCGCGACGATCTCCGCTGCCCGCTCCCGGCGCCACTGGCCTGCCCCGGTGAGTCCGGCCCAGGCGGCCTCCTGGCCGATGCGCGGCGGGCAGATCGTGACGCAGTCGAGGAGCTTCATGATCTCCTCGTTCAGGGCGGGCGACGCCACGATCGCGCCGACCCGGTAACCGGGGATCGCGAGGTCCTTGGAGAAGCTGTGCAGACTGACGACCGTCTCCTGCCAGCCGGGGTCGGCGAACAGGGGGTGCGGGGGTTCGTCCGTGCCGCGGAACGAGCGGTACGTCTCGTCGAGGATCAGGGCGATCCCGTGCCGCTCGGCGACCCGCGCGAACGCGACGATCTCCTCCGGCGGGATCGTGACCCCGGTGGGGTTGCCGGGCGTGACCAGGGCGATGGCCCGGGTGCGCGGGGTGATGAGGGCCTCGGCCGCCGCGGCGCGCGGCACGAGGTCGGCCCCGGGTTCCAGGTGGACGGGGGTGATGCCGTCCAGCCCCAGCCACATGTCGTGGTTGAAGTAGTACGGCAACGGCAGGATGATCTCGTCGCCCGGCTCGGCCAGAGCCGAGGTCACCAGGCAGAAGGCCTGGTTGCAGCCGGCGGTGACGACGACGTTCTCCGCCCCGACACGGCCCCGGTAGTCGCGGGACAGCTCCTCGGCGAAGGCCGTCCGCAGCTTCGGCAGCCCCGCCAGATCGACGTAGTCGGCGCCGTGGGCGTCCCGGGCCACGGAGACGATGTGCTCCACGACCGACGGGGCCGGCGGGTAAGCGGGGGCCGCCTGCGCGAGGTCGAGCAGGGCGGCGCTCCCGTTCCCGTCGCGCTCGTCGAGCAGCGCGTAAGTCGCCCCGATGGGCGAGGGGGTTCGCAGCAGGGTCCTGGAGGTGAGTCGCACGCCGGTTCTCCTTCGAAGAGAGCTCGTCGCACCGAGCTTCCCCGGACCCGTCGGGCGCCGCCAACCCCCTCTTCAGGGGACGTGCCATCGAGGAGTGGGCGGGTCAGGACGACAGGAGCGCGGGCCGCCAGCCGTCCGGGAGCACCTCCCCGTACTCGATGTCGCTCACGCCGCGGAAGGCGGCGAGGTCCTCCAGCTGACCGACGACCGCCCGGCGCAGCGCGGCCGTCGGCTGGACGCCCGGCTCCAGGTGAATTCCCTCGACCAGCAGACTGTCCCGCTTGCGCTCCACGCGCGGGGAGATCCGGCCGACGAGCTGGTCGTCGTGGACGATCGGCAACAGGTAGTAGCCGTACTCCCGCTTGGCCTTGGGTATGTACATCTCGTTGCGGAAGTCGAAGTCCCACAGCCGCTGGGTGAGCCGGCGGTCGCTGACGAGGTTGTCGAAGGGGGAGAGCAGGGCGGTGCGCCCGTGCCAGTCGCCGGAGCGGATCGCGGTCAGCTCGTCCTCCGCCTCCGCGTGCACGTACCAGGTCTCGTTCGGTTTGCCGCCTTCGACGCGGACCGGGATGACGCGGCCCTGTTCGGTGAGGGCGCGCAGCACGCCGGGCAGGCCGTCGTACTGGCCGCGCAGGAAGTACTGCCTGATGTCGAGCGGGCGGGCTACCCCGAGGGCCCGGAGCGTGTGCTCGGTGGCCGTCGTGACCTTCTGCTCGGCCGACATCGGCCGCCGGTCGGCGTCGGGCGGCAGGCAGGCGTCGGGCAGACCCCACAGACGCAGGCCGCCCTCGCGGCCCTGCACCATCACCTTGCCCTGGAGCCAGAGGAAGGTGAGCATCCGCTCGACGTTGCGGCCGGCCGTCCAGCCGGAGGACGGCCAGTCCATGGCCGCGCAGTCGTCGAACGCCTCCGTGGGCAGGGGGGTGCCCTCGGCGAGGCGGGACAGGACGTGCTTGGCCAGCACCACGTTGGCGTCCAGCCAGACCTGGGTGAAGGACCGGTTGGGCGGCGGGTAGGCGTCCATCGTCGCGCGGTGCAGCGGGTAGTCCTCGGTGAGCACGATGGCCGCCGCGTGGGCCCAGTACTCGAAGAGCCAGCGGTCCTGCCACCAGATCGTGGACAGGTGCGGCGCCGCCTCGGGACCCAGCCGGCTCCAGACCACCAGTTCGTGGCTGGGCGCCACCACGTTCACGGGGTCGAGCTGGAGATAGCGCAGGGAGCGCAGGACGGTACGCAGTCCGTCCGGCGTCGGATCGGGCCGGGACGCGGTCAAGTGCTGTCTGGACAGGGCGAGTCGGCGCGCCTCGGCCTTGCTGAGCGTGAGAGTCGCCTTGGGCGGGGTCATCGTGCTGCGGCTCCTTGCTGGGCGAGCTGTCCGAGGGAACGTCCCAGTCCCAGGAGGTGCTCGCTGTTGTGTGTCCGGCCGGTGGTGTAGGCGCCCGTTTGCTGTCCGAGTAACGCGACCCGGGTGAGTTCCGCCTTGTTTCCGACACCCAGTTTGGCTCGAATGCGTTTGACGTACGTGTCGACGGTGTGCGGGCTGATTCCGAGCCGGGTCGCTATCTGTCCGTGGGTGAGTCCGCGGGATATCTGACGGAGTACTTGAGTTTCCCGGTCGGAGAGGTTGCCGTCCGGGGCGCTCATTCCCTCCTGGGCGGCGGGGCCGGTGCTTTCGAGCGAGGGCTGGGTGGGGCCGCACAGGCACGGGGTGGGTCTGGAACCGGCGGCGAGAGCCTGAATAGCTCGTATGATGCAGGCGACCGAACCGTTCTTGTGGATGACGCCGGAGGCACCCGCCCGCAGGTAGGGGGCGGAGTCGGCCTCGGACGCGTGATTCACGACGAGGACTGGTGCCTGGGCGGCGAGTTCGGTGATCTGTTGCAGGGAGGCAACGCACAGAGCTTCGGCGTCGAGGAGGACGACATCGGTCCGTCTGGGCGGGTTCGCCTGGGACGACCGTGCGGTCACGTCGATTCCGGAACCGTCAAGAACCTGGACGAGTCCGGCCAAGAAGATGGGAGACGCCGTAATTGCTTCGGTCCTGATCATAAATCCCCGTACTTTGAGCTATAAATGCTTGACAGTACTGTGGCATTCAGATATGGAGCAACGGCCGTATGTGATCGTGTCGTTGCAGCCGCCGCTTGATCCGGCCAGGCCTGCGCATCCCCCCAATCGAGTAAACCGCTTCCCCAGGGCCGTACATCCCGATTCGAAATCGAATGTTATCAGTCGCGTCTCGCTTGACCTGTAGCTGTTTCGAGGGACAAGTGGACATGCCAGCTACCAGATTGAGCCAATTTTCTGAGCGGGCTCAGCGGACTCGACCCGGCCGGGGAGCCGGCGGGGAACGGCGTTCTCACGCGCCGTCGGCGCAGTGCTTGAGCGCCCGGCCGAACGCGTCGAGGGCGAGGGACAACTCCTCCTCGCTGACCGACAGCGCGGGCCGCAGCCGCACGGTGCGTTCACCGCCGGGGAGCACGAGGACCCCTTCCTCCCGCAGGATGTCGACGAACGCGTCGCGGATCGCGGCCGACGGCAGGTCGAAGGAGCACATCAGCCCCCGTCCCCGGGCGTTGGAGAGCAGACCCGGGAACCGGTCGGCAAGCGAACGGAACCCCTCCAGCAGATGGGCGCCCAACGACACGGCTCGCTCGATCAGCCGGTCGCGTTCGATGACCTCGAGCAGACGGCGCGAGCGGACCATGTCGGTGAGACCGCCCGCCCAGGTCGAGCCGACACGGGCGCTGACGCGGAAGACGTTGTCCGGCACCAGGTCCACCCGCCGGCCGGCCATGACCCCGCCGACCTGAGCCTTCTTGCCGAAGGCCACCACGTCCGGCTCGATCCCCAGCTGCTGGTACGCCCACGGCGTTCCGGTCAGACCCACCCCGGTCTGCACCTCGTCGAGCACGAACAGCGCGTCGTGCGCGTGGCACAGCCGCTGCATCGCCTGGAGGAACTCGGGACGCAGATGCTTGTCGCCGCCCTCGCTCAGGATGGGCTCGGCGATGAAGCACGCGATGTCGTGCGGGTGCGCCGCGAAACTCGCCTCGGCCTGGGCGAGCGCCGCCCGCTCGGCGTCCTCGACCAGCCGGGTGTTGCGCTCGTCCAGCGGGAAACGGATCGCGGGCGTGTCGATGCGGGGCCAGTCGAAGACCGGAAAGCGTTCGGTCTTGACCGGTTCGGTGTTGGTCAGGGACAGGGTGTATCCGCTGCGGCCGTGGAAGGCGTACTTCAGGTGCAGCACCTGCGTGCCGAGCGACGCGGACCGGCCGGCCGCCTCGTTCCGTCGGCTCTTCCAGTCGAACGCGCACTTCAGCGCGTTCTCCACGGCCAGTGCTCCGCCTTCGACGAAGAACAGGTGCGGCAGTTCGGGGTCGCCCAGCACCCGGGCGAACGTAGTGACGAACTCCGCGAGTTCCGGGGTGTAGGCGTCCGCGTTCGACGGCTTGTTGGCGGCGACTTTCGCCAGCAGCCTGGCGAACTCGGCGTCCTCCACGACCTCCGGCGGATTGAAGCCCAGCGGACTGGACGCGTAGAAGGTGAAGAGATCGAGGTAGGAACGCCCGGTGAGCGCGTCGACCAGCCAGCTGCCGTGGCTGCGCGCCAGGTCGAGGACGAACGGGTATCCGTCGACGAGCATGTGGGCCGACAGGCTCGGGTGGACCTGGGCAGGGGTGATCGAGGCGGTGGTGGGGAGAGACATCTGCGGGTCCTCGCGTCGGGGGCGGGTGGGCGTCCTGACCGGTCAGGAGAAGCTGATGTTCTGGGCGAGGGCCACCTCACCCGAGTAGTTGACGACGCCGGTCGACCGGCGCATGTACGCGTGCCACGCGTCCGAGCCGCACGCCCGGCCGCCCCCGGTCTCCTTCTCGCCACCGAAGGCGCCGCCGATCTCCGCCCCCGACGTGCCCAGGTTCACGTTCACCAGTCCGGTGTCCGCGCCGACGGCGGACATGAAGATCTCGGCCTCCTGCTGGTCCCGCGTGAAGATGCTGGCGGACAGGCCCTGCGGGACGTCGTTCTGCAGGGCGATGGCCTCGTCGAGCGTGTCGTACGTCAGCACGTACAGCAGCGGCGCGAACGTCTCCTCCCGCACCACGGGGGAGTGCGCGTCGATCCGCACGACCGCGGGCCGTACGTACGCGGCTTCGGACTCGGGGGTCGTCTCGACCCGGTCGCCGCCGACCAGCAGTTTTCCGCCGTCTTCCGTGACCCGGGCGATCGCCTTCCGCATCGTCTCGAGCGGAGCCCGGGAGATCAGGGGGCCGACGAGCGTGTCCTTGTCGAACGGGTCGCCGACGGGAAGCCGCTCGAAGGCGGCGGTCAGCCGCGGCAGCAGCTCGTCCACGACGTCCCGGTGCACGATGAGCCGCCGCAGCGAGGTGCAGCGCTGCCCCGCGGTGCCGGCCGCGGCGAAGAGGACCGCGGGCAGGGCGAGTTCGAGGTCGGCGCTGGGGGCGATGATGGCCGCGTTGTTGCCGCCGAGTTCCAGCAGGGAGCGCCCGAAGCGCGCGGCCACCCGGGGGCCGACGGCCCGGCCCATCGGCACCGAGCCGGTGGCGCTGACCAGCGCCACCCGCGGATCGTCGACGAGCGTCTCGCCGGTCTCCCGTCCGCCGAGCAGCAGGTGGTGGATGCCGGCCGGGGCGCCCGACTCCTCGGCGGCCCGGGCCAGCAGCCGGTCGCAGGCCAGCGCGATCAGTGACGCCTGCTCGGACGGCTTCCACACGACGGTGTCCCCGCAGACCAGCGCGACCGTGGTGTTCCAGGACCAGACGGCGGCCGGGAAGTTGAACGCGGAGATGACGCCGACGACACCCAGCGGGTGCCAGGACTCGACCATCCGGTGCCCGGCCCGCTCGGACGCGATGACCCGCCCGTACAGCTGCCGGGAGAGGCCGACCGCGTAGTCCGCGATGTCGATCATCTCCTGGACCTCGCCGTACGCCTCGGCCCCGATCTTGCCGACCTCCAGGGTGATCAGCTCGGCCAGGTCCTCGTGGTGCTCGCGCACCAGATCGCCGAAGCGGCGCACGACGTCACCGCGGCGCGGAGCCGGCGTGGAACGCCAGGCGAGGAACGTTTCGTGGGCGGCGGTCACGGCCGCTTCCGCCTCCGCCGCGCCACTGCCCTTCAGCCCGAACAGGTCCTCTCCCGTGATCGGCGTCCGGGCGTACAGGTCGTCGCCCTCCGGCACCACCACACCGATGCGGTCCAGGCACGCGAGGGCACGCACACGCAGGTCGTCCGTGGAGGGCAGGGCAACGGTGGTCATGCAGGGCTCCTGACAAGGTGAGGCGGGCCGCGGTCGGCGGAGTTCCTGACGTTCGGCAGCCCCTAGCACACGTCGGCACGGACGGTCCCGGCAGCCCCCGGTTCGCGTGACAGGACAGCTCGCCGTTCGCGTCGTAAGTTCCTGGCGCAGGGCGCAGGGGGCCCTGTTCGCACCGGCGATGGAGTCGTATAGATGCACACCGACAGCTCGGCCAGGCAGGACAGCGTGATCGATGCGGTGGATCGGCCTGTCTATGACCCGTTCTCCTGGGAATTGCACGAGGACCCCTACCCGGTCTATGCCTGGATGCGGGAGAACGAGCCGGTCTACCGGAACGAGGAACGCGATTTCTGGGCGCTGTCCCGGCACGAGGACGTGCTCGCGGCGCTGCGCAGCCCCAAGCTGTTCTCCAACCGCAACGGCATCTCCCTGGAGACCGAACTGTGGGGACCCGAGGCGTACAAGACCAGCTTCTTCCTCGCCATGGACCCGCCGGAGCACGGCAGGCTGCGCACCCTGGTGTCCAGCGGCTTCACCGCCCGGCACGTCACCGGGCAGGAGGCCCGCATCCGCAGGATGGCGCGTGACCGGCTGCTGCCGCTGCTGGAGCAGGGCGAGTTCGACTTCGCGAGCGACTACGCGGCGGCCCTGCCCAACGACATCGTGTGCGACATGGTCGGCATCCCCGCCGCCGACTGGGACCTCATCCGCGCCGACACCGACATGCTGAACATGCGGGGCGACGGTGAGGAGGACCGCCCGGCGGGCTCCGTCCAGGCCGCCCTGCGCCTCGCCGCGTACTTCGTCGCGCACGTCACCGAGTTGCGGCGCAAGCCCGGCCACGACCTCACCTCGCACCTTCTGGACGTGCGGGTCAAGGACCGGCCGCTGAGCGACTCGGAGATCGTCGCCTTCCTCTTCCTGCTGATCACCGCGGGGAACGAGTCGACGGGCAAGGTCATCGGGAACGCCTGGTACCACGGCTGGCTGCACCCCGACGTGAAACGGGCCGGCCTGGAACACCGTCCCGACGACTGGACGATGGAGACCCTGCGCTACGACTCGGCCAGCCAGATGGTCGCCCGGACCGTCACCGAGGACACGGTGCTGCACGACGTCCTGCTGCCGGAAGGCAGCCGCGTCGCCATCCTGCCCGCCTCCGGCAACCGCGACCGACGGGTCTTCTCCGACCCCGACCGCTTCGATCTGGACCGGGACACCAGCCAGCTCATCAGCTTCGGACACGGTCCGCACTACTGCCTGGGCGCCGCCCTCGCCAAGCTGGAGATCAAGATCGCCCTGGAGGAGATCGGGGCGCGTATCGCCGACTACGACATCGACATGACGTACGCCCGGCGCGTGCACTCTCCGCACCAGCGCGGCTATGCCGTGCTGCCCACCTCGGTGACCCTGCGCGACAAGCCGCGCCCCCTGCCGGACGTGCCCGCCCTGTAGGGGTGGAGACGCCCCCGAGGGCCGACCACCCGCCGGCGGCCGGCCCGCTCGGTGCCCGTCGCTAAGACCCGTCCGTGACGGCGGTCAGCAGAATGCCGTCACGGACGGTGAAGCGACCGCGCAGGGTGGACCACCGGACACCGTCCACGACCGGGCCGGGGACCAGCAGCCGGGCGCTGAAGGCGAAGGCGTCGGGGTCGACGGTCAGCTCCGCCTCCGAGAAGTCCAGCCACTCACCGGTGAGCGGGAACCATGCCTTGTAGACGGACTCCTTGGCGCTGAACAGCAGCCGGTCCCAGGCGATCCCGCTATGCGCGGGCAGCGCGGACAGCATGGTGTGTTCGCTCGGCAGGCCGATCGTGCGGAGCACCCCCTCGGGCAGGGGCTCGTTCGGTTCGGCGTCCACCCCGAGCGCGGGCACGTCCCCGCGCAGCGCCACGGCGGCGCCGCGGTAGCCGGCGCAGTGCGTGATGCTGCCCACCACCCCGTCGGGCCAGAGCGGCTCGCCGCGCTCGCCCTTGGGGATCGGCGCGAGTCCCACTCCGAGGACCTGCAGCGCCTGCCGGGCGCAGTGCCGTCCCGTGATGAACTCGGCCCGCCGTTGGGGCACGGCCGAGGCGACGTGCACCATCTCCTGCGGGTGGTACGGGACACCGGGCGGGTCCCCCCTGAACTCTCTCACCGCGACCTTCGGCGGCAGGATGTCCGCGAGCACGTTCAGTCCTCCTGGAGGGGCAGCACCTGGCGGGCCCCCGGATAGTCGCCGCGGGCGGTCCACTCGCGCGGATAGCCGACCGAGACCTCCATGAACGGCACGCCGTCGTGCCACGTGGTCCGGCGAATGTGCAGGTGGCCGTAGACGACGGCCGCGACGTTGAAGCGGGTGTGCCAGTGCGCCGTCCGGTCGGTGCCGCACCACAGGGCGAACTGCGGATGGCGCAGGACCAGGGTCGGCTCCCGGACGAGCGGGAAGTGGTTGACGAGCACCAGCCGGCGGTCCGGGTCCAGTGCGGCCAGGCGGCGCTCGGTCAGTTCGACGCGCGCGTGGCACCAGGCGACGCGGTCGGGATAGGGGTCCGAGTGCAGCAGCGCCTCGTCGGTGCAGACCACACCGGACTCCCACGCCTCGTCCAGCGCCTGTTCCCTGGTGACGCCCGCGGGGCGGAAGCTGTAGTCGTACAGCAGGAACAGCGGCGCGACGGTCACCGGCCCGCCGGGGCCCTCCCAGACGGGGAAGGGATCCTCCGGCGTGTCGACGCCCAACTCCCGCGCTGTCTCGACCAGTTGTTTGTAGCGGACGTCCCCGCGCTGGGCGTCGCCCTCGCCCCGGGTGGTCCACAGCTCGTGGTTGCCGGGGGTCCAGATCACCCGCGCGAAGCGGTCGCGGAGCAGACCGAGCGCCCATGCCAGGTCGTCGATGCGCTCGGCCACGTCGCCCGCGACGATCAGCCAGTCGTCGGGCGAGGTGGGCCGCACGCGCCGGAGCAGGTCACGGTTCCTGCCGTGGGAGACGTGCAGATCACTGATCGCGAGGAGTCTGCCGCTCATGGTTCCCTTCCCCCAACGCCGCCGCGACGACCGTGGCGAGGATCTCCGGCTGCTGCTGCAGGAAGTAGTGGCCGCCTCCCGGAATGGTCGCCAGGTCGACGGAGGAGCCGAAGCGCTCCCACACCCGGTGCCTGCGCTCGTAGCGGGGAGTCTCCGGGTCGTCCGTGCCGATGACCACGGTGATCGGGGCCGCCAGCGGCTCGGTACGGCGGCGGCGCGGCCAGTGCTCGCCGAAATAGGCCTGCGCGGCATCCGCGTCGTGCCGGAACGCCCGCATGACGAAGGCGAGTTCGTCATCCCGGACCACTCCGCCGAATCCGCCGAGCGACTGCAGATAGCGCAGTTCCGCCTGGTCGGCTTCGGGTCCCTCGCGGCGGCGCCGCGCGAACCGGCTCCCGTAGTACGGGTACGACGCGCCGAGGAAGAGCCGTTCGACGTCGCGTCCGGCCGTCTCCAGGCGACGCACCACCTCGACGGCGAGCGCCACCCCGACGCAGTGCCCGTAGACGGAGACCGGCCCCGCCACGTTCTTCAGGACCTCGTCCGCGACGCTCTGCGCCACCTCCTCCAGAGGCCGCAGCTCCGGGTCGCCGCCGAGTTCATGACCGGGCAGTGCCACGGCCAGCAGGTCGATCGCGGGATCGAGACTGCCCGACAGGGGCTGGTAGCCGATGGCGCTGCCGCCGCCGAACGGCACGCACACCAGGGTGTGCGCGGCCGTTCGGTTCCGCGGGCGCGGGGTCACCCGCAGCAGCGGTCCGGGCTCGTCGGTCGCTTCGAGGGCCGCCGCGAGCTCGCGGACGCTGGGACAGGCGGCGAGCAGCCCCACGCTGGCGCCCTCGATCCGGCGTACCGCGCGGACGGCGGTGAAGGAGTCGCCGCCCAGGTCGAAGAAGCTCGCGGTGACGTTCACGGCGGGCAGGCCCAGCAGGTCCCGGAAGACCTCGGCGATGCTCTCCTCCCGCGCTGACGCGGGCGCCTCGACGGCAGCCGCCTCCGCGGCCGGCGCGGGATCGGGCAGCGCCTGCCGGTCCAGCTTTCCGTTGTGGGTGAGCGGCATCGCCGACAGGACGGTGACCGTGCTCGGAACCATGTAGCGGGGCAGAGCCGCCCGCAGGGCGTCGTGCAGGACGGCCGGGTCCGGGCTGTCACCCGTGACGTACGCGGCCAGGCGCGTCCCGTCCCGGACGGTCACCACCGCTTCGCGGACCGAAGGCTGGTCGAGCAGCACCTGCTCCGCTTCGCCCAGCTCGATCCGGTAGCCGTGGATCTTGACCTGGTGGTCCATCCGGCCGAGGAACTCCAGCGTTCCGTCCCGCAGCCGGCGGACCTTGTCGCCGGTGCGGTACAGCCGTCCGCCGGGGCCCGCCAGGTCGTGCGCGATGAACCGTTCGGCGGTCAGCGCCGGACGGTTCACATAGCCGCGTGCCAACTGCACGCCGCCGAGGAAGAGTTCGCCCGGAACCCCGGGCTGGGCGGGCATCAGGCGCTCGTCCAGTACGTACGTCCCGGTGTTCGCGACGGCGTCGCCGATCGGGACCACGCCGGCCGGCGCGGGGCGCGCGCAGTCCCACCAGGTGACGTCGACGGCCGCCTCGGTCGGTCCGTACAGATTGTGCAGCTCCACGTGCGGGAGAGCGCCGCGGAAGCGTTCCACCAGAGGGTGGGGGAGCGCCTCGCCGCTGCACATCACCCGGCGCAGGGCAGGGGCGTCGACGGGCTCGTCGAGGAAGAGCTGGAGCATCGAGGGCACGAAGTGGGCGACGGTGACACGCTGTTCGGTGAGGACGCGGGCCAGATAGGCGCTGTCCTGATGCCCGCCGGGCCGGGCGAGAACCATGGTGGCCCCGTTCATGAGCGGCCAGAACAGCTCCCACACCGACACGTCGAAGCTCAGCGGAGTCTTCTGCAGCACCCGGTCGTCGGCGCCGAGCGGGAACGTCTCCTGCATCCACAGCAGTCGGTTGACGATCGCGCGGTGGGTGACGACCACGCCCTTGGGACGGCCGGTGGAGCCGGAGGTGAACAGCACGTAGGCGGCGTCGTCGGGGCCGCCCGGACCGGTCGCGCGCGGCACCTCGGCCCGGTCCGCCGAGGTCAGGACCTGTTCCGCCCCGGCCCGTACGGCCCTCTCCACGTGGTCCGGCGAGGCGAAGGCCACCGTCATGCCCGCTTCGGCCGCCACGAAGGCCAGGCGCGCGGGCGGCAGCGAGGGCTCCAGGGGCAGATAGGCGGCGCCCGTGAGCAGGGTGCCGAGCACGCCCGTGACCATGTCCAGGCCGCGTTCGGCGCAGACCCCGACGAACCGGCCGGGGCCCGCCCCGGCCGCGGCGAGCGCGTCCGCCGCCCGGCGGGAGCGTTCGAGCAACTGCGCGTAGGTGAGGGTGCCGTCGTCGGCGTGGACGGCGACCGCGTCGGGGGTGGCCGCCGCTTGCCGCTCGATCAGCGCGGCGAGGGTCTGCTCCGCGTCCGGGTACCGCACGCCGGCCGGCGGAGCGCTCTGCGCGGGTCCGGCGGCGGCCGTCATGACGCCGTCGACCGTCCCGGCGTCGGTGAGGGCCTCCAGGACGCGGTAGAAGTACCCCATCATGTCGTCGACCGCGCCCGGCTCGAACCGTTCGCGGTGGAAGACGAGCCGGATCACCGAGGCGGGTGCCGGTGTCACGATCAGGGTCAGCGCCTCGCTGGTCTTCTCGAAGTCGTTGACCGAGCGGACCGAGAACTGTTCGGCCAGCTTCCCGTCGCCGATGGCGAGCGGGTAGTTGTCGAGGACGACGACGCTCTCGAACAGCGGCTCGTTCCCGGGCAGGTTCGCCCAGGACCGGATCTGCGCCAGGGGCGCGTACTCGTACCGCCTGGCCGTGGAGTGCGCGGTCTGGACCTCCCGCAGCCAGTCGCCGAGCCCGCCACCGTCGGGCACGGTGATCCGGATCGGCAGGGTGTTGATGAACGATCCGACCATCTCGTCGACGCCCCGCAGTTCGGCGGGGCGTCCCGAACTGGTGCAGCCGTAGGTGACCTCCGCGTCCCCGCTGAAGCGCCGGAGGACCAGCGCCCAGGCAGCCTGCAGCAAGGTGCTGAGGGTGACTCGGTTGCGGGCGGCGACCCTGCGCAGCCGCTCGTCGAGGGCGGCCGGCAGCTCCCTGCGGACCTCCTCGACGGCGCCGGGACCGCGTCGCGGGTCGAGCCGCAGCAGTGGGCCGAGGCGACCGCTGCCGGCCGAACCCGCGAGGGCACCGGTCCACCAGTCCTGGGCCGCCCGCATGTCCTGGGACTGCAGCCAGGCGATGTAGTCCCGGTACGGGGCGGGCGCGGGCGGTGCCGGAACTCCCGCGAGCAGGGACTGGTACCGCCGGATGAAGTCGCCGAGGACGATCGGCACCGACCAGCCGTCGAGCAGCAGCATGTGGTGGGTCCAGACGAACCCGTGGCGTCCCTCGCCGAGCCGGATCAGGTGCAGCCGCTGAAGCGGCGGCCGCTCCGGGTCGAAGCCCACGGCCCGGTCCTCGGCGAGCAGTCGCTCGAACCTCTCCCGCTGCTCGTCGGCGTCAGCGGCCGACCAGTCGTGCCGCGTCAGCGCGCCGGGCGGTTTGCGGTGCACCACCTGGAGCGGCTTGTCGAGGCCTTCCCAGTGGAAGGAGGTCCGCAGCGCGGGATGCGCGACCACGACCTGCTGCCAGGCCAGCTCCAGCAGGTCGGCGTCGAGCGCGCCCGTGATCTCGAAGCTGCGCTGTGCGACGTAGGTGTCCGCGTCGCCGCCGTACAGGGTGTGCAGCAACATGCCCTGCTGCAGCGGCGACAGTTCGTAGACGTCCGTGACGTCGGCCTGGCTCACGGGGTCTCCTGGCCGCTCTGGAGACGGCTGAGCAGCCCGTCGAGCTGCGATCGGTCCACGCGGGCGAGCGGGAAGTCCGACGGGACGTGCGTGATGTCCCCGTCGGCCGTCAGAGCCCGCAGCTCCGCCAGGAACCGCTCCGAGAGTCGCTCCACGGTCTGCTGGTGGTGCAGCCTGGTGCTGTACTCCCAGGTGACGGTCAGCCGGCCGCCGCTGACCGAGGCGCGGACCGCGAGCGGGTACGGGCGCCGGCCCAGCGGACTCGTCGCGGGTCCGGCGGGTCCGAGCGCGGTGAAACCGTCCGTGGCCGGTGACGGCTCGTGGAGCTGGCCGGTGTACTCGAAGAGCAGCTGCGCCGGGGAGTCCGGCACCGGGTCGTTGCCCTGGCGCAGCAGCTCCCAGCCGAGCCCGCCCTCGGGGACGGCCCGCAGGGCTTCCTTGACCGACTTCAACGTGGTCTCGGGCGTGCCGTCGGGTTCGCTGACGAGACCGACCGGGTGGACGGTGTCCAGCCAGCCGACGGTGCGCGCCAGGTCGATGTCCCCGAAGATCCGGTCACGGGTGTGCCGCCGCAGGTCGACCAGGGTGCGCGGGGAGCCCGTCCAGTCGCCGAGGGTGCGGCTGAGGGCCGCCAGCAGAAGCTCGTCGATGCGGCAGTTGTGCGCCGCCGGGACGGCGTGCAGCAGCTCGGTCGTCTCCTCGGCTCCCAGTCGCGCGACGACCTCGCGCGCGTCGGCGGCGGTGTCGGCGTCCGGGAGCTCCGCCGTGTCGAAGGGCACCGTGCCGGACGCGTTGCCGACCAGGTCGGTCCAGTACGACCGCTGCGACCGCACCGGCTGGGTACCGGCGTACGAGGCGAGGCGGCGCGCCCAGGACTGCCAGGACGTCGTCTTGGCCGGCAGTGCGACGGTCTGGCCCGCCCCCAGCGCGAGCAGCGCGGTCCGCAGGTCCTCGACGAGGATGCGCAGGGAGGTGGGGTCGGCGACCAGGTGGTGGGCGATCACCGCCAGCTGGTCGGGGCGTCCCTCGCCGAGCCGGAAGAACTCGAACCGGACCAGCGGTCCCACGGTGGGCTTGAGACCCGCCGCCGCTTCGGCGGTCAGCTCCGTGATCCGGCGATCCTGTTCCTCGCGGTCCAGGCCGGACAGGTCGTGCGCCGTGAACGGCGTGCGCGAGTCGGGCAGGGCGATCCGGACGCGCGTCTGGACGCCGTTGAGCTGGAAGCGCTGGCGCAGGCCGTCGTGGTGGACGAGGAGCTGGACGACCGCCTGGCGCAGCATGTCCTGCGGGTAGGACTCACGCAGTTCGAGCAGCGTGGAGACGTTCCAGTGATGCGGGTCGGCGATGTCGGAGCCACAGAACCAGCGCTGCCGGGCGGTGAGCGGCGACGGTCCGCTGACGACGCCCTGCTCGGCGTCGATGACCGGGGCCGCCGTGGTCACCGCGGCGAGCATGGCGACCGTGGGGTGCTCGAAGAGGTCGAGCGGGGAGATCCGGATGCCGATGTCCTGCGCCTGCGCGACGACCTGAATGGCCAGGATCGAGTCGCCCCCCAGCTCGAAGAAGTTGTCGTGCACGCTGATGCTCTCGGTGCCGATGACACCGGCGACGATCTCGGCGAGCTGCTGCTCGACAGGGTTCTGCGGAGCGACGAAGTCCGCCGCCTCGGCGGGGCGTTCGTCGGTGGGGGCGGGCAGTTTCGCGTGGTCGACCTTGCCGTTCGGGGTCAGCGGCAGGGCCGGCAGCTCCACGAACGTCGCGGGCACCATGTACGGCGGCAGTTCCTTCTCCAGGAACTCGCGCAGGACGCTCGCCGCGGGCGCGGGTGAGGTGCGCGGCACGATGTAGGCCACGAGTCGCTTGTCCCCGGGCTCCGGCTCGTGCACGACGACCACCGACTCAGCGATCTCGGGGTGCAGGCTGAGGTTCGCCTCGATCTCCGCGGGCTCGACCCGGAAACCGCGGATCTTGACCTGCGTGTCGGCGCGGGACACGAACTCCAGGTTTCCGTCGGGCCGTTGGCGCACCAGGTCGCCGGTGCGGTACAGGCGGGCGCCCGGGTGCGCCGGGTCCGGGTCGGCGACGAACCGCGCGGCGGTCAGACCGGGGCGGCCGTAGTAGCCGCGGGCCAGGCTGATGCCGCCGATGTACAGGTCGCCGATGCTGCCGACGGGAACGGGGCGCAGCCGGTGGTCCAGGATGCGCAGATCGGCCGAGGGCAGAGGGGTGCCGATCGGCAGGTTGGGCCAGTCGCGGCTCTGGTCGACCGGGTCGACGCGGAAGAAGGTCGAGCTGACCGTCGTCTCCGTCAGGCCGTACACGTGCATCAGCGGCACGCCGAGCGGCTCCCACATCGTGATGCGGTCGGGCAGCACCCGCTCGCCGCCGATGATCACCAGGCGGAGCCACTCCGGGAGTTCGCGGTTCTCGCGCCGCAGCGACCGGGTCCACTCGTGCCAGTACGCGGTGGGCAGTTCCATCACCGTGACGCGCTCGCGCTCGGCGAGCTCCGCGAGGTCGGCGCCGCCGCCGAGCAGCCGCTCGGCCGGGATGACCACCGCGCCGCCGGCCAGCCAGACGGGGAACAGCTCCTCCACGAGGACGTCGAAGCTGGGCGACGCGAACTGCAGGAACCGGTCCCCGCTGCCGAGCCCGAAACGGTCCACGACGTCACGGGCGAAGGTCGCCAGGGAGCGGTGCTCGATCTGGGCGCCCTTGGGACGGCCGGTCGAACCCGACGTGTACACCATGTACGCCGTCGAGGCGGGGTCGGGCAGCGTGGGCAGATCGTGTGCGGGCCGGTCCAGGGGCGCGTCCACGAGGACGACTTCGCCCGACCACGCCTCGCCCGCGGCCGTCGGCGCGCCGTCCGCCTCCTTCTCGACGATCAGTACCCGCACGTCGGCGTCGGCCAGCATGAACGTCAGTCGCTCCGCCGGGTAGGACGGGTCGAGGGGGACGTAGTAGCCGCCGGCCTTGAGCACCGCGAGGATCGCCACGGCCATGCGGGGCGAGCGGTCGAGCAGGATGCCGACGGGCACCTCGCTTCCCACACCGCGTTCGCGCAGTTCGTGCGCGAGCCGGTTGGCGCTGCGGTTCAGCTCCGCGTAGCTGAGGGCGGTTCCGCCGTGGACGACCGCCGTGGTGTGCGGGGCGAGGGCCGCGCGCCGCTGGAAGAGCTCGACGAAGCCCGGGCCGTGGTCCGTCACCGCGGCGGGGACCGGGGCCGTCGCCGCGGCGACCGGGCTGACGATGAACTCGACGTCGCCGACCGTCGTCTCGGGCGCCGTCACCAGCTGACGCAGCACGTTGACGAACTGTGAGGCCAGCAACTCCACCGTCTCGGTGTCGAACAGCTCGGTGGAGTACTGCCATTGCAGGGAGACGGTGTCGCCGCGCGGCATCGCGAACAGGGTCAGGTCGATGGAGACCGGTCCGATGTCCATCGGCTCCGGCGCGATGGTGAGGTCCGGCACCTCCAGGGTGCTGGCCGGGGCGGTCAGGACGTTGATCATCACCTGGATCAGCGGGGTCTGCGACGCCTCCCGGCCGATGCCCAGCTGTTCGAGGAGCCGCTCGAAGGGCAGGTCCTGGTGGTCGTAGCCGGCGGTGGTGGTGTCCCGGGCGGCGTGCACCAGATCGCGCAGCGTCTGGTCCTGGGCGAGCCTCATCCGCAGGGGCAGCAGGTTGGCGAAGCAGCCGATGAGCTCCTCGGTCTCCACCCGGTTGCGCCCGGAGATGGCCGAGCCGATCACCAGGTCGTCCTGGTTCGAGTACCGGTGGAGCAGCACGGAGAAGGTGGCGAGCAGCACCATGAACAGCGAGGCGTTCTCCCGCTCGCTGAACACCTTGAGGTCGCTGCTCAGCTCGGGCGTGAGGTCGATGTGGTACTGGGCGCCCTCGAAGGTCGGCCGGGCGGGGTAGGGCCGGTCGATGGGCAGGGAGAGGCGGGTCGGCACGCCCTCCAGCGCCTGCTTCCAGTAGGCGAGTTCGGCGCTGATCCGCTCGTCGGTGAACTCCCGCGCCTGCGCGGCGGCGAAGTCACCGAACTGGATCTCCAGTTGCGGGAGCGCGCCCGTGCCGCCACCGCGGTAGGAGCCGTACAGGGCCACGAACTCCCGTACGAGGATGGCCATCGACCACGCGTCGGAGGCCGCGTGGTCGGTCGTGAACAGTGCCACATGGGTGTCCGGGGCCAGCCGCAGCAGCTGGATGCGCAGGCGCTGGGGGTCCTCCGGGGCGAAGGGGCGCACCAGCTCGGCGTCCGCGCGCCGCCGCACCTCGGCGGGCTGCTCCTCGGCCGGCAGGTCGGACAGGTCGACGAGCGGGGTCGGCACGGGAGTGACCGGCTGGACCACCTGCACGGGGGTGCGGCCGTTCATCTCGACCGTGGACCGCAGCGCCTCGTGACGGTCGACGATCTCCGTCAGCACTCGGCTCAGCAGGGAGAGGTCGAGGTCGCCGACGAGCCGCAGCGCTCCGCCGATGTTGTTGGAGCCGCGGATCCGGCCGGTGGTCCACTCGCGCAGCTGGGCGAAGGACAGCGGGGTCGGCGTGTCGCGGTCGCGCGGCGTGATCCGGTCGACCGCGGCGGGCCCGCGCGCGGCCGCCATTTCCGCGAGCCGCCGCTCCAGCAGCTCCCGCTTGTCCGGGGAGAGGGCGGCGATACGGGATTGCAGGTCGTCAGTCATCGGGCAGCCACCGTTCGGGAGTCTTCGCGCAGCACCTGTTCGAGGGAGGAGAGTCCTGCTGTCAGCTCGGCGGTGGTGCCGCCGAAGCCGAGCCGGGCGTAGGAGCGGAAGTCCTCGCCGAAGCACATGCCCGGAACGAGCAGCACCCGGTGCTCCTCCGCGAGCCGTCGGCACGAGCGCTCCACGTCGGGGAGGCGGGGGAACTCGACGAAGGTCGTCACGCTGCCGTCCGGCGGGGTGAGCCGCACCAGTTCGGGCAGGCCCGTCGCCCAGTCCCGCACCAGCTTGAGGTTGGCGTTCGCGTGCTCGCGCTGGAACGCCACGATCCGGTCAGCGTTGCGGATCGCCTTCTCCGCGAAGAACTCCAGGACGGGGGAGACGTACAGCGCGATGTAGTCACGCAGTACCGCCATCTCCTCGTGCAGTTCGCGCGGTGCCAGACACCAGCCCACCCGCATACCGGCCAGCCCGTAGCTCTTGGAGAGGGTGCCGAAGGAGATGACCTTGTCGTAGCGGTCGTGCGGCAGACGCAGGGGGTCCCCGGTGTACGTCATCTCGCCGAACGCGTTGTCCCAGACCAGCCACGCGCCCGACGCGGCCGCGATGGCGATGAGCTCGTCCTGCTCCTCGGCGGTGATCGACACCCCGGTCGGGTTGTGCGGGAAGTTCACCACGATCATCCGGGGTCCGGACGCGGCGAGTTCACGCAAGCGCTCCATGTCGGGGCGGAAACCGCGGTCGGCGCGGAGCGGCCAGCGGGTGATCCGGCACCCCTTCGACGCGGCTATGTCGTACAGCTGCTGGTAGGCAGGGTCGACGACGATCACCTCGTCGCCCGCTTCGAGCAACGTGTGCATGACGATGTAGATCGCCTCGCTGGACCCGTGCGTGACCATCACCGGATCGACGTCGCCGCCGGTCCAGCGGTCCGCGAGCGCGGCCCGCAGTCCCGGCCCGCCGTACGCCTCGCTGTCGTGCAGCACCAGCGAGTCCAGCTCGGACAGCTCGAAGCCGCAGAGCGTGCGCAGTTCCGCCATGGACAGGTCGCGCACCCCGCTGCTGCCGATGTCGTGATCGACTTTGTGGTAGTAGTCGCGCATCCAGGCTTCCAGCTTCGCAACGGCGATGCCCATACGTAATTCCACTCTGTTCGCGGCCACTTCGAACGGGAACTGCGGAGCCGAAAGTCGACAGATTCCCCAGTCTCGGCCAGCCTCGTTCACCGGCTCGGCGCCCGCATGTCGTCCTTTCATGTGACACCGCCGCGCGGAGTCGCTGCGGGTAGTTTCTGGTCCACATCAGGGCCTTCACGCCGCCCGAGTTCAACGAGGAAGCAGGTGGTCGACCGGTGGACTTCGAGATACACACCAGTGACCGACCGACGCCGGCCCGGGAGCGCGAGTCGGTCCTCGGATCACCCGGGTTCGGCCGGGTCTTCACCGACCACATGGTGACCGTGCGCTTCGACGAGGAGCGCGGCTGGTACGACGGGCGGCTCGAAGCGTACGCCCCCATCAGTCTCGACCCCTCCGCCTCCGTGTTCCACTACGGCCAGGAGTGCTTCGAGGGCATGAAGGCGTACCGGCAGGACGGCGGCGGCATCGCGCTGTTCCGGCCCTCGGTCAACGCGCGCCGGTTCAACCGCTCCGCGGAACGCCTCGCCATGCCCGCCCTCCCCGAGGAAACCTTCCTGCGGGCTCTGGAGCTGCTGGTCACCCACGACGCCGCCTGGGTCCCCTCCGGCGAGGGCGAGAGCCTCTACCTGCGCCCCCTGATGATCGCCACCCAGCACGAGCTGGGCTTCACGCTTCCCTCGCGGAGCTATCTGTTCGTGGTGTTCGCCTCGCCGGCCACCGCCTACTTCGGCGCCGGCGAACGGCTCCGGCCGCTGACGGTGTGGCTGTCGGAGGAGTACACCCGGGCCGCGCCCGGCGGCACCGGCGCCGCCAAGGTCGGCGGCAACTACGCCGCGGCCTTCGCCGCCCAGCGCCAGGGCGTGGCGGAGGGCTGCGACCAGGTGGTGTGGCTGGACGCGGCCGAGCACACCTGGGTCGAGGAGATGGGCGGCATGAACATCTTCTTCGTCCTGCGCGAGGAGGACGGCAGCAGGCCGCGGATCGTCACACCTCCGCTGACCGACACGCTGCTGCCCGGCGTGACCCGCGACTCCCTGCTCCGACTCGCCCCCGAACTCGGCCTCGACACCGAGGAACGGCCCATGTCGGTGCCGCAGTGGCAGGAGTTGTGCGCGTCCGGGAGGATGACCGAGGCATTCGCCTGCGGGACGGCGGCCGTCATCGCCCCGATCGGCCGGGTCAAGGGAGCGGGCGGCAAGGGGTGGACCATCGGGGACGGCGAGCCGGGCCCCGTCACCCGACGGCTGCGCGAGGAGCTGCTCGGCATCCAGTACGGGCGGCTGCCCGACCCGCACGCCTGGGTGCACAAGGTGGGCTGAGTCCGTGTCCCGCCCCCGGATGTCGTCCTTTCATGTGACACCACGCGGGAGTTCCACGCGGATAGCGTCGGCTCGACGTCCCACGACAAAACGGCCACCCCTTCTCGCAGTTCGTCGATATCTCCCGGCAGCGCCGGCGCTCCCCTCGAAAAACACGGTGCGGTATTCCCGTCCGGGCCGCACCCATTCCAGCTGCCCATTCAAGGAGCCCATGCAATGAATCCCTTCGACGATTCCAACGGGACCTTCGCCGTCCTCGTCAATGCCGAGGAACAGCACTCGCTCTGGCCGGTCAAGCTGGACGTCCCGGCCGGCTGGACGGCCGTCCACGAGGGCACCCGGCAGTCCTGCCTGGACTACATCGACGAGAACTGGACCGACCTCCGCCCGCTCAGCGCGCGCCAGGACCCCGCGGCGGTCTCCGCCTCCCGTTGAGCCCGCCCGGCATCGGTGACGCAGAGCCGAGCAGAGAAGAACAAGGTAGGGAATCAGTGATGGGCAGCCTTCAGTCAGCTCGCTCGCCGCGCTGTGTGCACGACATGGTCGCGGAGCAGGCCGCGCGGACCCCCGAGGCGACCGCGATCAGCCACGGCGACCGCAGCCTCAGCTACCGGCGACTCGACGCCGACGCCGACGCCGTGGCGCGGCGGCTGCGCGCGGCCGGGGTCGGCGGCGGCAGCGTCGTCGCCGTCATGCTCGACCGGTCGATCGACCTCATGGTCGTACTGACCGCGATCCTCAAGGCGGGCGGCGCCTACCTGTACCTCGACCCGGCCGAGCCGGCCGAGCAGCGCGCGCGCATCCTCGACGACGCGCGCGCCCGCTTCGCCGTCGTCGACTCCGGCACCGCGCCGCTGGCCCACGGCATCGAGCACGTGCTGTCCATCGACGACCCCGCCGAGCCCGCCGCCGACCCCGGCCTGCTGCCCGCCGCCGAGATCGGACCGGACAGCCCCGCCTACGTCTGCTACACCTCGGGCTCCACCGGGATGCCCAAGGGTGTCGTGGTCTCGCACCGCGCGATCTTCCGGCTCATCGACACCCCCGACTGGATCGACGTACGCCCCGACGACGTCTTCCTCCAGATCACCCGCGTCGGCTTCGACGTGTCGACCTTCGAGATCTGGACCTCGCTGGCCAAGGGGTGCCGCCTCGCCCTCGCCCCGTCCGGCCGGGCCGACCTGGACGAGATCGTCAAGACCATCCGCGACGAGGGCGTCACCATTCTGTGGCTGACCTCGGGTCTCTTCCACAAGATGGTCGCCCACCACCTGGACGGCCTGGGCACCGTACGGCATCTCCTCGCGGGCGGCGACGTCCTCTCCCCGGACCACGTCCGCCGGGTCCTCGCCGCGTACCCGGACCTGACGTTCACCAACGGCTACGGCCCGACCGAGAACACCACGTACACCACCTGCTGGACCACGCGCACCAGCAGCAACGAGGAACGCGTCCCGATCGGCACCCCCATCCACGGCACCACCGCCGCCATCCTCGACGACGCGATGCGCCCCGTACCGCCCGGCGAATGGGGGGAACTGTGGGTCGGCGGCGACGGCGTGGCCACCGGATACCTCAACAAGCCGGGCGCCACCGCCGAGAAGTTCGTCGCCGACATCTTCGGCGACGAACCCGGCCGCCGCATGTACCGCACCGGCGACATCGTCCGCGAACTGCCCGACGGCAACCTGGACTTCCTGTGCCGCGCCGACCGCCAGGTCAAGATCCGCGGCTACCGGGTCGAGCCCAGCACGGTCGAGACGGAGCTCCTCAAGGACCCCCGGGTCGAGGAGGCGGCCGCGCTCACGCACACCGACGGAGCCGGTGACACCCGGCTGATCGCGTACGTTGCCGCGGGCGAGCTGTCCGAGGAGGAGTCCGCGGCGCTCGGCGTGCACCTCCGCGAGAAGCTCGCCGCCGTCCTGCCCGCCCACCTGGTCCCCTGGGTGATCCTCGCCCTGCCGGAGATCCCGCTCAACGCCAACGGCAAGGTGGACCGCGGCGCCCTGCCGTCGGCCAGGATCCCGCGCAACGTGTGGAACGAGTACGTCGAACCGGCCGACGGGCTGGAGCGCCGCCTGGCCGAGATCTGGAGCGAGGCACTCGACGTCGAGCCGATCGGCTCCACCGACAACTTCTTCGAGCTCGGCGGGCACTCGCTGATGGCCGCCGAACTGCTCGCCGCACTGCAACGCGAATTCAACGTCGATCTGCCCGCCCGGACGCTGTACCTGCGCCCGACGATCGCCGACCTCGCCGAAGGACTGCGGCAGAGCGAGGGGGTGGGCTCACCCGAGTCAACACAGGAGGCCGAGCATGCTGCCGCTGGATGAATCAGCCGCCGGGGCTGTCACCCCGGTCGGCGGGTGCCCCGTCGTACCCGCCCAGCCGGCGCCCGGCTGCCCGGTCGGAAAGGCCGCCATGGGCCTGGCCGACCCCATGCTCTACAGCCACGGCGACTTCCATCCGCTCTGGGCCGAGCTGCGCGAGAAGGACCACCTCACCTGGCAGCAGGTCGACGAGGCGAACGGCTTCTGGTCGGTGGCCAATTACCACGACGCCGACCAGGTGCTGCGCGACTCCCACACCTTCACCTCCGAGCGCGGCACCCTGCTGAACATCCTCGGGGTGGAGGACCCGGCGGGCGGCCGGCAGATCGCCGCCACCGACCCTCCCCGGCACACGATCATGCGCGCCCGGCTGCAGAAGGCCATGGCCATCAAGGCCATCGAGCGCCAGGACCAGATGATCCGTGACCTCGTGCTGGAGGTCCTGCGCCCTCTTGAGGACGGCGGTCCGTTCGACTTCGCCGAGGCGATGCTGGCCCTGCCGGTCGCCGTCGGCGGCACGTCCATGGGCCTGCCTCGGGAGGACTGGCCCCGGCTGGCCAAGCTGCTCAACTCCTCCATAGCCGCCGACGACCCCGAGTACCGGCTGGAGGGCGGCACCCAGGCCACCCTCGACAACGCGCACCGCCAGCTGTTCGCCTACTTCCAGGACATCTACGGCGAGCGCCGCCGCAATCTGGGCGACGATCTCATCAGCGTCCTGATCACGACCGAGGTGGACGGCCGGCGCATGACGCCCGGCGAGGTCATGTCCAACTGCTACAGCGTGCTCCTCGGCGCCGTGGTCACCACGCCGCACTCACCGAACTACATGATGGCCGAGCACGTGGAGGACGGGCTGCTCGAAACCTGGGCCTCCGACCTCAGCGTGACGTCCACCGCCGTGGAGGAGGCCCTGCGCGTGGCGTCCCCGGTCAGCCACTTCATGCGCTACGCCGTCAACGACACCGTGATCCGCGGCACCCGGATCAAGGCGGGCGACGCGGTGGTGGTCTGGCTCGGGTCCGCCAACCGGGACCGCGAGGTGTTCGCCGACCCCGACACCTTCGATCTGCGGCGTCGGCCGAACAAGCACGTGGCGTTCGGCATCGGCCCGCACTACTGCGTCGGCCACACCGTGGCCCGGGTCACCTTGAGGATCCTCTTCACCGAACTCCTCAGCAGGTTCACCGACTTCGCGTACGCGGGGGAGAAGTCCAGGCTCCGGTCGAACTTCATCTCCGGGTACAAGCACCTGCCGATCACCGCCCGTCTGCGCTGACCACCGCGCCTTGCGACCTGGAGACCTGCCGATGAACCACCGCCCCTCCGGCCGGAACCCGTGGCTGCCCCACAGGCCGTCGGCCGACGCCGTAGCGCGGGTGTTCCTCATCCCCTATTCGGGATGCGGTGCCAGCATGTACCGCCAGTGGCCCCGTCACCGCGACGGGGTGGACTTCGTCCCGGTCGAGCTCCCGGGCCACGAGACGCGGTTCGCCGAGCCCAACTTCACCACCTACCAGGAACTCGCCCAGGCCATGATCCCCGGCCTGGAGGACCACCTGGACGTGCCGTTCGCCTTCTTCGGCCACTGCGGGTCCGCGCTCGCCGCCTACGAGGTCTCCGCCGAGCTGGCCCGCACGGGCAGGCCCGCCGCGTCACAGCTCTACGTGTCCTCCGAGGTCGCCCCCCAGGACGGACCCGCCGGCCGCTTCCTGTCGATGGACGACACGGAACTGACGGCCGAACTCGAAGGGCTGATGCGCAGGCTCGGCGGCAACCCCAGCCCGGACATCCTCTCCTTCTACCTGGAGATCCTGCGCGCCGACGTCGACACCAACAAGCGGTACATCGTGCCCGACCCGTTCCGGCTGCCCGGTCCGATCACCGCCATCGGCTGGACCGAGGACGACGAGATCCCCTACGCCGACATGACGGGCTGGAAGAAGTGCGGCGAGACCACCGCCGTCCTGCTCGAAGGCCACCACCACAAGTTCATGGAGGCACCCGACAGCCTCCTCGACCTGATGACCGCCAACCTGCTGACGGCGGCCGGACGATGACCGGCACCGCGACGCCGGGGGCGAACATCGACCGCCGCTGGTTCAAGCGGTTCGGCCGCACCGGCCCTGCCGAGACCCGCCTGTTCTGCTTCCACTTCGCGGGCGGCAACACCTCGCTGTTCCGCCGGTGGCCACAGGAACTGCCCTGGTACATCGAGCCGGTGGCGGTGCAACTCCCCGGCCGGGCCGACCGGTTCACCGAGACGCCCTACGAGCGCATGACTCCCCTCGTCGACGATCTGATCGCGGTCATGGAGCCGCACCTCGACAGGCCGTTCGCCCTCTACGGCGTCAGCATGGGAGCCAGGGTCTCCTGGGCGCTGGCCCACGCCCTGCGCGAACGCCGACTGCCGGGACCGAGAGCGCTGTTCGTGGCGGCCAGCGTGGCACCCGCGTGCGACAACGGCCAGTGGGAGTGGGACGGACGGGAGGACGGCCTCGTCGGGTACGTGCGCGACATGGGGGGCACGCCCGTCGAAGTCCTGGAGCAGCCCGAACTGCTCGCCGGGCTGCTGCCGACACTGCGAGCCGACCTGACGGTGCTCAGTACGCACGACTTCCACCCCGAGACGCCCCTGGACATCCCGGTCCACGCGTTCGCGGGCACCGAGGACCCCGAAGCACATCCCGAACGGATGACGGACTGGTCCCGTGAGACACGGGACCAGTTCAGTCTGACGCCGATCCCGGGCGGCCACTTCTTCGACGAGGAAGGCCAGCAGCAGGTCATCCGCGTGATCGTGGACCAGCTCACGTAAGCCCCGAACACGCCCGGGGCAAGGGCGACAGGGCCGCCCGGCGCAGCATCGGTGCGGCGAAGTCCGGCTGATAGGGGACTCATGACAACCGTCCGCCAACTCGAGATGCCGTGCCCGGGCCGGGACCCCAACCCCGCCGGGCGCACGGCTGCCGGGGAGTTGCGGTCCTGGGCCGACCGGTTCGGTCTCCTCCAGGACGCGAACCGTGGGGAGATCCTGAGGAGGGCGAACCCGGCGCACGTCGCCGCTCGGCTGTATCCCGACGCGCCACCCCGGCCCCTGACGCTCGCGACGCAGTGGCTCGCCGTGAACTTCCTCGTCGACGACCTGCTCGACGCCGAGGACGACTGCGGCCGCTGCGAGGCACTGGTGGACCACGTCGTCGCCGCCTTCGACGGTGCGCCGACCACCGGGGACCCCCTGATGCCCGCGATCACCGACCTGTGGCGTCGCACCACGGTGGGGCGCTCCGCGCAATGGTGCCGGACGTTCCGGGACGACTGCGCCCTGTGGCTGTGGACCTACGCCCGCGAAGCCATCGACCGGGTGGGCGGCCGGGTCCCGGGAATCGACGAGTACCGCCGCCACCGGCGTCTGTCCTCGGGAATGTTCATGTTCGCCGACCTGGTGGAGCCGGCCTCCGGCGTCGACCTGCCCTCCAGGGTCCGGCGGCTCGATGCCGTCCACACCCTGCGGGCCCGCACGTCCGAATACATGGGTCTGGTCAACGACCTCTACTCGATCGACAAGGAACTGGCGACGGGGCAGGTCCACAACGCCGTCCGCGTGGTCATGCACCGCACGGGCGTCGACATCGCCCAGGCCGTCGACGCGGTGGGGGAGATGGCGTCCGCGAGCCTGCGGGCGTTCGAGGAAGCCGCCGGCTCGGCAGGCACCTCGGAGGACGTCAGGCGGTGCGTACAGGGATACCGCCTGCTCATGCGGGGCGCGGTCGACTGCTGCGCGGAGCTGGACCGCTATGTGACTCCCGCCGTCGGACCTCAGGAAGGAACCCCGGCGTGATCACCTATCCCGAGCACTTCATGCCGTTCCCGCCGATCCCGCTCAATCCCGCTCGCGACACCTGCGAGGCACCGGTGTGGGAGTGGATCGACGCGTTCGGACTGGCCGACGACGAGGACGTGCGCCGTCTGCTGCGCCGCGCCGACCCCGCGCTGACCACGGCGCGCTACTTCCCGACGGCGGCACCCGAACTGCTCGTCTATCTGGCCCAGTTGATGGCCTGGATCTTCGTCAACGACGACCAGTTCGACGACGGCCGCCTCGGACGGGACCCGGTCCGGGGCCGCTCGGCCCTCGACGGCCGCCTCGGTGTCCTCGACGGCGCCCCGGCCTCGGGCGCGATGGAACGGTCGCTGGCGGAGCTGTGGGGGCGCCTGCCGCAGGACCGCTCTCCCGCCTGGTACACGACCTTCCGCCAGGACCTGAGCGCGTTCCTGCTCACCTACGGCGTTGAGTTCGACGAGCGGAGCAGGGGGCGGATACCCACCCTCGACAGCTATCTCGCACACCGCCGCGACACGGCAGGAACGCGCTGGTGCGCCGACCTGACGGAGGTCGCCGTCGGCGTCGATCTCCCCGAGGACGTTCGACTCCTGCCTGCCTACCGGGCGCTCAAGGACGCCGCCGCCGAGCACTGCGGACTGTTCAACGACATCTACTCGGTCGGCAAGGAGCTGGCCTCCGAACAGATCCACAACGCGGTGCGCGTGGTGATGCACCACGAGGGCACTTCCCTGGGCGACGCGCTGAGCGCGGTGAACGACCTGGCGACCGACCGCGTGACCGCCTTCGAGAGCGCGGCGCTGGCCCTGCCCCGCTCCACCGAGACCGAACGGTGGATCACGGGCGTACGCCACCTGGTCAGAGGCAACTTCGACTGGCACTTCGAGTCCGAACGCTATCGCGGCGATCTCAACACCATCGGAGGAATGACGTGACAACCACCAACGCAGGCTTCGACGTCATCACCGGCCTCGCGGACGACCCGTACCAGTCCCGGGTCGAAGCCGTCTACCGAGACGATCCGGCGATGTGGCGCACCGCGATCGGTGGGGAACTGTGGTTCCAGTTCGGCCTCTACGACGGCGACGAGAACGCGTCGCTCGACCAGGCGGGGGAGCGCTACTTCGCCCGGCAGCTCGACCTCGCCGGGCTGCCGGAGGGCGCCCCGGTCGGACGGATCCTCGACGTCGGCTTCGGCTGGGGCACCACCCTGCTGCACATGGCCAGGCGCTTCCCCGACTGCCCCCGCATCGACGGGGTCAACATCAGCGGCCCGCAGGTGCACTACACGGCCGACCGCCTGATGCGAGCCGGTGTCGCCGACCGGATGCGGCTCTACCAGTGCAACGCCCAGGACCTGGAGCAGATACCCGACCGCGAGGCACCGTACGACCTGGTGGTGCTCCGCGGCAGCATCGGTCATCTGACACCGTCCACGCTCGAAGCCGCGATGAAGGCGATCTCGGTGCGCACGGCGGACAACGCCGTGGTGGTGATCTCCGAAACCCTCTACAACATCCCGCTCGGCGATTACCGGTCGATGATCCCCGACGAGGTGGACCGGCTGGCCTGCGGGCACCGCAAGACCCTCGCCCAGCTGATCGAGGTGCTGGAGCGGAACTCCTTCGCCGTACGCGACCTGCAGGAACTGCCGTCCGGCCCCGAGGCCATCCGCTGGCTCAACGAGATCAAGGCCAATATCGACCGCGACGACGCACTGCCCGGACACCGCCCCTTCGCCGAGATGCGGGACGTCGCCGTCAACCTGTCGGCCGCGCTGCGCGCGGGCAAGGCGTCCATCTACAGCGTCGTCGCACGACGCCTCCCCTGACCGTTCCACCGAAGGAGTCCAGCATGACTACCGCGACCTTCACCAGCGGAACGGCACCGGGCGCTCTTCCCCTCGTGGGCCACGGCCTGCGACTGCGGGGGCAACTCTTCGAGTTCCTTGAATCGCTGCCCCACCACGGCGACGTCGTCGAGATCAAACTCGGCACCCAGCCGGCCTACGTGGTCTGTCACCCGGATCTCGTCCGGCAGGTGCTGATCGACGACCGCACCTTCGAAAAGGGCGGGCCTCAGATCGAGAAGCTGCGCGAGCTGATCGGCTGGGGGCTCGCCACGTCGCCGCACGACTCCCACCGCCGACAACGGCGACTGGTGCAGCCCGCCTTCCACAAGGAGCGGATGGCGACCTACGCCGACATCATCGGTGAGGAGATCGAGGCCACCTCCAACTCCTGGACCGACGGCCTCACCACCGATGTGCAGCGCGACATGTACCGGTTCTCGGTCCGCACCACCGTGCGGACGCTGTTCGCGGCCGACATGAGCGTCGAACGCGTCGACGAGCTGCGACGGTGCATCGATACGGCGTTCGAAGGCGTGTACAAACGGGTGCTCGCGCCGCTCGGCCTGAAGGAAAAGCTCCCGCTGCCCTCCAACCGCCGCTACACGACGGCGCTCGCGACCATCGTCTCCATGCTGGACGAGGTCATCGAGCAGAACCTGGCGGCGCCGGAGGACAGCGGTGACATGCTCAGCGGTCTCACCGCCGCCCGGCACAACGGCGACAAGCTGTCGGCCCAGGAACTGCGCGACAGCGGGCTCACCGTGCTCATCGGCGGCTCCGACACCACGTCGTCGCTGCTGACCTGGACACTGCACCTGCTGGGGCAGCACCCCGACATCGCACGACGGGTGCAGGAAGAGTCCGACGAGATCCTCGCGGGGCGTACCGCGACCTGGGACGACATGGCCAGGCTCCCCTACATGAACCGCGTGGTGATGGAGTCGCTGCGGCTGTATCCGCCGGTTCCGCTCCTCACCCGCGAGACCACCCGGGACACCGAACTCGGCGGCCGTCGCATCCCGGCCGGCGCCACCGTCATCTACAGCGCCTACCTGATGCACCGCCGACCCGAACTCTTCGACGACCCCGAGCGCTTCGACCCCGACCGCTGGGCGGAGGGCGCGGCGACGCCGTGCCGGGGCGCGTACGTCCCCTTCGGCCTCGGTGCCCGGCAGTGCGTCGGCAACGACTTCGCCACCATGCGAGGCGTCCTCGCGCTCTCCACCTTCTTCGGCCGCTGGCACTTCAAGCCCGCGCCCAACGCCCCGGTTCGCCTCGCCCCCACCAGTACGGTCATCCATCCGGTGCGTCTGATGATGGAACTGCGGGCGCGGTGACCGGTCGCCCGCGGCGACGGCCCGGCCGGCCGGCGAGTCTCCCCATCGGGGAGATCCGCGGCGCGGCCGGGCCGCGGGCGGGGCCGCACGGGCGGGGCGAGGGCGTCATCGCCCCTACGCCGCCCCCCGGAACGTGCGCCGATACGCCCCCGGCGTCACGCCGATCGTCGCGTGGAGGTGCTCCCGCAGGGACGTGCCCGTGGCGAAGCCGACCTGGGTGGCGATGTCGTCCACCGGGAGGTCGGTGGTTTCCAGGAGGTGCCGCGCGCGGTCGAGGCGGCGGTGGATCAGCCAGCGGCCGGGGCTGGTGCCGACTTCCTCGGTGAAGCGGCGGGCGAAGGTGCGCACGCTCATGCGGGCGTGGGTGGCCAGTCGGGCGAGCGACAGCGGTTCGTGGAGGTGTTCCACGGCCCACTGGCGAGTGGCCGACGTGCCGCTGGCGGGCTCCTCGGGCACCGGGCGTCGGATGTACTGTGCCTGGCCGCCGTCCCGCCACGGCGGGACGACGCACGCGCGGGCCACCTCGTTGGCCACGGCGGCGCCGTGGTCCTTCCGGACGATGTGCAGGCAGACGTCGACGCCGGAGGCCGCGCCCGCCGAGGTGAGGATGTCGTCGTCGTCCACGAAGAGGACGTCCGGGTCGAGGGCCACCCGCGGGTACCAGGAGCGGAAGGTGTCCGCGAGGGCCCAGTGGGTGGTGGCCGGGCGGCCGTCGAGCCGGCCGGCGGCGGCCAGGACGAAGGCGCCGGTGCAGATGGAGACGATCCGGGCGCCGGACGGTATGGCCGCGAGCGCCTCACCGGTCTTCCGGGACAGCTCGCGGGTGAGACGGCCGATGTCGAACGGGGGCAGGACCACCGTGTCGGCCGTGGCCAGCGCCTCGGGTCCGTGGCCGACCGTGACCGAGAAGTCGGAGTTGGTGGCGACGGGAGCGCCGTCGGCCGAGCAGGTCAGCACCTCGTAGCGGCCGCCCGCCGAACCGAAGACCCGGTTGGGGATGCCCAGCTCGAAGGGGTACACCCCGTCGAGGGCGAGGACGACGACACGGTGAGCGGTCATTGGCACGATCCCGTTGAAAGATGGCTTTCATGCCATGGTACGCGCGGGCGGCTCCGGCGAACCTGGACGTATGACGAATCACGCCACCATGCGCGCCATCAGCCAGGACGAGTACGGCAGCCCCGAGGTCCTCAAGGAGACCGAGCTGCCCCGCCCCGAGCCTGGGCCGAGCGAGATCCTGGTCTCCGTCCGTGCCGCCGGTCTCAACCCGACCGACTGGAAGCACCGCGCCCACCGCGTCTTCCTCGACCGGCTCCCCCTCGTCCTCGGCTGGGACGTCTCCGGTGTCGTGGAGGCGGTCGGCTACGGCGTCACCCTCTTCAAGCCCGGTGACGAGGTCTTCGGGATGCTGCCCTACCCGCACGGCGTCGGCTCCCATGCCGAGTACGTCACCGGACCCGCCCGCGCCTTCACGCACAAGCCCGCCTCGATCGACCACGTCCAGGCGGGGGCGCTCCCGCTGGCCGCGCTCACGGCGTGGCAGGCGCTCGTGGACACCGCGCGCGTCCAGCCCGGTCAGCGGGTGTTGGTGCACGCGGCCGCCGGCGGGGTCGGGCATCTCGCCGTACAGATCGCCAAGTCCCTCGGGGCGCACGTGATCGGCACGGCGAGTGCGCCGAAGCACGAGTTTCTCCGGTCACTTGGCGCGGACGAGGTGATCGACTACCGGTCCGTCGACTTCCGCGACGCCGTGCGGGACGTGGACGTGGTGCTGGACCCCCTCTCCGGCGACACCCGCGGACGTTCGCTCGACGTACTGCGCCCCGGTGGCGTGCTCGTCTCGCTGCTGCCCGGTACCGATCCGGAAGAGGGGGCGAAGGCCGAGGCGCGTGGGGTGCGGGTGGAGACGCTGCTCGTGGAGGCCGACCAGGCGGGGATGAAGGCGGTCGCCGAACTGGCGGCTGCCGGCGCGCTGCGGGCCCACATCGAGGAGGTGTTTCCGCTGGCGGAGGCGGCGAAGGCGCACGCGCTGGGGGAGACGGACCGTACGACCGGCAAGATCGTGCTGGTGGTTGACGCGTCCTGACGGGCTGACGGATTCCAGCGGTGACGCTCCGGCTCGCGTCGGCGGTGGCGAATCCCACCGCCGACGCGAGCCGGAGTCGTGCCGGGGACTACTTCCCGAACGCGTTCACGCCCGTCAGTTCCGCCGACAGCTCCCACAGCCGTGCCGCCTGCCCGGGGTCGGTGGCCCAGGGCTTCACGCCGGCCCAGGTGCCGTCCTCGGGGGCGGGTTCGGCGATGTCGCAGTCCTCGAGGTAGAGGCCGCCGAGGGTGTCGAGCTGGGGGGAGGTGGCGGCCCAGACCTGGGTGGCGGCGCCCTGCTCGGGGGTCTTGAAGCCGGAGGGGTTCAGGGGGTTGCCCTGTTCGTCGATCCAGCCGCGTTCGACCATCTCCTCCTTGGCGAGGTGGCGCTGGAGCGGGGTCATGATGCCGCCCGGGTGGAGGGAGAAGGCGCGGACGCCCACGTCGCGGCCGAGCTTGTCGAGGTGGAGGGCGAAGAGGGCGTTCGCCGTCTTCGCCTGGCCGTACGCCTGCCACTTGTCGTAGCCCTCGGTCCACTGGACGTCGTCCCAGCGGATGGGCGAGAGGTGGTGGCCGCGGGAGGAGACGGAGACCACCCGGGCGCCGCCCTCCGCGAGCGCCGGCCACAGGCGGTTGACCAGGGCGTAGTGGCCGAGGTGGTTGGTGGCGAACTGGGTCTCCCAGCCGGGGCCCACCCGGGTCTCCGGGCACGCCATGATCCCGGCGTTGTCGATCAGGATGTCGACGGTGCGGCCGGAGGCCAGGAACCGCTCGGCGAACCCCCGTACGCTCTCCAGGTCGCCGAGGTCCAGCTCGTCCACCTCGACGCCGTCGAGGTCCGCCAGTGCCTCTCGGGCCACGTCGGGACGGCGCGCCGGTACGACGACGTGCGCGCCCGCCTTCGTGAGCGCGCGGGTCGTCTCCAGGCCGAGGCCCGAGTAGCCACCGGTGACGATCGCGAGCTTCCCGGTGAGGTCGATGCCGTGCAGGACCTCGTCGGCGGTGGTGTCGGCGCCGAAGCCTGAACCGATCTTGTGCTGTGCAGGAGTGCTCATGCCCGGAACGCTACGAATTGGAGTGCGCTCGAAGTCAAGCGGGACACCCGGGATTCAGGACACCGGCCGCCTGAACCCGGCCCTCACGCCCTCCCCTCGCGCCCCCTCACCCCGGCAATGCCAGCACCGCCACCACCACCGTCCCCACCACCAGCCACGCCACATAGTCCCCGATGTGCCCCGAGTGCAGTCGGCGCAGCGGGGTCGTCCAGGTGTGCAGGCGGGACGAGACGGGGTGGGCCACCGCCCACGCCGCCAGGGCGACGGCGAGGGCCGAGGAGAGCAGGTCCAGGAGGACGCCGGGCGGGGTCCACTCCGGCGGCGGGGACGAGGCGGAACCCAGCATCTCGTCCACCGCGCGGCCCACCGCCTCCGCCACCGACGGGAACACCCCGACGGCCAGGGAACCCGCCAGGAGCGCGATCGGTACCGTCAGCATGGTGTCGGGGAGGCGGCGCAGCAGGCCGCCCGTCTCCGGCTCCTCGTGCTCGCCCGTCGTCTCCGGTTCCTCGTTCCGCTCGGTCTGCTCGCCGCGCAGCGCGCCCACACCGTCGTCGGCCCGCCGCCCGGCGCGCCGTCCAGCGCGCCGGGCGTTCGCCACGCGGTACCCGGACGCATCGCCATGAAACCACCGCGCCGGGAACGATCACCGGAGCCACGGCGGGGGTCGCGCGACACGGGCGGCCGCCGGCCGGGGCGGCGCGTGCCGCCGCCGGAACACCGTGCGCCGCTGCCGCCGGAACCGCGCGCTACTTCCGCCAGAACAGGTGGTGCGTCACGCCGCTCGGGCTCGGCACGACGTCCATGTGGAAGCGGTCGAGGAGTTCGTCGGGGGAGTCCCACAGGCGCAGTCCGTGGCCGAGCTTGAAGGGCGAGACCGTCACGTGGAGCGTGTCGACCAGGTCGGCGTCGAGGAACTGGCGGATGGTCGAGACGCCGCCGCCGAGCCGGACGTCCTTGCCCTGCGCGGCCTCCCGGGCCTGCGCGAGGACCGTCGCCGGGTCGCCCGAGACGAAGTGGAACGTGGTGTCCGAGAGCGTCAGCGGGGGACGCTCGTGGTGGGTCAGCACGAAGACGGGGGTGTGGAACGGGGGTTCGTCGCCCCACCAGCCTCGCCACTCGTCGCCCTGCCACGGACCGCGCACGGGGCCGAACTTGTTGCGGCCCATGATCTCGGCGCCGATGTTCCGCGGGTAGTCCCGGGTGAGGTAGTCGTCCAGTCCCCGGCTGCCGCCGGGCTCGGTCCGCATGGGCCAGCTCGCCGTCGCCCCGGCCCAGGCGAACAGCCGCCCGGGATCGACATGACCGAACGGCCGTTCAAGCGTCTGGTCCTCCCCGGCGCCGATCCCGTCGCTCGAGACGTTGAAGTTCTGGACCCTCAGCAGTTGAGTCATGTGTTTCCTCCGAAGCGGAAGCCGGTGCCGGCGCGGTGCCGACGGGGCTTGGACCGTGTGGAACGACGAAAGTCATCGGGTGGGTACGGGGTCCGTCCGCGCACACCCGGGCAGACGCGAGGCATACGTGAGAGTCGCACGGGCACGCGAAGCAGAAGTCGTAGAGGACGGATGAAGACCGTCTTCAAGAAAGCTTCCGGCGGGCGGAGTTCATGAGCAGCAGCAGCGACGACGAAAGCCAGAAGGACGGCAAGGACGCGGAGGAGCGGCTGGACCTGCCGACGGTCGTCAGCCGGGCGGGCAGTCAGCTCTCCGCCTTGCTGCAACGCGAGGCGGGCGCCGTTTCGGCGGTGCGGGCCACCGATGACGGGTGGTCCGCGGAAGTCGAAGTGGTCGAGCTGGAAAAGGTGCCGGACACGATGAGCGTCATGGCGTCCTACCGCATCGAGCTCGACCACCGCGGCCGCCTCCTCGGGTACGAACGGCTGCGCCGTTACGCCAGGGGCCAGATCGACCGACGTTGAACGGACCGACGGAAAGGAGCTCACCATGGCACTCGTCCAACAGAGCAGTACCACCTCCGGGGGCAGCGGATCGGGAAATCTCTACGACGTCCTCGAACTCATCCTCGACCGAGGGCTCGTGATCGACGCGTTCGTGCGCGTCTCGCTGGTCGGCATCGAGATCCTCAAGATCGACGTACGGGTCGTCGTCGCCAGCGTGGACACCTACCTCCGCTTCGCGGAGGCGTGCAACCGCCTCGACCTGGAGTCGGGCCGCAAGGCGCCGAGCCAGCTGACCGATCTCGTGGGCGACATGACCGAGAGCGGGGCGAAGGGGAAGTCGAAAGGAGCGCTGACCGGAGCGGTCGAGGCGTTCACCGACTCCCTCCAGGGCAAGCACGACGAGCCCGAGGAGGAGCCGCGCAAGCGCACGGCCCGCAAGTCGACGTCCAGCCGCCAGTCGTCCCGCCGCGAGGAGTGAGAAGTGCCCACCTACGTCTACGGCATCACCGGTGCCGACCATCCCCTGCACCTCGACGACGTACGGGGTGTCGGCGAACCCCCGGCCGAGCTGCGGACGGTACGGACCGACACGCTCACCGCGGTGGTCAGCGACGCGCCCGAGGGGCTGCGCGCCAAGCGCCGTGACGTCCGTGCCCATCAGAGCGTCCTGGAGGCGCTGATGGCCGACGGCGCGACGCTCCCCATGCGCTTCGGACTCCTCGCGCCGGACGACGACCAGGTCGCGGCGGCGCTGGACGCGGAGAGCGACGGCTACCGCGACCGTCTGGCCCAGCTCGACGGCCAGGTCGAGTACCACCTGCGGGTCGTCCGCGACGAGGACGACCTGCTGCGCGAGATCGTCAACACCTCCGACCGGGTGCGGGAGCTGCGTCAGCGCACGCTGGCCGACCCCGACGCGCACGACGAGCGGATCGCCCTCGGCGAGACGGTCTCCCACGAGGTGGAGGCCCGCCGGGCCGCCGAGGCGCGGACGCTCTCCGACGCACTGGCGCCCACCGCGACCAGCGTGTCCCCGGGCGAGGCCGGCACCGACATCCTCAGTGTGTCGTTCCTCGTCGAGGACGCGAAGACGGACACGTTCGTCCAGGCCGTGCAGCGCGAGGCCGAACGGCTCGGTGACGCCTACACGTTCACCCTCACCGGCCCGCTGCCGCCGTACAGCTTCGTCTGACCCGGCCACGCGAACGGCCACCGCCGGAAGGGAGTCGGCCATGGGCCTGATCACCGGCATCCTCACCCTCCCGCTCGCCCCCGTCCGGGGCACGGCGTGGGTCATCGACCAGGTGCTGACGGCCGCGGAACGCGAGTACTACGACCCCGGGCCGGTACGGCGACAACTTGCGGAGCTGGAACACGCGTTGACCGAGGGGCGGATCTCCGAGGAGGAGTACGACCGCCTGGAGGACGAGCTGCTCGACCGGCTGGACGAGATCGAACGTTACCGGCAAGGGAGTTGAGCAACACAGGGTTCGAGCCGCACCGGGGTTCAGGGAGCGAGCGGCAAGGAGGCCGAGCCGGTCCATGACGAACCGCGACGAGAGAAGAACGGAAGAAACCGGGGTGCACACACCATGACGAAGAACGCCAAGATAGCCGTCGCTCTCGTGGGCGGATACGTCCTCGGGCGCACGAAGAAGGCCAAACTGGCCCTCGGGCTGGGCATGTTCCTGGCCGGCAAGAAACTCGACCTCGACCCCCGGCGGGTCGGCAAGCTCATCGCCAACTCGCCCGCGCTCGGCGGACTCAACGACCAGGTGCGCTCGCAGCTCGTCGACGCCACGCGCACGGCGGCCACCGAGGCGCTCACCCAGCGGGCGGCCGGGCTCGCCTCGTCGCTCGCGCGGCGCACCGAGGCGTTGCAGGACCCGACGGGCGCCACCGACGCGGTGCGGGACGACGACGGCGAGGCCGCGGACGACGCGGAGGACTCCGCCGAGTCCGCCGACTCCGGCGACGAGGGACCGGCCCGGCGCACGTCGTCCGGCGGCAGCGGCCGCGCCCCCGCCAAGCGGGCCCGCTCCTCCGCCGAAGGCGGTGCGCGCCGTACCGCGGGAACCGCCCGCAAGCGCACCGGCGCCGCGAAGTCCGCCGCCGGCAAGGCGAGCGGCGCGCGCGGTGCCAAGAAGCGGACCACCTCCACGCGCAAGAGCGGCGGTGACAGCGATGCCTGACTCCACCGTCGGCAAGATCCGTGAGGACGTGCTGTCGAACCCCGCCACCGACCGCCTCAAGGAAGAGCTGCGCAACTACCTGGTCGCGCGTGCCGAGCACACCGTGACCGGACTCGGCCGGCGGCTCGGCGAGGGCGTTTCCAAGCTGGCGGAGCCCGGCGGTGCCTCCGGCCCGCTCAAGAGCCTGGCCAAGGGCGGGCAGGCGCTGTCCGAGGGCAGGTCCCCGGCACAGGCCGCGGTGAGCGCGGGCGTCTCCCACCTCAAGGAGAGCGTCAAGGACAAGGTCAAGGGCCTGTTCGGCAAGGGACGCAAGGCGGGCGGCGGCAAATCCAAGAGCGTCACCATCGTCGAGGACATCGACGTGGGCGTGCCGGTGCGCGAGGCGTACGACCAGTGGACCCAGTTCCAGGAGTTCAGCACCTTCGCCAAGGGCGTGGTGAGCGTCGAGAAGGCGGACGACACCAGCAGCAACTGGAAGGTCAAGGTCGCCAAGTCCACCCGGAGCTGGAAGGCCAACGTCACCGAGCAGGTCCCCGACGAGCGGATCACCTGGACGACCGAGGGCGCCAAGGGCACCGTCAAGGGCGTCGTCACCTTCCACGCCGTCACCGACGACCTCACCAAGGTGCTGCTGGTCCTGGAGTACTTCCCCAAGGGCCTGTTCGAGAAGACGGGCAACATCTGGCGCGCCCAGGGCCGCCGCGCCCGCCTCGACCTCAAGCTCTACCGCAAGTTCCTCATGATGCGCGGCGAGGCGACCGACGGCTGGCGCGGTGAGATCCGCGACGGCGAGGTCGTGGTCCCGCACGAGGAGGCGGTCGAGCGCGAAGAGGCGGAGGAGTCGCAGCAGTTGGAGGGCTCCGAGGACTCGGACGCGCCGGAGGACGACGACTCCTACGCCGCCGAGGACGAGGCGTCCGAGGACGCCCCCGGGGACGAGTCGTACGACGAGGACGAACCCGAGGGCTACGACGACGAGTTGGCGGACGAGGAGCCGTACGACGAGGAGGAGCCCGAGGAGTACGAGGACGAGGCCGAGCTGTCCGACGAGGAGGCCGAGGCCGCCGACGAGGAACCCGAGCCCTCCGACGACGAGCCCGCCTCCCGCGGCTCCCGGCGCCGGCGCACCGCCGACGCGCGGGCGTGAGCAAGGACCGTCCGACAGACAAGGGTTGACGACGTGACCGAATCACTCAGCGGCCGCCTGCCCGCTCCCACGCGCTCCGCGTCCCCTTACGGGGGACAGGGATCGTCCGCGAACCTCGCCGACATCCTGGAGCGAGTCCTCGACAAGGGCGTCGTGATCGCGGGTGACATCCAGATCAATCTGCTCGACATCGAGCTGCTCACCATCAAACTCCGCCTGCTGGTGGCCTCGGTCGACAAGGCCAAGGAGATGGGCATCGACTGGTGGGAGCACGACCCCTCCCTGTCCTCGCGTGCGCCCTCCCGCGCCCCGGCCGCCCAGCTCACCGAGGAGAACGAGCGGTTGCGCGCCGAGATCGCCCGGCTGCGCGCGGCGTCCGGTCCGGCGCTCACCTCCGAGGCGGAGGCCGCTCCCGAGGCGGAGCCCGAGGCGGAGCCCGAGGCGGAGCCCGGGGGGAGGTCCGGCCATGAGTGACACGGAACTGCGGTACGTCTACGCCGTCGGGCGGGACGAGGAGGCGCTGGACCGGGTGACGGGCCTGGTCACCGGAGTGGACGGCCACTCCCTCCACACCGTGCGTGGCGGCGGGCTCACCGCCCTGGTGTCCGGCGTCCCGGCCGACCGGTTCGAAGAGGCCACTCTCACCGCCCAGCTGGAGGACCTGGACCGCCTCGAACGCCTCGCCCGCGCGCACCACGCCGTCGTGGACGCCGCCTTCGCCGGGACGACGGTCCTGCCGATGCGGCTCGCCACGGTGTACCGCGACGAGGCACGGGTCGCGGCGATGCTGGAGGAACGGCGGGTGCCGTTCGGCGAGCTGCTGGACCTGCTCGACGGTCACGTGGAACTCGGCGTGAAGGTGTACGCCGTGGCGCGGGCCGCCGCGCCGGCACCGGCGTCCCCGGAATCCGAGGCGGCCGGCACCTCGCCGGGGCGCGCCTATCTGCGGCGCCGCCGTGCCCAGCGGGACACCGTACGGAACGCGTACCGCGTCGCGGCCGACCTGGCGGAGGTCGCGGCGCGGGAGGCGGGGGCACTGGCGGCGGCCCGCGTGTCGCACCGGCCCCAGCAGGGCGAGTGGTCCGAGGGGCGGGGCGAGAACGTGGCGAACGAGGCGTACCTCGTGCCGGTGGGCGCGGTGGAGGAGTTCCGCGCGCGGCTCGGTTCGCTCACCCGGCCGGGGGTCGGGGTCGAGGTGACCGGGCCGTGGGCGCCGTACTCGTTCGCGACGGGGGCGGGGGAGGCGGCTGATGCAGGTGAGGCGGCTGAGGCCGGGGGTGCCGGACACGCTCAGGTGCCCCCGTCGGCCGCCGAGGCCCAGCGGCAGGCCCCCGCCGGGGGGAGGTCCGCATGAGCGTGCGTACCGTCGGCGTCCACGACCCCGAGCCCCTCTCGGGGCCGCCCGTCGCCCTCATCGACCTGCTGGACCGCCTGCTGACCGGCGGTGCCGTCCTCACCGGCGATCTGGTGCTGTGCATCGCCGACGTGGATCTGGTCCACATCAATCTCCGCGCGGTCATCCGGTCGATCACCTCGGACGAACCGGCACCCCAGGAGGCTTTTCCCTCCCCGCGCGGTCAGGAGTTCTGAACCATGCCCGAAACCTCCGTGGACGCCCTCGCCGACCGTCTGCTGAACATGACCGGCGCCACCTCCACCGGAAATGCGCACCAGCGATGGAAGACGGACCCCGACACGGTGGAGCGGGATCTCGTCAAACTGGTCCTCACCATCGTGGAACTGCTGCGCCAGCTCATGGAGCGCACCGCGATCCACCGCGTCGACCAGGGAGATCTCAGCGAGGAACAGGAGGAACGCATCGGTGTCACGTTGATGATCCTCCAGGAACGGATGGAGGAACTGTGTGAACGGTACGGCCTCACCATGGACGATCTGAATATGGATCTCGGTCCGCTGGGATCACTGCTTCCGAGGGAATTCTGAGTCATTTCCGACGCCGCGCCGAAAGCCTGTTTGAGTTACCGACCCGAGGACAGAAGGAGCATCATGACCACCGAGAACAAGAACACCCGGAATTCGACCGCCAACGGCGCCAAGAAGGCCGCCGCTTCTCGGACGGCCACCGCGCGGGACACCGCCCGCGAGGCGAAGGAGACGGCGCTGGACGCCAAGGAGACGGCGCGCGAGGCGACGGACTCCACGGCCTCCGGTGTCCAGTCGGCCGGTCAGGCCGCCCAGCGCGTGAGCCGCGCGGCGGCCGTCGGCCTCCGGAGCGGCCAGCAGGCCGTCACGGCCAACGCCGCCAAGGTCGCCGCGGCCGCCGGGTCGGCGTGGACGGTCGTCAAGCACCGCAAGGCGATCGCCGCCGGAACCGCGGCGGCCGTGGCGGGCGTCGCCGGTGCCGCCTTCGCGATAGGCCGCTCCACGGCCAAGCCCCAGGTGGGCCCCCTGACCCGGCTCACCGGCGGCCGCATCTGAGCCCCCGCGCCGGGCCGCACCCCAGAGCCCATCACCAGGCCGGTCCCGCCGTTCGAACGGCGGGACCGGCCTGGTCATGCCGCACGCCCTGCGGCCCGTCGACGGCGGCGAGCGGCGGAGCCGGGTGGAGAGACGTGTCCCGGCCCGGCTGGATGCGGCTCCCACCCGCCCGGGCGCGAGCGGGACGAGAGCATGACCGCACCGGCCCACTGGGCGGGCGCCGTCCACCTGGGGCGCTGATTCGAACCCGGGGACGGACGGTGAACCGCCCCGGACCGCCGCACGCCCCCTCGCGCGCCGGACCGGGTCGCCGTATCGGTCAGCCGGCGGCAGGCCGCAGCCGGACCGGCAGGCTCTGGTGACCGTTGCTGATCATGGAGTGGACCGGCTTCAACTCGTCGGCGGGAACGGCCGGTTCCATGTCCGGGAAGCGCTCGAAGAGCTGCCGCAGCGCGGTGGCGATCTCCATGCGGGCCAGCGGTGCCCCGATGCAGAAGTGGACGCCGTGTCCGAAGGCGAGGTGCTCCTTGGAGAGGCGGGTCACGTCGAACTGGTCGGCGGTCGGACCGTGCCAGTCCGGGTGGCGGTTGGCCGCGGCGTAGGAGGCGAGGATCGCGTCGCCCTCGGCGATGACCCGGCCGTCGGGCAGCGTGACGTCCCTGACGGCGTAGCGCAGCGGAAGGTGCTTGACCGAGGGCTCGAACCGCAGCGTCTCCTCGACCACGTCCTCCCACGTCGCGCGCCCGGCCCGCAGGTGTTCGAGCTGCTCGGGGTCGGCCAGCAGCGCGGTGACGGCCTGGTCGATGGCGTTGACCGTGGTCTCGTACCCCGCGCTGATCACCAGCAGGAGAGTGTCGCGCAGCTCCTCGTCCGTCATGCCCTTGCCGTCGCCCTCCTCGTCGCGGGTGGCGACCAGCAGGGAGGTCATGTCGTCGCCGGGCTCGGCGCGCTTGGCCGCGATCAGCTCGTCCAGCGCCGCGTAGAGGCCGGCCGTGTTCTTCATGGCCTCCTCGGTCGTCAGCGTGGTGTCGAAGACACCGTCCACCGTGGTGCGGAACACGGCGGTCTGGTCCACGGGCACGCCCATGAGCCGGCCGATCACCGTGATCGGCAACGGGTACGCCAACTGCTCGCGCAGGTCTGTCACTTCGTCGGCGGGACGGGCGTCGAGAGCGTCCAGGAGATCCTTCACCGTCTCCTCGACCACCGGTTTGAGCACGGCGATGCGGCGGGCGCTGAAGGCGGGCGCGACCAGGCGGCGCAGCCTGCGGTGGTCGCCGCCGTACGCGGTGAACATGTTGCTGACCGCGACCCAGAGCACGAGCGGCCAGGAGGTCAGCGCGTCCTGGAAGCCGGGCCAGTGGGCGCGGGCGTCCTTGGACACGTCAGGGCTGGTCAGGAGCTGCTTGAGGAAGTCGGGGTCGGTCACGGACCACGCGGTGACGCCGAGGATGTCCACCTGGGTGGCCGCACCCCGGGCGCGCAGCGCCTTCAGCTCGGCGTGGTGGTCGGCGCCGGTGGGGTCCAGGACGAGGACGGACTGCTCGGTCGCGGATATCGACTGTTCGGGCACGCGGGCTCCTTCAGCGATGGACGGGGAACAGGACGGGGAGGGCTTCCAGGGCGCGGTGGAACGGGCCGGGGCGCCACCGCAGTTCGGACGCCGGGACGGCGAGGTCCATCTCCGGGATGGCGTCGAGGAGATGACTCAGCGCGGTCTCCGCGATCAGGTACGCGTGCGAGCGCGCCGGACAGGTGTGGGGGCCGATGCTCCACGCGAGGTGGGCACGGTTGCCGCTGACGCTCGACGCGGGCATCCCGAGGGTGAGTTCGGGGTCGTTGTTGCAGGCGGACAGCGAGATCACCACCGGCTGGTGGGCCGGGAGCAGACAGCCGTCGATGTCCGTGGGGTACGGCGGATAGCTGATGCAGTAGTTCGCCATCGGCGGGTCGCTGTAGAGGACGGCGTCCAGCGCGTCGCGCAACGTCGACTGTCCGGCGTGCAGTTCGGCGGAGAAGTCCTCGTCGGTGAGGATCTTCAACTGGGTGTTGGCGATGAGGTTGGTCAGCGGCTCGATGCCCGCGCCGTAGAGCGTGACGAGCTGGTGGGCCATCTCCTCGTCGTCCAGGGCGGCTTCGTGCGCGATGAGACGGGAGGTCACGTCGTCGCCGGGGCGTTCGCGGCGCAGTCCCACCAACTCCCCGATCGCCTGGGCGAGAAGCGCGTTGCCGTGGTCGGCGTCCTTCGCCTCGAAGATCTTCGCCATGCCGTCCGCGATGCGCGCCCCGATGTCGTCCGGGCAGCCCAGCAGCGCGCTCAGCACCCGGAAACTGATCGGCCACGCGTACTGGGTGAGCAGGTCGGCCCGCCCGGTGTCGCCGAACCCGGCGATCGCCTCCTCCGCGATCTTCTCGACCAGTGTGCGGAGTTGGTGCTGGTCCACCGCGTCCAGGCTCGCGGTGTTGGCGCCCCGGTAGCGGGCGTGCTCGGTGCCGCCGCTGCGCAGCGCGTTGGGCCGCCACTCCATCATCGGCAGCACCGGACACGTGCGCGGCACCGCCTTCTGCCACACCCGGGGGTCGGCGGGGAAGCGCAGCGGGTCGTTGAGGATGCGGCGCGCGGCGTCGTAGCCGATCACCAGGGTGGCGGGGATGCCGGGGGAGAGTTCCACGGGCACCAGCGCGCCGTACGTGGTGCGCATCCGCTCGTAGGCGGTGTGCGGGTCGGCCGCGAACTCCGGTGTGTACAACGGGATGCGGGCCGGGGCTTCGAGATCGGCGGAGGTCATCGCAGGGGCTCCAGGGACGCTGCGGGCCTGAGCCCGACCAGGTGTTCCGTGAGGGTGATCAGGGCGCGCAGGGAGGAGACGCGGTCCCGGGCGTCGCAGCTCGTCAGCGGGGTGCCGGGGTCGAGCGCGAGGGCCTCGCGCAGCTCCGACTCGGCGTAGACGGGGGCGTCCGGGAAGGTGTTGATGGCGACCGCGTACGGCGTGCCCCGGTCCTCAAGGAGGCCGAGGGCACCGTGGCTCGCGTCGAGGTCGCGGGTGTCGGCCAGCACGAGACAGCCGAGCGCGCCCTCGGAGAGGTCCTCCCACAGCGGCTTGAAGCGGACCTGCCCGGGCAGCCCGAACAGGTACAACGCCAGTGCGCCGTCGACCAGATGGATGCGGCCGAAGTCCATGCCGACGGTGGTGGTGGTCTTGTCCGGGGTGCCGCGCATGTCGTCGATGCCGACGCTGACCTCGGTGATGGGTTCCTCCATGCGCAGCGGCCGCACCTCGGACACACTGCCGATGAAGGTTGTCTTGCCCACCCCGAACCCGCCGGCTATCACGATCTTGGCCGACTGCGTCACCGTGTGGGGCACGTAAGTGACAGGCGGGTCAGAGGAGTTGTCGAAGTCCATGGAGCACCCTTACGAGAATGTCGTCCTGCGGCTGATCGGAGTCGGCGGCGACCGGGCTGGTCAGTCGGCCGGTGTCCATGAGGCGGGAGACGAGAATGCGGACGGTGGAGGGCGGCAGTTGCAGCGCGGCGGCGATGTCGGCCACGGCCAGGCCGCCGCACCCGGGTGAGAACAGGCTCATCACCCGGCGTTCGTCCGTGGCGAGTTCACCGGCGGAGCCGGTCGCGGCGATGACCACGCTCTCCCAGCGCACGTCGTCCCGTGGACGGATCTGGCCGCCGGTACGGACGTAGGGCCGGACCATGTCCGGGTCGCGCCGCGGCCCGCTCATGCCCCGAGACTCCCGTCACGCTGGGGAACCGGCGTGCGTTCGCCGGTGGAGAGCTGCGTGCCCAACTGCACCGCCAGGCGAACCATGTGGTCGGTGATGAGACCGACGTCCGCCAGCGGTCCGGTCGTACAGACCATCAGCGTGGTGTTCTGCCCGGCGGCCGTCGTCAGGCAGAAGTTGTTCGCGCACTCCACGAGATGCTGGCGCACTCCGCCACCGCCGGTGAACTCGTCCCACGCCTTGGCGGAGGCCCGCAGCGAGGCGGTCAGGGCGGCCAGCTTCTCGCCGCCCTCCTGGTCGATGGTGTGCGTACGGGCCTTGAGCAGGCCGTCGCCGCTCACCAGCACCGCGTACCGGACCCCCTCGACCGAGCCGAGCTGTTCGTCCAGCAGCCAGCCCAGGGAGTTGGCGTGAGTCTCCGACATGGTGTTCAACGTCCTTCTTCAGTGCGGGGGGTGCTGGTGCTGTGGTGGTCCCGGCCGCGCCGGGTGCCCGCCATCCAGGAGGCGGCGACGCCGGGGCTGCCCGGCTGGACCGACGGGGCGGCGGGCTTGGCGGCGGAGGCGGCCTGCGTGCCCGGCCCGGCGGAAGCGGAGCCGCTGGCTGCGGTGCGCGGGGCGCGCCTGCGGACGGTGAGGCCGCTCGCCGTCGTGGTGGACGGCTCCGGCCGGGTCCGCTCCGGCGCGCTCTGCGTCTGCTGCGCCGGGAGGACGGCCCTGGTGCGGGCGGCGCGGGCCTGCGCAGACCTGACCGACTCGGGGCTGGTCAGCAGGTTCTGCGGGAGCACGATGACGGCACGGGTGCCGCCGTAGATGTTCGGCGTGGTGATGTCGACGCGGAAGCCGTAGTCCTTGGCCAGCGCGGCGGCCACCCGGAGCCCGGTCTGCGGGTAGGCGCCGAGCGCGGTGATGTCGTCGCGCTGCTCGCCGGAGAGCACCTTGCGGGCCCACAGCACCCGCTCGTCGTCCATGCGCAGTCCGGCGTCGTCCACGATCAGGAAGGCCGCGTTGTGGCCGTGGTCGAGGGTGACGTGCACGCGTGCGGCGGGCGGCGAGTAGCGCAGGGCGTTGCTGAGCAGCACCGCGAGGGTGTGGATCACGGCCTCGACGGCCCGGCTCTCGACCGCGAGGGTCTCCATCTCCGGGTGCTGGACGCGCTCGTACCCCTCGACGCGGCCCATGGCGGCGCGCACGATGTCGGTGAGGGTGGTCGCCCGCCAGCGGGCGGAGAGCTTGTCCCCGGCGAGGACGGAGAAGCCGGAGGCGATGAGCAGCATCTGCTGGGAGAGATGGTCGATCTCGTTGAGCGTGGCGTACGCCTCGTCGGAGATGTGCACCTTGCGCACCCCGGCGCTGACCGACCGGCTCAGGTTCTTCGCCCGCTGCACCAGACTGGAGGCGAAGGCGCGCACCGTGGCGCGGGCGACGTCGACCGACTCCCGCCGGGCATCGGCGACTCGGGCGTCCGCCGCCTTCTGGATCCCGGCGGCCCGCTGCTCGGACCGCTCCTCCGCACGCCGCTCCGCGAGCGCCACGGCGTTGCGGGTCTCCTCGCTCAGTGCGGTCAGCGCGTGGGCGAGCGGGGTGCCGGCGAGCTGCGGCGGCAGGACCGGCGCGGTGACCGGCTCGGTCGTGGGGGAGGCGACCGAGGCCGTGACCCTCCCGACGTACTGCTCGGCGGCGCGCAGCTGCTGGGAGAGGGTCTCGGCGCGTTCCTGCAGTCGCTCGGCGCGTCGCCGTCGGCGCGCGGCGACCCGCGCGTAGTACGTCACCGCGGCGGCGCCGACCGCCACGAGCGCCAGGAACAGGATCAGTTCGGTCATCGGGCCGTCCTCGCGACGATGGTGCGGGGGGAGTCGGTGGCCGGCCGGACGCGGTGGCGGGACGGGGTGCCCGCGTCGTCCGTCGACGGCGTCGCCGTGGCCCGTAACCCGGCCGTCGGTCCGTGCGCCTCCGGTGGCGCCGACGAGGCGCGAGCGGTACGGGCTGCCCGTAAGAGACGCATGACTGAACTCCTGCTGGGGATCGGCCGGGTCGCGCTGCGGGGCGCGCGTGTGCGACGGACCGGAGCGTGTGGTGGCGGCGTCGAGCGAACCGGGATGTCCAGCGGGGCCGTTCCCTGCGGAGCCCACTCACGTGGCCCGCGCCCACGCGTCGCGTCCGGGGCGGATCGTCGGTGCGGGCGGTGGTCGGGCCGTGAGTCGCGCGCTGGAGCAAGACGTTGGTCCTGGGGCGCCCCTCCCGGTCCGCCGCGGGGTGCTGCCGCGCATCGCCGGCAGCTCATTGACGATGGTGAGAATACGGTCCGTAACGTAGTCCTCGCAACGCCGAACGAAAGTACGGATATGCGTGATCTCGCGTACCGAGTGCGGTACTTGGACCAGACGCCGCCAGGCCGAATACCGCACCCCCGGCGCTCCCGCGCGGCCCTGCGAGGGGCCCGGAGGGGGTGCCGGGGGCTGAGGCGATCCGGTGAAGATTTCGACACGTCTGTGAACGCGGGAACCGTCGGCGGCTCCTCGGATCACCCGTTCGCGCGGCTCACCACGGCAGCACCCCCGCCGCGTTCCGGAACGTCCCCGTCGGTCCGTCCGGGCCCACGCAGGCCAGACGGACGACGACCTCGGCGCCCTCCTCGACGCTCTGGGTGCCGGTGTGGTGGTTGAGGTCGGTGGCGGTGAAACCGGGATCGGCGGCGTTGATCCGGATGCCGTCGAACGCCTTGGCGTACTGCACGGTGAGCATGTTCAGGGCGGCCTTGGAGGCCGGGTAGGCCAGGCTCGGGTAGAAGTGCTCGAAGGCCGCGGGGTCGGCCAGGGCCGGGGTGTGGGCGAGGCCGCTGCTGACGTTGACCACCACCGGGTGGTCCGAGCGCAGCAGCAGGGGCAGGAAGGCGTGCAGGGTGCGCACGGCGCCGAAGACGTTCGTCTCGAAGACGGTCCGCACGTCGTCGGCGGTGGTCTCGGCGGCCAGGACGAAGCCGCCGTCGGGGTGGCGCGGCTCGATCCCGGCGTTGTTGACCAGCACGTCCAGGCCGCCCTCCGCCTCGATGGTCTTCACCGCGGCGGCCACGGACGCGTCGTCGGTGACGTCGAGCGGGACGAAACGGGCGCCCAGCTCCTCGGCGGCGCGCCGCCCCCGCTCGGGGTCGCGGGCGCCGACGTAGACGGTGTGCCCGGCGGCGAGCAGACGGCGGGCGGTCTCGCGGCCGATGCCCTTGTTGGCTCCGGTGATCAGTGTTCTCGTCATGACTCCAGCCTGCGCCGGACGCCCGCCACCAGCCAGAAGACCGCTTTTCCTGGGACTGGCGGTACCAGGCACGCACCGCCGCGCGGCGGCACACTGGGGGCATGACGACCACGGACCTGGGCGACGCGATCCGCCGCTGGCGGGACCGGCTGGCCCCCGGTGACGTGGGACTGCCCGCCGGTGGCCGCAGACGGGCGGCCGGGCTGCGCCGCGAGGAGCTGGCGCAGCTCGCGGGGATCTCCGTCGACTACGTGACCCGGCTGGAGCAGGGCCGCGCGAGCAACCCCTCCTCGCAGGTCGTGCAGGCGCTCACGCGCGCGCTGCGGCTCTCGGGGGAGGAACGGGACCACCTCCACCGCCTCGCCGGACTCGCACCGCCCGGACCGAGGACGGTGCCCGTCTTCATCCCGCCCAGCGTGCACCGCCTGCTCGACCGGCTGGCCCACACCCCGGTCGCCGTCCACGACGCCACCTGGACCCTGCTCGCCGCCAACCCGCCCTACGCCGCGCTGATGGGTGACTCCACACGCTGGCGCGGCCGCGAACTCAACGGCGTCTGGCGCCACTTCCTCGGGCCCGGCGCACCCGTCACCTACACCCCCGAGGCCCGCGCCGCCTTCGAGTCCGCCCTCGTCGCCGACCTCCGCGCGGCCGCCGCCCGCTACCCCGCCGACCGTGACCTGCGTGACCTGGTGGCCGAACTGCGCGACGGCAGCCCGGAGTTCGCGCGCCTGTGGGATTCGGGCACGGTCGGCGTCCACGAGGCCGCCCGCAAGACCATCGACCATCCGGCCGTCGGACCGGTGACCCTCGACTGCGACATCCTCTCGGTAGCGGGCAGCGACCTGCGGATCATGGTCTACACGGCGGAACCCGGCACGGAGGACGCCGAACGGCTGGCGCTGCTCATGGTGTGGGGCACGCAGCGGGTGGAGACTCAGCCCGGCGCCACCGGATAGCGGTACACCGGCGGCAGACACGGCAGCAGCCCCGGCCACACCGTGTCGATCACATGCGCGCTCGGGGTGAACAGCGGCTCGGGCAGCACGGGCAGGTCGGCGGGGTCGTGCCACTGCCAGCGGTCGATCAACGCCGGTTCCCTGACCTCCGGTTCGCCGGTGAAGGCGTGCACACGGACGGCGGCGGTCAGCCGGGGGAACCCGTGGAGGGAGTCCATCAGCAGGGCCAGCGTCCGGGTCGTGCCCGGGTCGGCCCGCAGACCCGTCTCCTCGGCCAGCTCCCGTACGCCCGCCGCCGTGAAGTCCTCACCCGGGTCGTTCTTGCCGCCCGGCAGCTCCCACACCTCACGCTTCCTGGACCAGCCCAGCAGCACCCGGCCGGCCGCGTCGGTCACGACGACACCCGCGCCGGTGAGCGCGTGCGGCGAGGGACGTCCCTTGTCGGCGTAGGGGACCCGCTCGGTCTCTGTCACGTTCTCATCGCTCCTTCTGCCACGCCCGGACCCCCAGTCTGCCTGTCGCACCCAGGTCCGGTTCCGGGGTCACCCTCACCGGCGTGGCGCCGGCGGCAGGGTGACGGGGCGGACGGCACCGAGGCTGCCGTCGAGGTCGGCGACCTCGTCGCCGGGCGCGAGGCGGATCCCGTCGACCACCTGGTCGTCGGCGTCGAGGACATGGTGCCGGGGACGGCCGTCCATGTCCCGACGAGTGCCGAGCCGCCCGGGAGCAGCCTCAGGTCCGCTCAGGCCCCCGCCGCATCCCGTCCTCGAACGCCCGCAGAATCCGCTCCGCCGCCAGCGTCGCCGTCAACGTCCCCTCCCGTACCCGCTGTTCCAGCTCCGGCGCGGTCTCCCGGACCGCCGGGTCCGAACGCAGACGGCCCAGGAGTTCGTCGCGGACCATGGTCCAGGTCCAGCCGACCTGCTGGTCGCGCCGCTTGGCGCCGAGCCGGCCCGTGGAGTCGAGCAGGGTGCGGTGCTGTTCCAGGCGCTCCCACACCGTGTCGAGCCCGGCGCCCTCGCGCGCGCTGCAGTGCAGCACCGGCGGAGTCCAGAACGCGTCCTTGCCGTGCATCAGCCGCAGCGCGCCCGCGAGTTCACGTGCGGCCGTCTTCGCGTCCCGCTCGTGCGGGCCGTCCGCCTTGTTGACGGCGATGACGTCCGCGAGCTCCAGGACGCCCTTCTTGATGCCCTGGAGCTGGTCGCCGGTGCGGGCGAGGGTGAGGAGCAGGAAGGAGTCGACCATGTCGGCGACCGCGGTCTCCGACTGGCCGACGCCGACGGTCTCGACCAGGATCACGTCGTAGCCCGCCGCCTCCATGACGATCATGGACTCCCGCGTCGCCTTGGCCACCCCGCCGAGCGTGCCCGCGCTGGGGGAGGGGCGGACGAAGGCGCCAGGGTCGACGGCCAGCCGTTCCATGCGGGTCTTGTCGCCCAGGATCGAGCCGCCGGTGCGCGTCGAGGACGGGTCCACGGCGAGCACCGCCACCCGGTGCCCCAGCGAGGTCAGCATGGTGCCGAACGCGTCGATGAACGTGGACTTGCCCACGCCCGGCACCCCGCTCACCCCGATCCGCCGCGCCCGCCCGCTGTGCGGCAGCAGTTGGGTCAGCAACTCCTGTGCCAGCGACCGGTGTTGCGATCGGGTGGACTCCACGAGCGTGATGGCGCGGGCCACCACGGCCCGCTTCCCGTCGAGCACACCCTTCACATAGGCGTCGAGATCCATCGCGGCCATCGGGGCTACAGGGCGTGGCCGAGGTCGGCGGCGAGCCGACGCACCAGGTCGTGCGCCGCGTCCGGGATGACCGTGCCCGGCGGGAACACCGCCGTCGCGCCCATCTCCAGCAGCGTCGGCACGTCCTGCGGCGGGATCACCCCGCCCACCACGATCATGATGTCCTCCCGGCCCTCCTCGGCCAGCTTCTCCTTCAGCGCCGGGACCAGCGTGAGGTGCCCCGCGGCCAGCGAGGACACCCCGACCACGTGCACGTCCGCCTCGACCGCCTGCCGGGCGACCTCCTCCGGCGTCTGGAACAGCGGGCCGACGTCCACGTCGAATCCCAGGTCGGCGAAGGCGGTCGCGATCACCTTCTGGCCCCGGTCGTGCCCGTCCTGGCCCATCTTGGCGACCAGGATGCGCGGCCGACGGCCCTCGGCCTCCTCGAAGGCGTCCACCAGGGCACGGGTGCGGTCCACGGAGGGCGACTCCCCTGCTTCGTTGCGGTACACGCCGGAGATCGTACGGATCTGCCCCGCGTGCCGGCCGTACACCTTCTCCAGGGCGTCCGAGATCTCGCCCACCGTCGCCTTCGCGCGCGCCGCGTTCACGGCCAGCTCCAGCAGGTTGCCCTCGCCGTCCGCCGCCCGGGTCAGCGCGTCGAGCGCGGCCCGGCACGCGACGTCGTCCCGCTCCGCGCGCAGCCGCCGCAGCTTCTCGATCTGCTGCGCGCGCACCGAGGAGTTGTCGACCTTGAGGACCTCGATCTGCTCGTCGGAGTCCACCCGGTACTTGTTCACGCCGATCACCGGCTGACGCCCCGAGTCGATCCGCGCCTGGGTGCGCGCCGCCGCCTCCTCCACGCGCAGCTTCGGGATGCCCGCGTCGATGGCCTGCGCCATGCCGCCCGCCGCCTCGACCTCCTGGATGTGCTGCCACGCCTTGCGCGCGAGGTCGTACGTCAGCCGCTCCACGTACGCGCTGCCGCCCCACGGGTCGATGACCCGCGTGGTGCCGGACTCCTGCTGGATCAGCAACTGCGTGTTGCGCGCGATCCGCGCCGAGAAGTCGGTCGGCAACGCCAGTGCCTCGTCGAGGGCGTTGGTGTGCAGCGACTGGGTGTGACCCTGGGTCGCCGCCATCGCCTCGACACACGTCCGCGTGACGTTGTTGAACACGTCCTGCGCGGTCAGCGACCAGCCCGACGTCTGCGAATGGGTGCGCAGCGAAAGGGACTTGGCGTTCTGCGGATCGAACTGCCCGACCAGCTTGGCCCAAAGGAGCCGGGCCGCGCGCAGCTTGGCGATCTCCATGAAGAAGTTCATGCCGATCGCCCAGAAGAACGAAAGCCGGGGCGCGAACGCGTCCACGTCCAGGCCCGCTTCACGCCCGGCGCGGAGGTACTCCACGCCGTCCGCGAGGGTGTACGCCAGCTCCAGGTCGGCCGTCGCACCGGCCTCCTGGATGTGATAGCCGGAGATGGAGATGGAGTTGTAGCGCGGCATCCGCTGCGAGGTGTACGCGAAGATGTCGGAGATGATCCGCATCGACGGCTTCGGCGGATAGATGTAGGTGTTGCGGACCATGAACTCCTTGAGGATGTCGTTCTGGATGGTCCCGGCCAGCTTCTCGGGCGGTACGCCCTGTTCCTCCGCCGCCACGATGTAGAGCGCCAGCACCGGCAGCACGGCGCCGTTCATCGTCATCGACACGGTCATCCGGTCCAGCGGAATCCCGTCGAACAGCTGCCGCATGTCCAGGATCGAGTCGATGGCCACGCCCGCCATGCCGACGTCACCGGTCACGCGCGGGTGGTCGCTGTCGTAACCCCGGTGCGTGGGCAGGTCGAAGGCGACCGACAGACCCTTCTGCCCGGCCGCGAGGTTGCGCCGGTAGAACGCGTTGGACTCCTCGGCCGTGGAGAAACCCGCGTACTGCCGGATCGTCCAGGGCTGGTTGACGTACATCGTCGGGTAAGGACCGCGCAGATACGGCGCGATGCCCGGGTACGTCTCCAGGAAGTCCAGGCCCTCCAGGTCCCGCCCGGTGTACAGCGCCTTCACCCCGATGCCCTCGGGGGTCTCCCACACCGGCTCACCGCCCCCGGTCGCCCGCTCGACGGCGGCCCGCCACTCCTCGGCACCACCGTCCACGGCCGGGGTGCCCAGCTCGATCCCGGAGAAGTCGGGGATTCCCATCAGGACACTCCCATGCGGTCGAGAGTCGCGGACAGTACGGCGACGGCGTCGCAGCCCGCGAAGACGTAACTGTCGACGCCCGCGTACCCGGCGGGGCGTCCGGCCAGGGCCACATGGCGGGCGCCCGCCGCGCGCAGCGCCTCGGCGGCCCGCTCGGCCTCCTCCGCGTACCGGCTGTCGCTGGAGCAGAGGACCGCCTCGGTGGCGCCGCTGTCCTCGAACTTCCCGGCGGCGACGGGTTCGATGCCGCCCGCCTGGAAGAGGTTGGCGGCGAAGGAGGCGCGCGCGGTGTGCTCGGCGGCGGGCCCGAGCGTGGCGAGGTAGACGCGGGGACGGGTACCGGTGGCCGCGAGATGGGCGTCCGAGCGGGCCCGCAGCGCCTCGTACGCCTCGTCCCGGCGCACGCGCGGCAGACCGCCGGAGCGCGGTTCGGGGGCGGGCTCGCGCACGACCGGCTTCTCCGCCAGGAACGGGAACTCGCTGACACCCGTGATGGGTTCGCGCCGCTTGGCGAGCTTCGCGGACCGCTCCCGCCAGGTCTTCGCGAGGTCCTCGCGGAGCCTGCCCGAGCGCAGCACGGCCGCCTGGCCGCCGTCCTGCTCGATGGAGCGGAAGAACTCCCAAGCGGCTTTGGCGAGTTCGTCGGTCAGTCGCTCCACGTACCAGGAGCCGCCCGCAGGGTCGATCACCCGGGCCAGATGCGACTCCTCCAGCAGGATCGTGGAGGTGTTGCGCGCGATACGGCGGGCGAACGCGTCGGGGAGACCGAGGGCGTGGTCGAAGGGCAGCACGGTCACCGAGTCGGCGCCGCCCACCCCGGCCGCCAGGGTGGCGACCGTGGTGCGCAGCATGTTCACCCACGGGTCGCGGCGGGACATCATCACCGGCGAGGTCACCACGTGCTGGGTCTGCGCGCCCGGAGCCCCGCACACCTCCGCCACCCGCGCCCACAGCCGGCGCGCGGCGCGCAGCTTGGCGACGGTCAGGAACTGGTCGGCGGTGGCCGCGTACCGAAACTCCATTTGAGCGGCCGCCTGTTCGACGCTCAGCCCGGCCTCGGTCAGCTCCCGCAGACACGTCACGGCGGTGGCCAGCGAGGCACCCAGCTCCTGCGCGGCCGAGCCGCCCGCCTCGTGGTACGGCAGCGCGTCCACCGTGAGCGTGCGCAGCCCCGGGTACGCCTCGGCCACCCGCTTGGCGAGCGCGGCCACGGGGGCGAAGTCCAGCGCAGTGCCGGTGCGGGCCTCGTGGCCCAGCGGGTCGGCGCCGAGGCTGCCGCGTACGGCCTCGGGGGCCACGCCCCGCTCCTCGTACAGCCGCAGCAGCGCGGACGCGGCGGCCTCGGTGTCGGCGCCCGCGTCCAGCACGACGGGCGCGAGGTCCAGATAGACGCCGTCGAGCGCCCGGCCGAGGTCCGCGACGGGGATGCCGCCCTCGCCCAGGACCAGCCAGAGCGAGGTGGCGCCGTTCTCCAGGTCGGCCAGCACGGTGCCGTCGCCGAGCGTGGCGTGCCGCTGCCGTACGTCCCAGCCGCCCGCGGTGTTGCCCTCGGGCCTGCCGCCGCGCGTGAACGGGGCGAAGCCCGGCAGCCCGGGGTCGGGGGCGGCGTCGCGCGCGGTGTACAGCGGGCGGGTGCGCAGCCCGTCCTCCAGCGTCGTGGACAGGGCGTCCTCAGCCGCGCCGCCGGAGACTTCCTTGCCGGACTTGCGCAGTACACCCTCGACCAGGCGTTGCCACTGCTCGTGCGTCGCGTCAGGGAACTCGGCGGCCAGGGAGAGCCCGTCGTCAGGCAGGACCGTCATGCTCGGATGTTAGGACAGGGGGCTCAGATGACAGCAGAAGGCCGGGCTGTGACGTTTCCCTCGTTGCGGTTGTGATCCGGACCTCTGGACGGGCCATGTGGCGCCGTGCGCACGGCGGATGGCGCCGCGAGCGGACATGCGGGGGGTCGCACAGTGTGTCGCTGTTGGGCTGAACGGGTGACTTGGCGTAAGAATTGGCAGGTGCAGGCATCGCAAGCGAGTCAGGTCAGGGGGAGCCGGTGAGCCGTTACGACGTCACCGATGAACAGTGGGAAGGGCTCGCCCAGGTCGTGCCGCTGCGGGGCCGGGACGCGTGGCCGTCCGCGGTGAACCACCGCTCGCTGCCGGACGCCGACACCGAGACACGCCGCCGCTTCGTCGTCCTGAGGGTCAATGTGTTCGCGGACGCGCGCGACGTGGCCGAGACCCTGATGGCCGGCATCCCGGTACTGCTCGACCTGTCCAGCGCGGAGACCGAGGTCGCCAAGCGCGTCCTCGACTTCAGCACCGGCGTCGTCTTCGGCCTGGCCAGCGGGATGCACCGGGTGGACCGGAACGTCTTCCTGCTGACGCCGCCCGGGACCGAGGTCAGCGGGCTGATGGGCATGGAGGCGTCGGGCGGCTGAGGAGCCGTCACGACCCCTCGCGCGTGCCGCTCGTAGGGTCGTAGGACTTGGCCGGGGTGGACGGTGTGCCCCGTTTTGACCCGGTCGCCCGATCGTGGGAAGGTCCGCGGGACAAAACGGTTCGCCGGTCCGGGGCGGTCCTACGGTCCGCGTATGCCCGTGCCTTCCCTGACCGCCGAGCCGTCCGCCGGAGCCCCCGGCGAGCCGTTCGCCGCGCCGCCTGCCGCGACTTCCGCGGAACGCGCCGCCGGACCCGCCGCGTCGGCGGACCCCGATCTCGGCGCCCTCACCGACGTCCGCGCCCGGATCACCGAACTGCGGCTGTCCGCCTTCGCCGGGCACCGCCGGGCCGCGTTCCCGCTCGGCGCCGTCACCCTGTTCGCCGGGCCCAGCGGTACGGGCAAGTCCACCGCCCTCGCGGCCTTCGAGGCGCTGGCCCGGCTCGGCGGCGGCGCGCGCCTGGCGGAGGTGTTCCCGGACCCGCTCGCCTGGGTGCCCGAGCGGGCGCGCCCGGACCGCGAGGGCAGGCGCGGCTTCCGCATCGGCTGTACGGCGGACGGGGTCGCCGGGCCGGTGCTGCTCGACGTCGCGGTCCAGGCCGAGCCGCAGCTCAGGATCGTGGGGGAGCGGCTGACGGCGCGCGGGGTGGTCCTGCTGGAGACCGCGCTGCGCGATCCGGCGCGCCGGGCCGTGCAGGCCGCCTGGCACACGGCGGGCGCCGCCCCGGTGACCCGCGCCCCGCTCCCCGACGACCGCCTGGGCACCCCGCTGCTGCCCCTGCGCGTGGCCGGGGCGACCGACGGGCAGCGCCGGGTGCTGGCGGCGGCAGAGCAGATGGTCGTCGCGCTGCGCTCGGTCTTCCCCTGCGATCCGCGCCCCGAGTTCATGCGCGTACCCGTCCCCAGCGGGTCGGGACATCTGCTGCCGGGCTGCGACAACCTGGCCGACGTCGTCGCCCGCACCCGCACCGAATGCGGGCGGCGGCACGCCCTGCTGGTCGAGACGGTGCGCGCGGGCTGCGCGGGCCCGGTCGCCGACCTGCTGGCCGAACGGCTTGCGGACGGCACGGTGCGGGCGCTGCTCGACCGGGGTGACGGCCACCGCACCGACCTGGCCCGCCTCGGCGAGGGCGAGCTGCGCTACATCGCCCTCGCCCTCGTGCTGATGACCGGTCCCGGCGTGCTGGACGTGGACGCGCCGGGGGAGGTGCCCGACGCGCTGCGCACCCTCACCGTGCTGGCCGACGGCTTCGACCGCTGCCTCGATCCCGGCCGGCGCCGCGAACTCCTCGCCCTCGCGGCCCGGATGGGCGAGCGGGGCCACGTCCGCTGCGTGGGGGCGGTGAACGACGCGACCTGGGCCTCGGGGACGCCGGGCGTCACGGTGGTACACCTGGGGGCGTGACCGAACGCCCCGATCTCCCCGGACTCCAGCGCAGGCTGGCCGAGTTCGCCGCCGCGCGCGACTGGCAGCCGTACCACACCCCCAAGAACCTCGTCTCCGCGCTCAGCGTCGAGGCGTCCGAACTGCTGGAGATCTTCCAGTGGCTGACGCCCGAGGAGTCGTCCCGGGTGATGGCGGACCCGGACACCGCGCACCGTGTCACCGACGAGGTGGCCGACGTGCTCGCCTATCTCCTCCAGTTGTGCGAGGTGCTCGGCGTCGACCCGCTGACGGCGCTCGCGGCCAAGATCGAGCGGAACGAGAAGCGGTTTCCGGTGGGAGGCGACGGAGGGGTCGCCTGAGGTGGGCGGGGGAGGGGCGGCGTCCCTCAATAACCGGACTATCAGACTCCGTTGTCACTCTATGGAGTCAATCTCCCTGCCGATTCCGAATTGTTGTCCACAGATTTCCGCCTTCCTCTGGCTTTTCGCACCAAGCACCCTCACTCTGGGTAGTGAACAGAAAGAGTGCGGACAGGTGTACGGCAACTTCGGCGAACCGGGGGCAGCGGATGGATGCGGTGCGGCTCATCGAGACGAGCAGGCGTGCCCTGGCGGAGGAGGCCGAGGCGCCCGAGGGCATGGTGGAGGTGTGGCAGGCACAGGCCCTGGCCCAGGCGATAGGCAGCCGCCTCGCGGTCTCCGGTCCGCCGGAGCTGCGCGGGGAGGCGCTGGGGCTCACCGAGCTGGCGGGCCGGGGCTGCGGCGTCCTGGACCCTCCCGAGCTGGAGCTGGGCGACCTGCGCGCCGCCCAGCTCACCGAACTCGCCGACGCCCGCCAGACCCTGCTGTGCCTGTGCGGACTCCTCGGCGAGGTGGGCATCGCCCTGGTCGGCATGGCCAGCGCGGCGGCGGACGAGACGACGTACTGGCAGTGCATGGAGGCCATCGACGCCGCCGACGAGTCCCGCGACCGAGTTCTGGAGATGCTGCGCAAGCTCGCGGCACGGGAGGAGATGGTGCATGACAGAGAGGCGGGCTGAGCGGGGTTGCCGCTGGTAGGGCGCGCGGGTGTTGCAGGATGGATGTATGGACCTTCGAATCTTCACCGAGCCCCAGCAGGGGGCCACCTACGACACCTTGCTGACCGTGGCGAAGGCCACCGAGGACCTCGGTTTCGACGCCTTCTTCCGCTCCGACCACTACCTCCGCATGGGCAACGTCAGCGGTCTGCCCGGCCCCACCGACGCCTGGATCACCCTGGCGGGCCTCGCTCGCGAGACCCGGCGCATCCGCCTCGGCACGCTCATGACGGCCGGCACCTTCCGGCTGCCCGGCGTGCTCGCCATCCAGGTCGCCCAGGTGGACCAGATGTCCGACGGCCGTGTCGAACTCGGCCTGGGTGCGGGCTGGTTCGAGGACGAGCACAAGGCGTACGGCATCCCGTTCCCCAAGGACAAGTTCGCCCGCCTGGAGGAGCAGCTCGAGATCGTCACCGGGCTGTGGGCGACCGAGGCCGGCAAGACGTACGACTTCCACGGGAAGTACTACGACCTCACCGAGTCGCCCGCGCTGCCCAAGCCCGCCCAGTCCAAGGTGCCGGTGATCATCGGCGGCCACGGCGCGAAGCGCACCCCGCGCCTCGCGGCACGCTTCGCGGACGAGTTCAACATCCCCTTCGCCTCCGTCGAGGACTCCGCCCGCCAGTTCGGCCGGGTCCGCGCCGCCGTCGAGGAGGAGGGGCGCGCGCCCGACTCGCTCGTCTACTCCAACGCGCTCGTGGTGTGCGTCGGCCGTGACGACCAGGAGGTCGCCCGCCGCGCCGCCGCCATCGGCCGCGAGCCCGAGGAGCTGAAGGCCAACGGCCTGGCGGGCACCCCGGCCGAGGTCGTCGAGAAGATCGGCCGCTACGCCGAGACCGGCTCCGAGCGGATCTACCTCCAGCTCCTGGACCTGACCGACCTCGACCAGTTGGAGCTGATCTCCGCCGAGGTCATGCCCCAGCTCTCGTAGAGCGGTCCCCGAGGTCGGCTGTGACGGTCCTGTGACCGGAACTGTGGCTTCCATCACGGCCCCTGGCGGGCCGTGATGGTCGTCTCGGGCGATGGAAGCGTTGCGCTCGCTCGTCTTCGTCATGATGCTGTTCCCGGCCGCCATCGGGGCCCTCGTCTGGCCTGTCGTCCTGCTCGGCAAGATCGTCTCGGTCGCGCTCCCGGGACGCCGCCCCGACTGGCGGTACGGCCTGCTGCGCTGGGGAGCCTGGATGGCGGGGGCGGCGGCGCTGATCCTCTACTTCCTCGGTGCCGGAAGCGTCGCGATCTCCGTGAACGAGTCGTCCCACGGCGCGGACTCCACTCCCGCCCAGGAGTGCCGGGACGACTACTCGATGGACCGGCTGAGGGGCCAGCGGGGCTCCTACCTCCCCCTCGGCTTCGACTGCGTCCTCGACGACGGCAGCACCGGCCCGAGCACGAACGCCTACTTCTGGCTCAACACCTCCGTCGCCGTCTCCGCGCTGACCGCCTTCGGCCTGGTGATCACCATGGGCGGGATCAGTGAACACAGAGCCCGTATCGCTCTGCGAAAACCACTGGTCACCACGGTGGACGATCCACCAGACTCGGACAGGTGTTCCTGACGATCTCCACGCGCGGCACCGCCGCCACCCCGGCCACCGACCTCGGGTATCTGCTGCACAAGCACCCCGATCACGCCCAGACGTTCGCCACGTCCCACGGCACGGCGCACGTCTTCTACCCCCAGGCGGACGCCGAGCGCTGCACGGCGGCGCTGCTGCTGGAGATCGATCCCGTCGCGCTGGTCCGCAAGGGCAAGGGGAAGGGCCGGGGCGGCGCGCCCGACACCGCGCTCGCGCAGTACGTCAACGACCGCCCCTACGCGGCCTCCTCGCTCCTCGCGGTCGCGCTCAGCTCGGTCTTCTCCAGCGCCATGCGCGGCGTCTGCAAGGCCCGCCCGGAGCGCGCCGCCGCCCCGCTGCCGCTGCGCGTCGAGGTGCCAGCGCTGCCCGCCCGGGGCGGCCCGGAGCTGGTACGGCGCCTCTTCGAGCCGCTCGGCTGGACCGTGGGCGTCGAACCCGTCGCGCTGGACACCCGCTTCCCGGAGTGGGGCGACTCGCGCTACGTCCGGCTGGTCCTGGAGTCCGACACCCTCACCCTGGCCGAGGCGCTGCGCCATCTGTACGTCCTGCTCCCGGTCCTCGACGACGCCAAGCACTACTGGGCCTCCGCCGACGAGGTGGACAAGCTGCTGCGCGCCGGTGAGGGCTGGCTGCCGGATCACCCCGAGCAGAAGCTCATCACCAGCCGCTACCTCTCCCGCCGCTGGTCCCTGACCCGCCAGGCGATGGAGCGACTGGAGCTGGCCCGCCTCGCCGAGGCCGACGACAGCGAGGTCGAGGACATCGACAACGCGGTGGCACAGGAGACGCCGGAGACGGAGGAGACCGGGGCCGCGGACGGCACCGGTGCCGAAGCGGGCACTCCCGCCGCCGAAGCCGCCCGGACCACCGACGCTCCCCGGACCGCCGAAGGCACCGCCTCCGACGCCAAGCCCCTCCCGCTCGCCGTCCATCGCCGCGAGGCGATCCTCGCCGCCCTCCACGACTCCGGCGCCGCCCGCGTCCTCGACCTCGGCTGCGGCGAGGGCACCCTGCTGCGCGCGCTGCTCCAGGACCCCCGGTTCACCGAGATCGTCGGCATGGACGTCTCCGCCCGCGCCCTCGCCATCGCCGCGCGCAGGCTGAAACTGGACCGCATGGGCGAGCGCCAGGCGTCCCGGATCAGCCTGCTCCAGGGCTCGCTGGCCTACACCGACAAGCGGCTCGCGGGGTACGACGCCGCCGTGCTCAGCGAGGTGATCGAACACCTCGACCTGCCCCGGCTGCCCGCGCTGGAGTACGCGGTCTTCGGCGCCGCCCGGCCGCGCACGGTGGTCGTGACGACCCCGAACGTCGAGTACAACGTCCGCTGGGAGTCGTTGCCCGCCGGACACGTCCGGCACGGCGACCACCGCTTCGAGTGGACCCGCGCCGAGTTCCGTTCCTGGGCGGAAGCCACCGCCCAACGGCACGACTACGCCGTCGAGTTCCGTGCCGTCGGACCCGACGACCCCGAGGTGGGGCCGCCCACCCAGATGGCCGTGTTCCACCGGCACACCACCCCGCAGGAAGAGAAGAAGGAGGCGAAGGCGGCATGACCGAGAACAGCGAGGGGCGCGTGCTGCCCGTCACCGACCTCTCCCTGGTGGTGCTCGTGGGCGCCTCCGGCTCCGGCAAGTCCACCTTCGCCCGGCGGCACTTCAAGCCCACCGAGGTGATCTCCTCCGACTTCTGCCGGGGTCTGGTCTCCGACGACGAGAACGACCAGAGCGCCACCCGTGACGCCTTCGACGTCCTGCACTACATAGCGGGCAAGCGGCTCGCGGCAGGACGCCGCACCGTCGTCGACGCCACCAGCGTGCAGCAGGACGCCCGCCGTCAACTGATCGACCTGGCCAGGCAGTACGACGTGCTGCCCATCGCCATCGTGCTCGACGTACCGGAGGAGGTGTGCGCCGAGCGCAACGCGGCCCGGCCCGACCGCGCCGACATGCCCCGCCGGGTCGTCCAGCGACACACCCGTGAACTCCGACGCTCCCTGCGGCACTTGGAGCGCGAGGGCTTCCGCAAGGTGCATGTGCTGCGTGGCGTGCAGGAGGTCGAGCACGCCACCGTCGTCACCGAGAAGCGCTTCAACGACCTGCGCCACCTCACCGGCCCGTTCGACATCATCGGCGACATCCACGGCTGCTCGTCCGAACTGGAGTCGCTGCTGGCCAAGTTGGGCTACGAGGACGGCGTGCACCCCGAGGGCCGTACCGCCGTGTTCGTCGGCGACCTGGTCGACCGGGGGCCCGACTCCCCGGGCGTGCTGCGCCGGGTCATGGGCATGGTCCGCGGCGGCAGCGCGCTGTGCGTGCCGGGCAACCACGAGAACAAGTACGGCCGTCACCTCAGGGGCCGCAAGGTCCAGCACACCCACGGCCTCGCCGAGACCATCGCCCAGATGGAGGGCGAGAGCGAGGAGTTCAAGGACGAGGTGCGCCGCTTCCTGGACGGACTGGTCAGCCACTACGTCCTCGACGGCGGCCGGCTGGTCGTCTGCCACGCGGGCCTGCCGGAGAAGTACCACGGCCGCACCTCGGGCCGCGTCCGCTCGCACGCCCTGTACGGCGACACCACCGGCGAGACCGACGAGTTCGGCCTGCCCGTGCGCTACCCCTGGGCCGAGGACTACCGGGGCCGCGCCGCCGTGGTATACGGCCACACCCCGGTCCCCGAGGCCACCTGGCTCAACAACACCCTCTGCCTGGACACCGGCGCCGTCTTCGGCGGCAAGCTCACCGCGCTGCGCTGGCCGGAGCGCGAGGTGGTGGACGTGCCCGCCGAGCGGGTCTGGTACGAGCCGGCCAAGCCGCTGCGCACCGAGGCGCCCGGCGGCCGCGACGGCCGTCCGCTGGACCTCGCCGACGTGCGCGGACGCGGTGGCGTGGAGACGCGCCACCTGGGCCGGGTCGCCGTCCGCGAGGAGAACGCGGCCGCCGCCCTGGAGGTGATGAGCCGCTTCGCGGTCGACCCGCGCCTGCTGCCGTACCTCCCGCCCACCATGGCCCCGACCCCGACCTCGCGGGAGGAGGGGTACCTGGAGCACCCGGTGGAGGCGTTCGCGCAGTACGCGCGGGACGGTGTCGCGCGGGTGGTGTGCGAGGAGAAGCACATGGGCTCGCGGGCGGTCGCCCTGGTCTGCCGGGACGCGGCGGCCGCGCGCGAGCGGTTCGGCGTCGAGGACGGCCGCACGGGCTCGCTGTACACCCGCACCGGGCGCCCCTTCTTCGACGACGGGAAGGTGACCGAGGAGATCCTCGGCCGGGTCCGCTCGGCGGTCACGGAGGCGGGTCTGTGGGACGAACTCGCCACCGACTGGCTTCTGCTGGACGCCGAGCTGATGCCGTGGTCGCTGAAGGCGGGCGGGCTGCTGCGCCGCCAGTACGCGGCCGTGGGCGCCGCCTCCGGTGCGGTCTTCCCGGACGCGCTCGCCGCCCTGGAGTCCGCCGCCGCGCGCGGTGCCGACGTGGCGGACCTGCTCGGCCGGCAGCGCGAACGCGCCGTGGACGCCGCCGCGTTCACCGACGCCTACCGCCGCTACTGCTGGACCACCGACGGTCTTGAGGGCGTCCGCCTGGCGCCCTTCCAGGTGCTCGCGGCGCAGGGCCGCAGCCTCGCCGGACTCCCGCACGACGAGCAACTGGCCCTCCTCGACCGGCTGGTGGAGCACGACTCGTCCGGGCTTCTCCAGACCACCCGGCGCCTCTACGTCGACACCGGCGACCCGGAGTCGGTGCGCGCGGGCGTCGACTGGTGGCTGGAGATGACCGGGCGGGGCGGTGAGGGCATGGTCGTCAAGCCGCTCGGCGCCCTGGTCCGTGACGACAAGGGCCGCCTGGTGCAGCCCGGCGTGAAGTGCCGGGGCCGGGAGTACCTGCGGATCATCTACGGCCCCGAGTACACCCGCCCGGACAACCTCGACCGCCTCCGGCAGCGCTTCCTGAACCACAAGCGCTCCCTCGCGGTCCGCGAGTACGCCCTCGGCCTGGAGGCCCTGGACCGCCTCGCCGACGGCGAGCCGCTGTGGCGGGTGCACGAGGCGGTCTTCGGGGTGCTCGCGCTGGAGTCGGAACCGGTGGACCCGCGCCTGTGACCGACCGGTCCCCTGGCGCGGGCCCGCCGACCGGGCGGTCTACCCGTGCCAGGGCCCGGTCACCGCGAACGTGGTGCCGGGCGTGTAGCAGTTGACGTACATCGTGCCCCCGTCGGGGGAGAAGGTGACGCCCGCGAACTCGCCCCACTCCGGCTTCTCCGGCGTGCCGATGTTCTGCCTGCCCCGGGCCATCGCGTAGACCTCGCCGCCCCGGGTGACGCCGAAGACGTGCTGGGCGCCGTTGCCGTCCTCGCACACCATCAGGCCGCCGCTCGGGGCGAGGCAGATGTTGTCCGGGGACTCGCCGGGCAACTGCACGTCCGTGTCCGGGCCGAAGACGATCACCAGGGTGAGGCGGCGCCGGTGCGGGTCGTAGCGCCAGATCTGGCCGAAGTGGTCGGCGGCGGAGCCCTCCGCGCTGTGGGCGAAGGACGACACGAAGTAGACGCAGGTGCCGCCCCAGTAGCAGCCCTCCAGCTTCTGGGCGTGGGTGATGCCGCCGGAGCCGTAGTCCTGGAGGCGGGTCGGGGTGGCGGCGGCCAGCGGGTCGGGGACGTCCACCCACTCGATGCCGTCGAAGCTCGCCCCCGTCTCCCGCACGGCCGACAGATCGGGCACCCCGGGCACCCGCATCGCCTGGAGCCGGCCGCCCGCGCGCAGCGAGCCCACCCCGCCGAGCGGCTTGTGCGGCAGGAAGCGGTAGAAGAGGCCGAAGGGCTTGAGGAAGGCGTCCTCGGTCTCGTAGACGACGCCGGAGCGCGGGTCGACCGCGATCGCCTCGTGCTGGAAGCGGCCCATCGCGGTCAGCGGGACGGCGCCGGTGCGGTGCGGGTCGGTGGGGTGGACCTCGAAGATGAAGCCGTGGTCCTTGGTGTGGCCGTTGTCGCCTGCCCGGTCCTCGGTCTCCTCGCAGGTCAGCCAGGTGCCCCAGGGGGTGCGGCCGCCCGCGCAGTTCACGGCCGTACCGGCGATGGCCACCCGCTCCGACAGCACCCGGTTGCGTGAGTCCAGCTCCAGGGCCGTACAGCCGCCGTGGCCCTCCGGGTCGTAGGTGAGCCCCTCGACGGCCGGCACCCGGATCTCCGCGGTCGGGCGGTTCTCGTGGTTGCGCACGAGGTGGGTACGGCCGCCCCGGCCGGAGAAGGCGGCCATGCCGTCGTGGTGGGAGGGCACCGGGCCCTCGCCGGAGCGCAGCGGGGCACCCTCACGGGAGAGCACCTGGTAGCGGAAGCCCTTCGGCAGGTCGAGCAGGCCGTCGGGGTCGGGGACGAGCGGACCGTAACCGGTACGGCCCAGCGAGCGCGCGGCGGCGGTGCCCGCGAAGAGTTCGGAGAGAGCGCCGGTGAAGACGATGCCCGCCCCCACCGCGCTCGCGGAGGCCAGGACCTGACGTCGTGATGCGGACATGCGGGAGCAACCTTCCTGCTGGCGGACAGGAACACGTGCGTTCCGCTGTGTGTACCACCCGTCACGGATCACGGGAACCACGCGTGCGCCACCTGTCACTCTCCGAGCACACGCCACGCGGGCTCCGCCGGCTCCCGTCGCCCGGCGCGACCCACGGTGAAAACCGGGGCACGCAAACGGTCGGGAAGCGCGTGAACCCGGTCGCGGACGGCCAGGATGAAGGCATGGCATTCCACGTCGATTCCGAGGCCGGACGGCTGCGCCGGGTGATCCTCCACCGCCCCGACCTCGAACTGAAACGGCTCACCCCGAGCAACAAGGACGCCCTGCTCTTCGACGACGTGCTGTGGGTGCGCCGGGCGCGCGCCGAGCACGACGGGTTCGCCGACGTGCTGCGCGACCGCGGGGTGGAGGTCCATCTCTTCGGCGACCTGCTCACCGAGACCCTCGCGGTCCCCGAGGCACGCGCCCTGGTCCTGGACCGGGTCTTCGACGAGAAGGAGTACGGCCCGCTCGCCACCGACCACCTGCGCGCCGCCTTCGACCGGATGGCCCCGGACGCGCTGGCCGAGGCGCTGGTCGGCGGCATGACCAAGCGCGAGTTCCTGGACGCGTACCCGGAGCCCACCTCGGTCCGCTTCCATGTCATGGACCTGGACGACTTCCTGCTGGGCCCGCTGCCCAACCACCTCTTCACCCGAGACACCTCGGCGTGGATCTACGACGGTGTGTCCATCAACGCCATGCGCTGGCCCGCCCGGCAGCGCGAGACCGTGCACTTCGAGGCGATCTACCGGCACCATCCGCTCTTCCGCGACGAGACCTTCCATGTCTGGTCGCGCGGCCAGGCGGACTACCCCTCCACCATCGAGGGCGGCGACGTGCTGGTGATCGGCAACGGCGCGGTCCTCATCGGCATGAGCGAGCGCACCACACCGCAGGCCGTGGAGATGCTCGCGCACAAGCTGTTCGCGGCGGGCTCCGCGCGCACCATCGTGGCGCTCGACATGCCCAAGCGGCGCGCCTTCATGCACCTCGACACCGTGATGACCATGGTCGACGGCGACACCTTCACCCAGTACGCCGGGCTCGGCATGTTGCGCTCGTACACGATCGAGCCGGGCGTGGGCGACAAGGAACTGAAGGTCACCGACCACCCGCCGGAGCACATGCACCGGGCCATCGCCGCCGCCCTCGGGCTCGGGGAGATCCGCGTGCTCACCGCCACCCAGGACGTGCACGCCGCCGAGCGCGAGCAGTGGGACGACGGCTGCAACGTGCTCGCCGTCGAACCCGGCGTCGTCGTCGCCTACGAGCGCAACGCCACCACCAACACGCATCTGCGCAAGCAGGGCATCGAGGTCATCGAGATCCCGGGCAGCGAACTGGGCCGGGGCAGAGGCGGGCCGCGCTGCATGAGCTGTCCGGTGGAGCGCGAGGCGGTGTGAGGCGGGGCCGCGTCGGCGGAGCACTGTGAGACTCCGCATAATCATGCTGCGAAATGAATAGCCATGCTGAGCTTCGGATAGAATCACCGCAGCCCCCGTACCCGGACCCCTGGAGCGCCCCATGGCGACAGTCCCGACCGCCCTCGCCGGCCGCCACTTCCTCAAGGAGATCGACTTCTCCGCCGAGGAGTTCCGCGGTCTGGTCGAGCTGGCCGCGGAACTGAAGGCCGCCAAGCGCGCCGGGACCGAGACGCGGCATCTGACCGGCAAGAACGTCGCGCTGATCTTCGAGAAGACCTCCACGCGCACCCGCTGCGCGTTCGAGGTCGCCGCCGCCGACCAGGGCGCCCACACCACCTACCTCGACCCGGCCGGCTCCCAGATCGGGCACAAGGAGTCCGTCAAGGACACCGCCCGGGTGCTCGGCCGGATGTACGACGCCATCGAGTACCGGGGCCACGGTCAGGGCGTCGTCGAGGAGCTGGCCGCGCACGCGGGCGTCCCCGTCTACAACGGGCTGACCGACGAGTGGCACCCCACCCAGATGCTCGCCGACGTGCTCACCATGACCGAGCACAGCGACAAGCCCCTGGACGGGATCGCCTTCGCCTACCTCGGCGACGCCCGCTACAACATGGGCAACTCCTACCTGGTCACCGGCGCCCTGCTCGGCATGGACGTGCGGATCGTCGCCCCCCGGCTGCTGTGGCCGGACGAGACCATCGTCGCCCTGGCCCGGCAGCTCGCCGAAGCCTCCGGCGCCCGCGTCACCCTCACCGAGGACGTGAAGGAGGGCGTGCGCGGCGCCGACTTCGTCGCCACCGACGTCTGGGTGTCCATGGGGGAGCCCAAGGAGGTCTGGGACGAGCGGATCGCGCTGCTCGGCCCGTACGCCGTCACCATGGACGTGCTGCGCGCCACCGGCAACCCGGACGTGAAGTTCCTGCACTGCCTGCCCGCCTTCCACGACCTCGGCACCACCGTCGGCCGCGAGATCCACGAACGGCACGGACTGACCGAGCTGGAAGTCAGCGACGAGGTCTTCGAGTCGGCGCACTCGGTGGTCTTCGACGAGGCCGAGAACCGTATGCACACGATCAAGGCGGTGCTGGTGGCGACGCTCGGCGATATCTCACAAACCCTTGCCTGACCCGCCTCACCTGGCCTTATCCTGACCGACGGCCTGGCCCCACCCCCGCCGCGCCGACGCAGCGGCCTCACCCGGGCCGTCCGCACCACCCAGAAACGAGCACCACCCCTATGCCCGCTCCCCGCATCAAGTCCCCGCAGCTGCTCGTCGCCGAATCCGGCGCCGACCGCGAGGGCCACGGTCTGAAGCGCACCATGGGCCTCTTCCAGCTCATCTGCTTCGGCGTCGGCGCCATCGTCGGTACCGGCATATTCGTCGGCCTCTCCTCCTCCGTCGCGCAGGCCGGTCCCGCCGTCGTCGTCTCGTACATCCTCGCCGCGATCACCTGCGTGTTCACCGCCTTCTCCTTCGCGGAGCTGGGCGGCGCCATCCCGGTCTCCGGCTCCTCGTACTCCTTCGCCTACGCCGGTCTCGGCGAGACCACCGCCTTCCTGGTCGGCTGGTGCCTGCTCCTGGAGTACGGCATCTCCATCTCGGCCGTCGCGGTCGGCTGGAGCGAGTACGTCAACGAACTCCTGCACAGCCTCACCGGCTGGCAGATCCCGGCTGCGCTCTCCGCCGGACCCGGCGACGGCGGCATCGTGAACCTGCCCGCCGTCATCGTCATCGCCATGGCCTCCGTGCTGCTGGTGCGCGGCGTGCGCGAGAGCGCGCGGGCCACCGCCGCCATGGCCGCGGTCAAGCTGATCATCCTGCTCGCGTTCTGCGCCATCGGCTACAGCGCCTTCAAGCACGGCAACCTCACGCCGTTCTCCCCGGCCGGCCTCGGCGGCATCGGCGCGGGCACCACCGCCGCGTTCTTCTCCTACATCGGCTTCGACGCGATCACCACCGCCGGTGAGGAGGCCAAGAACCCGCGCCGGGACATCCCCGTGGCGATCCTCGTCTGCATGGGTCTGGTCACGCTGCTGTACTGCGCGGTCGCGCTCGCCGCGATCGGCGCCATCGGCGGCAAGGAGGTCGGCAGCCGCTCCGCCGCGCTGTCCTACGTCGTCAACGAGGTCACCGGCTCCGCCATCGGCGGCGGCGTCATCGCCTTCGGCGCGGTCGTCGCCATCGCCTCCGTGGTCCTCGCCGTGATGTACGGCCAGACCCGCATCCTGCTGTCGATGTCCCGCGACGGTCTGGTCCCGCGCGTCTTCGAGAAGGTCTCCCCGAAGACCTCCACGCCGGTCGCGGGCACGCTGATCGTCGCCGTCGTCTTCGCGATCCCGGCTGCCTTCGCCTCGCTGGACGCCACGGTGAACCTGTGCACCATCGGCACGCTGGCCATCATGGCCGTCGTCAACATCGCGGTGATCGCCCTGCGCCGCCGCCAGCCGGACCTCAAGCGCGGTTTCCGGGTGCCGCTGTACCCGGTCGCCCCGCTGCTGGGCGTCGCCTTCTGCCTGTACCTGATGTACGAGACGGGCTGGCGGACCTGGGTGCAGTTCGCGGTGTTCCTGGCGGTCGGCCTGGGCGTCTACTTCGCCTACGGGCGCCGGCACTCGCTGATGGCCAAGGGCGCGGGCGCCGAGACCATCGAGGTCACGCAGAGCGCCGCTGAGCGGGAACCACAGGCAGTCTGAACCAGACCGCCTTGCCCGACGAGGTGGGGCGGTGACCGCAGGACGAACTGAGGGCGCGGATCAGCAACAGGCCGCGCCCTCCCTCCTGCCAGGGGTCGGGCTCCTCGATCACGGGACGCGTCAGATGGCCCGGCGGCGCCGGGTCCGGGTCGTGCACCTCGACCTGGCAGCCGCTCGGCCGCAACTCCACGACCAGCTCGATCGGGCCGCTGCCCGCGGTGTGCTCCACCGCGTTGGCGACCAGCTCGGCCGTGAGCAGCTCCGCGGTGTCGCGGTCGGCCGTGTGCTCCACCCCGGCCAGCGCCGACCGCACCAGCGCGCGTGCCACCGGCACCGCCGCGGCGGTGTGCGGCAGCGCGATGCGCCAGGAGGCCGATTCGGCGGGGCGTTCGTGCAAGGCGAGTAGTCCGTTCATGGAGCAGGCTGTCCTGCTTTCGACTGTAGGAAATGGTACGGGCCCGCCCTCACGGACGGTCGGCCGCCGCCGGACGGTCCCCGAGGGCCCCGCCACGCCGCTGCCTACCCGCCCGGGAAACCCGCCGCACCCGCCCGTGCCAGCCGTTACGGCGTTGTCGAACCCCGGTGACACGTGTGACGAGACCGGGTTCGAGGGACGAGCCGGCCGCACACACGTGACGACATTCACAAACGATCCCGGGGCGGGCGAGGTCACTTCCGTACACGCGCGCGCACGAGGCGTGCGCGCGGTCACTCCACGCGGACGAGGGTTCACCCCCCCCCCCGCGGACCACCGACGGCTCACACTCCGGCGAACTCGGCTCCCGCGTCGCGCAGCCGCCCGTGCAGGGCGCGGAAGACCTCCGCCGAGGCGATGCCGGGCCAGTCGGCGGGCAGCAGCCGGGCCGGCAGCCCCGGGTCGGCGTAGGGGAGGTGCCGGAAGGAGTCCAGGGCGAGCAGATAGTCGCGGTAGGCGTCCTCGGGCGGGGTGTCCGTACGCTGCCGCCAGGCCCGCAGCACGGGCGCATGGGCGTCCAGGAACCGCTCGTGCTCCTTGGCGATCGCCGCGAGGTCCCACCAGCGGCCGACGGCCTCGGCGGTCGGCGCGAAGCCGAGGTGGTCCCCCCGGAACAGGTCGACGTACGGGTCCAGACCCAGACGGCTCAGCACGTGCCGGGTCTCCTCGTACAGCCGTGCCGGGGCCACCCACACCCCGGGCGCCGCCGTGCCGAAGCCGAGGGCGGCCAGCCGCGAGCGCAGCACGTGCCGCTTCTGCCGCTCCGACTCGGGCACGGAGAACACCGCGAGCACCCAGCCCGCGTCGTCGCCGGGCCCGGCGGCGCGGGAACGGCTGTCGCTGTCCTGGAGCAACCGGCGTGCCTCGGCGGAGAGTTCGTACCCGGCCGAACCCTCGGCCGTACGGGCGGGCAGCAGCAGGCCGCGGCGCTTGAGACGGGACACCGAGGAGCGCACCGACGGGGCGTCGACGCCGACCGCGGCCAGCAGCCGGATCAGTTCCGCGACGGGCATCGGACCCGGCAGAAAGCGGCCGTACGCGCCGTAGAGCGTGACGATGAGAGACCTGGGGGCGTGCTGCTCGGACACGTTGATCATTTTAGATCTTCGGCATCGGTGCTGGTCACCACCGGTGTGGCGGGCGGCTGGTACGCCCGGCCCAGTGACGCGCCACCGCTCGGGTGATGATCGCGCCCGGTCCCGGGGGCGCCCCGCGCCAGGGGGCAGACCCCCTCCAGGAACCATCCCCTGGACCCTTGGCAACCCGACCGGGAGGCACCCCCATGCTCGTACGCCCCGCCCTCGCCGCCGTCCTCGGCGCCGCCGCGCTGCTGTGCGCCGTCGCCGCACCGGCCGCCGTCGCCGCCCCGTCCGAGAGCGTCACCGTCGACCCGGTCGCCGCGATCGACGAGGACGGCACCGTGACCCTCTCCGGCACCTACCGGTGTCTGTCCGCCACCGGCTCCGCCTTCGTCAGCTCCTCCATCGACCAGGACGACTCCCGCGTCAGGTACGGCATCGGCGGCACCCGTGCCACGTGCGACGGCGCGTTGCACCACTGGACCAACTCCGGCCAGGTCCCGGACGACGCGCTGCGCGCCGGTCCGGCCCACGTGGAGGCGACGGTGACCGAGCTGCACCCCGCCGGCATCGCCTTCCTGCCGGTGTTCCACGCGACGGGCGAACGGGACGTGACGGTGGTCGAGGACTGACCGCGCGCCGTGGCCGGCCCGGTGACGCCGGGCCGGCGCGTGTCCCGGCTACGCGGGCGGCATCTTCCCGGTCAGGGCACGCCACTTCCGCCGTTCGGTCTCCAACTCCTCGCGGGCGTCGTGGAGATGAGGGTTGGCCTCGTTGCGTTTCCGCACCCTGGCAAGCCGCTCGCGCGCCCGTTCCCGGGCGGCGGTGTCCGCGCGGACGCGGTCGAGTTCGGCTTCGGTCTCCTTGAGGCGCTCGGGGAGACGGGCGCGGAAGGTGTTCTCCTGCGCGGCGGCGTTCTGGACGCCGTCCGCGAAGTCCCGCACCCGCTTCTCGGTGAAGCGCGGCTGTTCCGTGTCGTCCGGATCGGCGCCGAGGCGGGGGTAGTCGACCCGGACGCGCTGTTTGTCCGCCCGGACGAGATACAGGTGGTAGCTCTCCTCGCCCCGGTCGAGCTCCACGCCGAGCCCGGCGAGTGGCAGCGTGTGCCGTACGCCGCTCGCGTCCTTCGCCACCACGACGTGCTCGTACAGGGCCACTTCGCCGAGGCCGGCCAGCCGCTTGCCGGTTCCGGGATTGTTCAGCGTGGCGATGAGCCGCTCCCGGGTCCGCACCTCGTTCTTGTACCGCCGCTCCTGCTCGGCCAGTTCGGACCGGGCCGCCGACTCGTCCGCGCGGGCCGCCCCTTCCAGACCGCGCACCTTCGACCGTGCCTCGGCGAGTTCACGCCGCTCGGCGGCGAACCGCGCCGCCAGGGCGAAGGCCCAGCCCCCGGGGAACAGGTACCGCCGCCACCCGGCGTACGCCCCGCCCGCGACGACCGCGATCACGGCCGGCCATATCGCCCCCATACCGCCCCCTGTATCCGGTCGCAGTACCGCCCGCAGGGGTTCTGCTCGCCACCGAGGCGGACCAAACGGGCCGAAGAAAAGGGTAGTTGGAACGGGCGGGCAGATCCGGGGGTCGCGGCGAACCGGCGCTCGCGATCTGTTGCGAACATGCCAACAGGGCTACGGTTTACCCGCGTCCACCAGCCCTCCCCCCCCACGAGGAGTCGATGTGCCGTGCCCGTCCTGAGACGCACCCTCACCCGAGTCCTGGCCGCCACGTTCCCCGCGCTGGCGACCGCCACGCTCCTCCAGGCCCCCGCCCACGCCGTCGTCGTACCGGAGCACGCGGTCATCACGTGCCAGAGCGCCAGCTTCTACGCCAACTACGACAGCGCGTCCGGCCCCGTCGGTCTCGTCCGCACCCTCTCCTACGGCGACAAGGTCGGCCACACCCCCGGCGCCCACCCCGTCTACAACGGCTGGGCCGCCACCTTCGACTTCGGCCCCAACGACTGGGGCTACGTGCGCATCGAATGCATCGGCGGATACGGCTCGTGGTGAGCCGGAACCAGGGAGGAACCAGCATGTCCGCACGCCGTCGCGCCGCCGCCCTCACGGCGGGCGCCGCCACCGCCCTGCTCCTCGCCACCGTCCCCGCCGTCGCCGCCAACGGCTCCGTCGGCACCCGCGAAACGGTCTGCGCCCAGGACCTGTTCGTCCGCACCGAGCCCGGCGGCGCCTGGATGGGCACCTTGAGCAAGGGCCAGACCTTCCTGGTGGAGAGCGAGCAGTCGGGGTGGGCGTACGGGTTCGCCTACGGCGACATCAACCGGCACGGGTGGGTGCAGGACGGCTGGTTCTGCTGACCCGGCTCGGATGCGACGGGGCGCACGGTGACCGGCGAGGGCCGAGAGGCGCTCGCCCTCACCTCGCGCCCCTTTTCCTCCCTCCCGGACCGTTGCTAGCCTCCCGGCACGGCAAACACGACCGGCGGGCAGACGGGGGCGTCATGGACGTACGGCTGGACGCGGAGGGTCCCGAAGCCGCGGACCTGCTCCGTTCCTTGCGCGAGTGGCTGAGCGACGACCCGTCGCTGCGGGGCCGGCTCGGGCTGCGCGAGCGGCCGCCGGACCCGGGGACCCTCGGGCCGGTCCTGGAGGCGGTCGTCGTGGCGCTCGGCCCCGGCGGCGCGGCGACCGCGCTGGCCACCGGGGTCATCGCGTGGCTGCGCAGCCGGCGCGGCGAGGTGCGGATGAAGGTCACCCTGGAGAACGGCCGCTCGCTGGAGCTGACGGCCAAGCGCGTGGCCGCCCTGGACGCCGCCGCGCTGCGGCAGCAGGCCGCCGATCTCGCCGCCCTGCTGAGCGGGGACGGGACCGCCGTGCTCGACGGGGACGACCCGGGCGGCGACGCGGCGCTCGGCTCGGACCGCCGGAGCGGCGACGCGGCGCTGGGCTCGGACCGACCGGGCGGGAGCGCGGGCCGCGAGTTGCCCTGAGTGATCCGACGGGTCCCGGCATCCCGTTCCCGCCCTTCGCGACCGCCGGGCACGACGCCCCGACCCCGCCCGCCGTGCCGTGCGTGGCCCCCACACATCGCGCCCCACGCACCGCCCTGTTCCGGGGGCGGGAGACACCGCCCCGCCTGGCACACTGATGCCCATGTCTCAAGGCATCAGGGTCGGGCTGCTCGGAGCAGCCGCCATCGCGCCGAGCGCACTGATCAAGCCCGCACGGCTGACCCCGCGCGTCACGGTGACCGCGGTCGCCGCCCGCGACCGCGGACGCGCCGAGAAGTTCGCCCGCAGCCACGGCATCCCCGTCGTGCACACCGGCTACGAAGCGCTCCTTGCCGACCCCGAAGTGGACGCCGTCTACGTGCCGTTGCCCAACGGGCTGCACGCGGAGTGGACAATCAAGGCCCTGCGCGCCGGCAAGCACGTCCTGTGCGAGAAGCCCCTGACCGCCAACCGTGCCGAGGCGGAGCGCGTCGCGGCCGCCGCCGAGGAGGCGTACGCGCGCAGCGGCCTGGTGGTGATGGAAGCCTTCCACTACCGTCACCACCCGCTCGCCGCGCGTATGCGGCAGATCGTGGAAAGCGGTGAACTCGGCGAGCTGCGGCACGTCGAGGCCCAAGTGTGCTTCCCCCTGCCCCGGTTCGGCGACATCCGCTACGACTACGCACTGGCGGGCGGCGCCACCATGGACGCCGGCTGCTACGCGGTCCACGTCGCCCGCCTCCTCGGCGCAGACACCCCGGCCGTCACGGCCGCCCGGATGCTGACCCTGCGCAAGGACCGGCGCGTCGACCGTGCCATGAGCGCGGACCTCGCCTTTCCGGGCGGCGCGACCGGCCGGGTGCGGACGTCCATGTGGTCGCGCCGTCTGCTGTCGATCCGGGCGCGCGCCATCGGCTCGGCCGGCGAACTGCACGTCACCAACTTCGTGATGCCGCAGCTCTACCACCGACTCACCCTCCGCACACCGCGCTCCGAGGGCCACCGCGTGGTCCGCCGCGAGCGTCTGCGACCCAACCCCTCCAGCTACGCCTGCCAGTTGGAGGCGTTCGCCTCCGCGGTGCTGGACGACGGCCCGGTCCTCACCTCACCCACCGACGCCGTGACGAACATGGGCGTCCTGGACGAGATCTACCGGTCCGCCGGGCTTCCGCTCCGGGGCGAGCCACAGGACCTATAGGGGAACCGGCGGGTGTGCGCCCTGCCGGTCACCAGGTCCGTGGGTCCCCTCCCTCGCGCCGCCCACGGTGGTCAGCGGGCCGCGACCGGGAAGAGCATGCAGCTGCTGGTGGCATGGGCCAGGAGCCGGTCGTCGGAGTCGCGGAGCTCTGCCTGGGCGAGGGCGGTGCGGCGGCCGCTGTTGAGGAGGGTGCCTATGGCGCGGACCTTGCCGGTGTCGACGGTGATCGGGCGCAGGAACTTCAAGGTCAGGTCGATCGAGGTGTACCCCATGCCCTGAGGCAGCACGGACTGCACCGCGCAGCCCGCCGCCGAGTCGAGCAGCGTGGCGTAGACGCCGCCGTGGACGCTGCCGATCGGGTTGTAGTGCTCCTCGCCCGGCATCAGGACGAAGACAGCCCGGCCGTGCTCGGCCTCCTCCAGAAAGAAGCCCAGGGCGGCGGCGATCGGCGGGGCGGGCAGGCGTCCGGCCAGGATCTCGCGGAGGAAACCGAGGCCGCTGTGGCGAGGGACGGCGTCGGCGGAAATGGCAGGGTCTTCCCAGTCGAACACGCGTGATCTGTGCACGGCCGCGCCTGCCCGGTCGGTCGCGTCGGGACTCGGGGACTTCTTCGATGCTTCGGACATGCGGGAGCTCCTGGAGGGCGTGAGTCGTCGGTGTGGCGTGCCGGGGGCGATGGCAGGGGGCGGGTGGGCCCACTGCCGCGGCGGAATCGTCCTGTCGGGTGGTTCAGCCGCCGCCGTGGTCAGGGGCTGTCCGGGCCGACGCGGATGAGACCCGGGCCGGCGTCGACGAACGAGTCCCCGGACGGCACGTCGTGGCCGTCGTCGCAGCGGAGCACCGCGTGCACCGGGGCGCCGCAGTTCTCGTGGCGCACGACCACGGGGGGCCCTTGTTCATCCGTGGCCCAGGTGTCGCCCCACTGCCGCAGCGCCATGATGACGGTCCGGAAGTCCCGTCCCTTCGGAGTCAGTTGATAGGCGTACCGGGTCCGCTGGCCGGGCTCCTGGTAGGGGACGCGTTCCAGGAGACCGGCGGCGGTCAGTTCCTTCAGGCGTGCGGCGGCGGCTGGTTCGCCGATGCCCACGCGCTTGGCGAAGTCGTCGAACCGGCGCGTGCCGAGGAACGCCTCGCGCATGATCAGCAGCGCCGTCCTGTTGCCGACGATCTCCAGAGTCCTGGCGACGGAGCAGTTGGCCATGGACCAGGCGTCCCGCTCCTCCAGCAGATCCTTCATCTCTCCACCCTTCGCCTGGCTTGCCTCAGGCTAAGCCAGCCTATATCGTCGTAGCTGACTTACGCAATCAAAAGTCAGCTGTATTGTGCGCACCACGAGGGAGCAGTCATGGACATCAGCACAGCGACCGTCCTGGTCACCGGAGCCAACCGCGGACTCGGCAGGGCGCTCGCCCAGGAGCTTCTCGCGCGTGGCGCCACGGTGTACGGGGCGGCCCGCCGACCGGACCAGATCGATCTGCCCGGCGTGAAGGCGATACAGCTCGACATCACCGACCCCGCCTCCGTCGCCGCGGCCGCCGAGGAGGCCCGTGACATCTCCGTCCTGATCAACAACGCGGGCAGTTCCACGGGCGCCGATCTGCTGACCGGCGACTGGGACGCCATCCGCCTGGAGATGGAGACCCACTATCTGGGCACCCTCGGCATGATCCGGGCCTTCGCTCCCGTGATCGAGTCCCAGGGCGGGGGCGCCGTCCTGAACATCCTGTCCGCGCTGTCGTGGATCACCTTTCCCGGCGTCGGAGCCTACGCCGCCGCCAAGTCCGCGGAGTGGAGCCTGACCAACTCGCTTCGCCAGCAGCTCGCGCCCCGGGGCATCACCGTGTCCGGACTCCACGTCGGCTACATGGACACCGACATGGCCCGTCACGTCGACGAGCCCAAGACCGACCCGGCGGCCGCCGCCCGCGTCGCCGTCGACGGCATCGCCTCCGGGGCTGCCGAGATCGTCGTCGACGACCGCAGCCGCCAGATACGGGCCGGCCTCTCCGGCGGCGTCGCCGCCCTTTACCCGCAGTTCGGCTGAGACGGGGACACCGTGACCTCCCTCCCTCCTCCCGCCCTGGGCCGGCTCGATCGTGCCGACCGGCACACCGGTGTCCGGCCCTCCCCGAACCACCCCTCCCCGCTCGCCGCCAGAGTCACGCTCGTCGCGATGTGCCTGGGCGCCATGACGACCTTTCTGCTGATCACCGCATCGGTGTCGGCGCTGTCGGCCATCCAGGACGACCTGCACGTCTCCCCGACCGGCCTCGTCTGGATCCCCTCCGCGTACACCCTGGTCGTGGCCAGTCTGGTGATGTCCGCGGGCACCATCGGCAACCTCTACGGCCGCAAGCGCGCCTTCGTCGCGGGCGCCGCGGTCATGATCGTCGGGTCGCTCATCGTCTACACGGCGGGTTCGGCGGGAGGCGTCATCGCCGGCCAGCTCGTCTCCGGCGTCGGCGGCGCACTCATCCTGCCCAACAGCCTGGCCACCCTGGGAGCCACGTTCCCCGACCCCCACCGGCGCACCGAAGTCGTCACCGTCTGGGCGGCCTCCTCGGGCATCGGACTCGCCGCGGGCCCCCTCATAGCGGGCACACTCCTGGACCACTTCCACTGGAACACGGTCTTCCTGTCGACCGCCGTCCTCGCCGTGATCACCCTGGCCGCAGCGGCCTTCGTGGCGGAATCGCGCGGCCCCGCCGGCAAGCTCGACGTCCCCGGCCAGGTCCTGGCCGTCCTGGGCGTCACCGCCCTCGTCTACGCCCTCATCGAAGGCGGACACGACGGCTACACCAGCCCCCGCATCCTCATCGCCTGGATCACCGCGGCCGCGGCCCTGACCGGTTTCGTCCTCGTCGAGCGCGCCGGCCGCACCCCCATGCTGGACGTCACCCTGTTCCGGTCGGCATCCTTCAGCGCCGTCATGTTCGTCGCGGCCGTCTCCCTGTTCGGCTTCACGGGTCTGGCCATCCTGTCGGTGCTCTTCTACGAGCGGGTCCAGCACCTGTCCGCCCTGGACGTGGGCTGGCGGCTGCTGGCCTTCTTCGGCGTCTACGTCATCGTCAGCTACGCGACCGGACGCGTGATCCGCCGCACCGGCTTCAAGCTCCCACTGACCCTGGGCTTCCTCATCGGGGCCGCCGCCACGGCAGGACTCACCACGCTGGAGCCGACCACCCCCTATGCCCGGGTGTGGTGGCTCTTCGCGCTCTTCGGAGCCGCGAGCGGGATGGTGGCCGCGCCGAGCACCGCCGCCGCCCTGGTCAGCGTCTCCCATGAACACGCCGGCATGGCCTCCGGAGCCGTCAACACCTTCCGCCAGATCGGATCCGTCACCGGCACCTCCCTCCTCGGCGCGCTGCTCGCCAGCCGGCTCCAGTCCCGACTGCCGGCCCAGCTGGATGCCCACCACGTGCCCCGAGCAGCCTGGCCCACCGTCGAACACGCCGTATCCAGCGGCAGCGTGGGCCACCGGGCAGCCCCGCCGAACGTGACCGGCGCGATCGGCGACGCCTTCACCTCCGGCGTCCACGCAGGGATGATCGTCATCGCCGCCGTGTTCCTGTGCGCTGCCCTCGCCTCAGCCCTGCTGGTGCACAACCGACCGCACCACACCACCGCCACGCCCGACTGACGCGCGGCTTCCCGCCATCGCGGCGACGCGTACAGCGCACAGGAGTTCCAGGGCGGGTACTCATTCTGTCTCGCCACGTTCCGTCTCTTCGCAAGGGAACAACCGACGGGGCACCTGCACGGATTCCCAGCCCTCGATCTGTCACGACGTGGATCACGCCTCCCAGGGAAGACCTGTCGGCGAGCGAGGCGGCTCGGCTCGACGAGGTTCGAGCCACGAGCCTGTCGAGCCGCCCGAGGGGGGATCGGAGACGGACCGTTCACGGAAGCGCGGACGGGACCCCGAGAGCGGGCGCCTCCTGCTCGCAGTGGCCCCGCGCCTGGTCGGGGGATCTCCCCAGCCGTGGGCCACCTGGTCCACGGCTGGGGTTGTCCCGTAACCGGCTTTGTCCGGAGCGGGGTTGGTGAGGACGGGGCATCCCGCGAGAAAGGCGTGCCCGTCGTCCTGCGGTGACGAGCGGACGTCCTGGTGGGTTCGGACCAGGGTGTGCGAGGGTGGTTACACGACCAGCCTGGTCTGGTAGGAGACCCCGCACCGTCTTTGCGGGCCACCGCAGTGGCCGGGGCGCGGCGCGGGTGGTCTTGCTTGGCTGTGCGCGGCCCCGATGTAGTCGCGCGCTTGACGCCCCCGCCGAGCGGGGGCGTGATGGGCTCGACCCCTGACGGGAGGGGCGAACCATGGACAACCTCACCGTGGTCACCCAGCAGTACCACGACCGCACCGTGATCACTGTCGCCGGAGAGATGGACCTTCACACCTGTCCGGCTCTCAGGGATGCCACCAGTGTCATCCCACCGGACGACAAGGCGCTGCACCTGGAGATGTCAGGCGTGTCCTTCATGGACTCCAGCGGCATCAATCTTCTGCTCCAGCTGCACCTCCGCCTTCTTGGCGAGGGCAGGCAGCTGGTCATCGACGGCCTGCGAGACCAACCCACCCAGGTGCTGCTTCTCACCGGCGCCTACGACGTGCTTGTTCCCAGCTCTGCCGCTGCGCCGGACACTGCCGGCTTCGGTCCGGCGTAGGGAAAGCCTCCACCGCGGCGGAGACCGACACGGGCGGCCCCCCGCCCCCGCTGCCTTTTCTACCCGCTACCGCTCCTCGCGCGGGTCGTGGACCTCGTCCATGTCCGGCGCCCGGGCCTGCGCGGCTCGTAGCCCGCCGCGGGGCCCGAAGCCCCAGTGAAGTCCCGGACATGCCGCCGCACCCCTCCCTGCCCGCTGAACAGCAGGTCGGACGGAGTGCGGCGGCATCGTCGTATCAAATGTCCCGGAAGATCTCGATCTGTGCCCCGATCGAGTTCAGCCGTTCCGCGAGGTCCTCGTACCCGCGGTTGATGACGTAGACGTTGCGGAGGACGGACGTGCCCTCCGCCGCCATCATCGCCAGGAGGACGACGACCGCGGGGCGGAGTGCGGGCGGGCACATCATCTCGGCGGCGCGCCAGCGGGTGGGACCTTCCACCAGCACCCGGTGGGGGTCGAGGAGTTGAAGGCGGCCGCCGAGGCGGTTGAGGTCCGTGAGGTAGATCGCGCGGTTGTCGTAGACCCAGTCGTGGATGAGGGTCTTGCCCTGGGCGACGGCCGCGATCGCCGCGAAGAAGGGGACGTTGTCGATGTTGAGGCCGGGGAACGGCATCGGGTGGATCTTGTCGATCGGCGCCTCCAGCTTGGAGGGGCGGACCGTGAGGTCGACCAGGCGGGTACGGCCGTTGTCGGCGAAGTACTCGCGGCTGCGGTCGTGGTCGAGGCCCATCTCCTCCAGGACCGCCAGCTCGATCTCCAGGAACTCGATCGGCACCCGGCGGACCGTCAGCTCCGACTCCGTCACCACGGCCGCGGCGACCAGGCTCATCGCCTCGACCGGGTCCTCGGAGGGGGAGTAGTCGACATCGATGTCGATGTTCGGGACGCCGTGCACGGTGAGGGTGGTGGTGCCGATGCCCTCGACCCGTACGCCCAGTGCCTCCAGGAAGAAGCACAGGTCCTGGACCATGTAGTTGGAGGAGGCGTTGCGGATGACGGTCACGCCGTCGTGGCGGGCGGCCGCCAGCAGCGCGTTCTCGGTCACGGTGTCGCCGCGCTCGGTCAGGACGATCGGGCGGTCGGGGCGGACGGTGCGGTCCACCACGGCGTGGTACTGCCCCTCGGTGGCCGCGATGTCCAGGCCGAAGCGGCGCAGCGCGATCATGTGCGGCTCGATGGTGCGGGTGCCGAGGTCGCAGCCGCCCGCGTACGGCAGCATGAAGCGGTCCATGCGGTGCAGCAGCGGGCCGAGGAACATGATGATCGAGCGGGTGCGGACGGCCGCCTCCGCGTCGATCGCGTCCATCTCCAGCTGGGCCGGGGGGACGAGTTCGAGGTCGACGCCGTCGTTGATCCAGCGAGTGCGCACGCCGATGGAGTTGAGCACCTCCAGGAGGCGGTACACCTCCTCGATGCGGGCGACCCGGCGCAGGACGGTGCGGCCCTTGTTCAGCAGGGACGCGCACAGCAGGGCGACGCAGGCGTTCTTGCTCGTCTTGACGTCGATGGCGCCCGACAGGCGGCGCCCGCCGACGACGCGCAGGTGCATCGGGCCCGCGTAGCCCAGCGACACGATCTCGCTGTCCAGGGCTTCCCCGATGCGGGCGATCATCTCAAGGCTGATGTTCTGGTTCCCGCGCTCGATGCGGTTGACCGCGCTCTGACTCGTGCCGAGAGCGTCCGCGAGCTGGGTCTGAGTCCAGCCGCGGTGCTGCCGGGCGTCACGGATGAGCTTGCCGATGCGTGCGAGGTAGTCGTCTGACATGAGGTTGAGGCTATCTCAGATATGAGATGGAACCCCCCTTGGGGGGGTCCATTCGGGTGATGCCGGGTCAGTGGCCCTTGGTCGTGGTCTTGCGCCAGCCGAACGGGCCGGGCAGATCCATCGAGGTCGTACGGCGTCCGGTGCTGCTGTGGGTGTGGCGGGGCCCGTGCTTGCCGCCGCCGGTCGTGATGGACCAGGAGTGGCGGTTGATGTTCAGTCGGACGCCGGGCAGGATGCGGAAGCTCTTGCGGAACGTGAGGCCCACGGTTGTCTCCTCCGATTGTCGGCGCGGCGGAAGGCCGCTCAACTCGGATACCCCCGAACGGGTTACTGATGGCCGCGGCTTCACCGTCCCCGCTTCCTCTGTTCCTTCCGCTCCTCCCGCCGGAGTGCCCGCCGCTGCTTGCCCGGTAGCGTTCCGGACAATTCGCCCACTCGGGAGGCATGGTGGCCCCCGGTCTCCGCACTTCCCGGGCACCACCAGGTGACCGCCTCCGCGTCGGAGCGCACATGCGCCCCCAGCTTGTGCGCCGGACACACCGGCCACACCTGCCAGGACATCTCCATCACCGTCTCCTGGGCGGCGTCGGCGACCAGGGTGAGCAGCTCCACGGCGTCCGTCGGCTCCGGCAGACCGGAGTCGTCCGTCGTGTCCGGGGGATGCACGGCGTTCCCCTGCCAGCGGCCGTCCGGCAGCGCCACGTAGACCCGCTCGGGTGTCCCCGCGCCGTCGGCGGGTTCCACCATCAGCACCAGCGGAGGGTGCCCGGGCAACGTGGCCACGAGATCTCGGTTCACCGCCTCCAGCGCCCTCTCGAACCCCGGCCACGCGCCGGGCTCCGCCCGCCGGGGCTCGGGGGCGTGAAAGGCGCCGGGCGGTACGCCGTGGGGGAGCGGGTGGTGCGAGAAGTGGCTCACCCGGGGATGATCTCACCGGGTGCGGGCTCCGGGCGAGGAAATTCACCGGAATGGCGGTGTTGCGGGGAGGGTTGGGTGTGCAGTCAAAAGGCGTGCGGCGCTACGCCTCCCGCGCCGCCCGCTCCAGCCGGTCCCGGTACGTCTCCCACCACTCCGCGTCCCCCGGCGGCAGGCTCGTGTTGCCCTGCTCCATCCCGACGGCGCCGTCCATGAGCTCCCGGAGGATGTCGGCGTGCCCGGCGTGGCGGTGTGTGTCAGCGGTCACGCGCAGGACGGCGTGATGCAGCGTCACCTCGTCCTTCCCCTCGGGCCACCACGGCACCCTGCCGACCGTGTCCAGCGGCAGCGCGTCGATCGTCGCGTCCGCGTGTGTCCACGCCCTGCGGTACAGGTCCACGATGTCCGCGCGTGACTCCTCGGCGGTGGCCCACATGTCCCCGTTGGGTTCCGCGTCCTCGTCGAGCCAGGGCAGCGGTACGCCCGACGGACGCCCGAAGGTGTCGCCGAGATAACCCAGCTCCACGCCGGCCGCGTGCTTCACCAGGCCCAGGAGGTTGGTTCCGGTCGGTGTCATCGGACGGCGGATGTCGTACTCGGAGAGCCCGTCGAGCTTCCAGAGCAGGGCGTCGCGGGCGGCCTGGAGGTAGAAGCGCAGGTCGGCCTTGGGGTCTGAGGCGGTCATGGGGTCAGTCTGTCGTCATGGTTCCGCGCGGCGCGGATGTTTTTCCGGCACCCCGCCCGCCCTGGCCGTGCGCCGCGAGACGCGCGGCGAGCCGGCGGATCGTGTGCAAGTCCGGGTGCCCCCACGTTCCGAGCTCCGTGTCCTCGGCGTCGACCTCCCGGTCGCCCCCACGTGACCAAGCCCACCCCTGCCCCGCACCCCGGTCCGGGCATGACCATCCAGCCCCCATGTACTAGAGTTATCTCGACATCGAGATATCTACCGAGGCGCACCGCGGCAGCCAGCCCGGTAAGGGTTACCTAACTTAGCCTTACCTTAGCGGATTGCCGGACCGGCGTGGCGGCAGGATGCGGTGGAACGCGCACATCAATGAAGGAGACTGTCGTGTCGGCGAACAGCTTCGACGCCCGCAGCACGCTGCAGGTGGGCGACGAGTCGTACGAGATCTTCCGGCTGGACAAGGTCGAGGGCTCGGCCCGCCTGCCGTACAGCCTGAAGGTCCTGCTGGAGAACCTGCTCCGCACGGAGGACGGCGCGAACATCACCGCCGACCACATCCGTGCCCTCGGCGGCTGGGACTCGCAGGCTCAGCCCAGCCAGGAGATCCAGTTCACGCCGGCCCGCGTGATCATGCAGGACTTCACCGGTGTTCCCTGTGTCGTCGACCTCGCCACCATGCGTGAGGCCGTCGCGGCGCTCGGCGGCGACCCCGCGAAGATCAACCCGCTCTCCCCGGCCGAGATGGTCATCGACCACTCCGTCATCGCCGACAAGTTCGGCACCAACGACGCGTTCAAGCAGAACGTCGACCTGGAGTACGGCCGCAACAAGGAGCGCTACCAGTTCCTGCGCTGGGGCCAGACCGCCTTCGACGACTTCAAGGTCGTCCCGCCGGGCACCGGCATCGTCCACCAGGTGAACATCGAGCACCTGGCCCGCGTCGTCATGGTCCGTGACGGCAAGGCGTACCCCGACACCCTGGTCGGCACCGACTCGCACACCACCATGGTCAACGGCCTCGGTGTGCTCGGCTGGGGCGTCGGCGGCATCGAGGCCGAGGCCGCCATGCTCGGCCAGCCGGTCTCCATGCTGATCCCGCGCGTCGTCGGCTTCAAGCTCACCGGTGAGCTCACGCCCGGCACCACCGCCACCGACCTGGTGCTCACCATCACCGAGATGCTGCGCCAGCACGGTGTGGTCGGCAAGTTCGTCGAGTTCTACGGCGAGGGCGTGGCCGCCACCTCCCTGGCCAACCGCGCCACCATCGGCAACATGTCGCCGGAGTTCGGCTCCACCGCGGCGATCTTCCCGATCGACGACGAGACGCTGAACTACCTGCGCCTGACCGGCCGCAGCGACCAGCAGGTCGCGCTCGTCGAGGCGTACGCCAAGGAGCAGGGCCTCTGGCTGGACCCCAAGGCCGAGCCCGACTTCTCCGAGAAGCTGGAGCTGGACCTCTCCACGGTCGTCCCCTCCATCGCCGGCCCGAAGCGCCCGCAGGACCGCATCGTCCTCGCGAACGCCGCCGAGCAGTTCAAGTCGGACGTCCTCAACTACGTCGACGTCGTGGACGAGGCGGGCAAGGAGTCCTTCCCGGCCTCCGACTCCCCGGCCATCGCCCCCAACGGCACCCCGTCGAACCCGGTCACCGTGACCGCCCCCGACGGCACCACCTACGAGCTGGACCACGGTGCGGTGACGGTCGCGGCCATCACCTCCTGCACCAACACCTCCAACCCGTACGTCATGGTCGCCGCGGCGCTCGTCGCCAAGAAGGCCGTGGAGAAGGGCCTGACCCGCAAGCCGTGGGTCAAGACCACCCTCGCCCCGGGCTCCAAGGTCGTCACCGACTACTTCGAGAAGGCGGGCCTGACCCCCTACCTCGACAAGGTCGGCTTCAACCTGGTCGGTTACGGCTGCACCACCTGCATCGGCAACTCCGGCCCGCTGCCGGAGGAGGTCTCCAAGGCCGTCAACGACCACGACCTCGCGGTCACGTCGGTCCTCTCGGGCAACCGCAACTTCGAGGGCCGGATCAACCCCGACGTCAAGATGAACTACCTGGCCTCCCCGCCGCTGGTGGTCGCCTACGCCCTCGCGGGCTCCATGAAGGTGGACATCACCAAGGACGCCCTGGGCACCGACCAGGACGGCAACCCGGTCTTCCTCAAGGACATCTGGCCCTCCGAGGCCGAGGTCAACGAGGTCGTGGCGAACGCCATCGGCGAGGACATGTTCGCCAAGTCATACGAGGACGTCTTCGCGGGCGACGCCCAGTGGCAGGCCCTGTCGATCCCGACCGGCAACACCTTCGAGTGGGACGCCGAGTCCACCTACGTCCGCAAGCCCCCCTACTTCGAGGGCATGCAGACCGAGCCGTCCCCGGTCACCGACATCACCGGCGCCCGTGTGCTCGCCAAGCTGGGCGACTCGGTCACCACCGACCACATCTCCCCGGCCGGCGCCATCAAGGCCGACACCCCGGCGGGCAAGTACCTCACCGAGCACGGTGTGGAGCGTCGTGACTTCAACTCCTACGGCTCGCGCCGTGGCAACCACGAGGTCATGATCCGCGGCACGTTCGCCAACATCCGCCTGCGCAACCAGATCGCGCCGGGCACCGAGGGCGGCTACACCCGCGACTTCACGCAGGAGGGCGCGCCGGTCTCCTTCATCTACGACGCCTCGCGCAACTACATCGACCAGGGCATCCCGCTGGTCGTGCTCGCGGGCAAGGAGTACGGCTCCGGCTCGTCGCGCGACTGGGCCGCCAAGGGCACCGCGCTCCTCGGCGTCAAGGCCGTCATCGCCGAGTCCTACGAGCGCATCCACCGCTCGAACCTCATCGGCATGGGCGTGCTGCCGCTCCAGTTCCCGGAGGGCGCCACCGCGGCCTCCCTCGGCCTGACCGGCGAGGAGACCTTCTCCTTCACCGGCGTCGAGGAGCTGAACAACGGCACCACCCCGCGCACGGTCAAGGTCACCACCGACACCGGCGTGGAGTTCGACGCGGTCGTCCGCATCGACACCCCCGGCGAGGCCGACTACTACCGCAACGGTGGCATCATGCAGTACGTGCTGCGCAACCTGATCGCCAAGTAAGCGCTCCGGAAACGCGGTTGAAGGGCCGCACCCCCTCGGGGGTGCGGCCCTTCGTCGTGGCGGGAAACGCGGTCGCCGTGCCGAGGAGCACGCGCGGCATCGCTCTGGGCGGACCCGGCGGAGAACGGTCCACCGGGTCCGCGAGCCGGGTGGGCGAGGGGGTGTGCCCGTCCGGATGGGGCTGGTCCTGCGGGGTGCTGCGGCTTGTGGGGGAGAGGCGGGGGCCTCGCCCGGTGGGGCGGCGACAACGTTGTCTATTGGGTCCTTGCACGACTTTACCGCTTCAACGGACAACGATGTCAACCCAGTTGGCGGTCTTCCGTGGGGCGGGCGGCGCACGTTACTGTCCCTGCGGCTTGTGCGACCCGTGGGGCGCGACCCGTCCGCAAGGAGGAAGGGCCGCGTCATGCGTTTCCGTCCGATGTCCCTGCTGCTCGCCGCCGTGCTCGCGCTCGGCGGCGGCGTCACCCCCGCCCTCGCGGCGACCCAGGCACCACCGGCTCTCGTCAACGACCCGACGCCGTACGTCGATCCGCTGATCGGCACCAGCAACGGCGGCGACACCTTCCCCGGTGCCGTCGTGCCCTTCGGCATGTTCTCCTGGAGCCCGGAGAACACCAGAGGCGACGCCACCCGCACCGCCGCGCCCGCCGGTTACCACTACGACGCCACCCGGGTCAGAGGCTTCAGCCTCACCCACATGTCCGGCACCGGCTGCGCGGGCGGCAGCGGCGACATCCCGTTCTTCCCGTACGCGGGCGAGGTCACCTCCTCCCCGGCGAGTGACACCAAGGACGCCGTCTACGCCTCGGACTTCCGGCACGCCGACGAGACCGCCGAGCCCGGCCACTACAAGCTGGGCCTCGCCTCCGGCGTCACCGCCGACCTCACCGCGACCGCCCGCACCGGTGCGGCGCGGTTCACCTACCCCGCCGGCAAGCCCGCCTCGCTGCTGGTGCGCACCGCCAACTCCGAGGTGGGATCGGAGGACTCGACGGTCAGCATCGACCCGGCCGGCCACACGATCACGGGCTCCGTCACCTCCGGCAACTTCTGCGGCTACCTCGACCCCGAGGGCCAACGCTCCTACTACACCCTCTACTTCACCGCCCATTTCGACCGCGCCTTCAAGGCCACCGGCACCTGGCAGGACGACAAGCTCACCCCCGGCTCCACCAGCGCCTCCGGCGGCACCGGCGGCTTCTCCCACGGCGGCCGCCCCGTCGCGGGCAAGGGCGCCGGAGGGTACGTCGAGTTCGCGCCCGGCGACGGCCCCGTCAACGTCAAGGTCGGCATCTCCTACGTCAGCAAGGCAGCCGCCGAGGCCAACCTCCGCGCGGAGAACGCCGGTCACCGCTCCTTCGACGCCGTGAAGAACGCCGCCCGCGCCGCCTGGCGCGAGCGCCTCGGCGCCATCAGGACCGGCGGCGGCACCGACGACGAGCGCACCACCTTCTACACCGCGCTCTACCACGCCCTGCTGCACCCCAACGTCATCAGCGACGCCGACGGCCGCTACCGGGGCGGCGACGGCGAGGTCCACCGCACCGCACCCGGCCACCGCGCCCAGTACGGCACCTTCTCCGGCTGGGACGTCTACCGCGACCAGGTCCAGCTGCTCACCCTGCTCGACCCGCGCACCGGCTCCGACATCGCCCAGTCGCTCTACGAACTCAGCAAGCACAACGGCGGCGTCTGGGACCGCTGGCTGCACGGCGCGAGCGGCACCCACGTCATGAACGGCGACCCCTCGCCCACCGCCCTGGCCGGCATCCACGCCTTCGGCGGCACCGGCTTCGACCTCAAGGGCGCCCTGAAGTCCCTCGTCAAGGCGGCCACCGTGCCCACCGAGCAGGACCTGTCCGCCTCCGGCAAGCCGGTGCTCTCCGTCGGCCAGCGCCCCTCGCTCGACAAGTACCTGAAGCTGCACTACATGCCCAGCGTCTCCAACGCCTGGGGCGGCGCCGCCGAGACCCTGGAGATGTCCACCGCCGACTTCTCCCTCTCCCAGCTCGCCGCGGCGGCAGGGCAGAAGGGCACCGCCAAGACCTTCGCCGCCCGCGCCCAGTGGTGGCAGAACAACTTCAACATCGCCGCCGACCCCACCGGCGGCTACATCGCCAACCGCAAGGCCGACGGCAGCTGGGTCACCGGCTTCACCCCGGACACCGGCAACGGCTTCGTGGAGGGCAGCGCCGCCCAGTACACCTGGATGGTCCAGCACAACCCCGCCGGGCTCTTCGCCGCGCTCGGGGGCACCGGCAAGGCACTCGCGCGCCTCGACGACTTCTTCCACACCGCCGACGGGAAGTGGGCCCTCACCGGCAACGGCGGCGCCAAGTCCGAGCTGGACAACGAGCCCTCGATCAACGTGCCGTACCTCTACGACTACGCGGGTGCCCCGTACAAGGCGCAGGAGACCGTCCGCGCCGCGATGCGGCAGCTCTGGGCGCCCACACCCGGCGGCATCCCCGGCAACGACGACCTCGGCGCGATGTCCGCCTGGTACGTCTTCTCCGCGATGGGTATGTACCCCCAGGTTCCCTCGCGCGCCGAACTCGTCCTCGCCTCCCCGCTGTTCGAGCGGATCGAGATCAACCGCCCGCACGGCAAGGACATCTCCGTGCGCGCCACCGGAGCGGCGGCCGACGCGCCGTACGTCCAGTCCCTGAAGGTCGACGGCCGCTCCAGCGACCAGCCCTGGCTCCCCGCGTCCTTCGTCCGGGACGGCGGCCGCCTCGACTACACCCTCGGCACCACCGCCAACCGCGCCTGGGGCGCGCACAACCCGCCGCCGTCCTTCCGGCAGGGCGAGCAGCCGTACCAGATCGGCGTCGGCCCCACCACGGCCACGCTCGCACCCGGCGACAGCACGAAGATCGGCATCCGCGCGCTGTCCCTGAGCGGGGGCACCGGACCCGAGGTGCGCTACCGGGTCGAGACCCCGGACGGCGTGACGGCCACGCCCGGCGAGGGCACGGTCACCGGCGGCTCCCAGGAGATCACCCTGACCGCCGCCCAGGGCTCCGAGCAGGGCTTCTACACCGCCAAGGTCACCGTGACCTCCGGCGACACCTCCTACGAGCAGCCCGTGGCCCTCACGGTCGCCGCCCCGGGCACCCTGCTCGCCGCCTACGACAACACCGGCGTCTCCGACGACCAGGGCGACCACGACGAGGCCGACTACGACGGCGGCGGCTGGTCCTACTCCCGCCAGGCCCTGACTGCGGCCGGACTCGACGCGGGCAAGCGGTACGCCACCAACGGCCTCGCCTTCACCTGGCCCGACTCGCCCGCGGGCCGCCCGGACAACGCCACCGGCGCCGGACAGACGGTCCAACTCAAGGACGGCGTGACCCGGTTGGCGTTCGTCGGCAGCGCCGTCAACGGCAACCAGCAGGCCAAGGCCACCGTCACCTACACCGACGGCAGCACCGCGACCGCCGATCTCTCCTTCACCGACTGGACCGTCGGCGGCGGAGGCGGCACCGTCCAGTACGGCAACGAGGTCGTCGCCAGGACCGCGTACCGCAACGTCGCGGGCGCCGACAAGGACCCGGTCGCCACCTACGTCTTCGCCACCAAGCCGTTCACGGCACCGGAAGGCAAGACGGTCAAGAGCGTCAAGCTGCCCGACGACGCCGACCTGCACGTGTTCACCGTCGCCACCGACTGACACGGGGCGGTTCCGCCTCCCCGGCGCGGCGCGCGGCGGCAGTAGCATCGTCCTCCGCACCCGAATCGACACCGAGAAGGCGGAACCGCCCGATGGCCGACGAGGCTTTCCTCTTCCTGCTCCCCGACCGCCACCCGAGCCTCGGCGCGGCCATGGCGGCCGTCGCCCCGCTGGAATGCGACCAGACCCCGGCCGTGCGCGGCTGGATCTCCGCCCACGATGTGTCCCCGTCCTCCGAGCAGCTGAGGATCCTGCCCGCCGGGTCGCAGATCCTCATTCCCGAGGAGGCCGAGCGGCTGCCGATCCCGCTGACCGAGGAGGAGGAGGCCCGGGTCCGGCAGGAGTGCGCTCCCCAGTCGGTCACCGACATGGAGCGGGAACTGCTGGACTTCCGGGACACCACCCAGGGCTGGGAGTCCCTGGTGCACCGGGCGCTGACCGCCGGTGTCCCGGCGCCGCGCATCGCCCGGCTGACCGGGATCGACCCGCGGGAGATCGGCCGGATGACCGGCGTGTGACGCGTCTCAGCGAGGGGTGGTGTCCGGCTCCGGGCTCGGCTCGGTGAGCTCGGGCTCCAGCCCCTCGCGGACGGGCGCGGGCCGCATACCGGCGTCGGACCGCCACGCCTCGAAGGCCCAGCCGGTCAGTACGACGACGGCCAGTCCGAGCAGCCAGCCGCCCAGCACGTCGCTGAACCAGTGCACGCCGAGCGCGACCCTGGTGAAGCCGACCCCGAGCACCGACAGCACCGCCACGGCCCAGCACGCGGCACGGGCCCGCCGGGGTACCAGGGGCAGCAGGACCAGCAGGAACACCGCGAACGAGGTGGTGGCGGTCATGGCGTGCCCGGAGGGGAAGGAATAGCCCGGCGCGTGCGCCACGGGGTCCTCCAGCGCGGGGCGCGCCCGCTCGACCACCGTTTTGACCCCGAGCCCGATCAGCCCCCCGGCCACCGCCGTCACCGCCGCCCACGCGGCCAGCCGCCGGGCACCGCGCCACAGCAGCCAGCCGGTCAGCAGGGCCACGGCCGCGCGCAGGGTGAGCGGGTCCCAGACGTAGTCGGAGAGCACGTGCAGGGTGCTCGTCCAGGCCGGGTGGCCCACGGCGACCCGGTGCAGGCCGTTCGCGGCGTCGCGGTCGAGGTCGCGCAGCGGCCGCCAGCGGCCCTCCACCAGGACCAGCACCAGCGCGAACGGCACCGCGGCGACCGCGGCGGCGCCGGCGGCCGCCAGCAGCCGCATACCGAACCTGCGGTCGGTGGCCCCCAGGGCCGTGGTCTTCTTCGGCATCAGACCCCCGGATCGGGTTGGATCGGATCGGGCCGCCGCCCGCGCGCCGCCTCCAGCTGGGCCGCGAAGGAGAGCCCGAGGAACAGCGCGAGCGAGGTCAGATAGGCCCACAACAGCAGGGACATGAAGGCGCTGAGCGGACCGTAGACGGTGTCGAAGGAACCGCTCATGTCGAGATACAGGGTGAGTACCCAGGTCAGCGCCATCCAGAGCACAAGGTAGACCGCCGCGCCGAAGGCGAGCCAGGTGTAGCCGGGCTGTTTGCGGCGCGGCGAGCGGCGGAATATCGCGCTGGCGGAGATCAGGGCGAGCAGCAGCCCGAACGGCCAGCGCACGATGTCCCACACCATCTGCGCGTGGGAGCCCAGTCCGTAGACCGTCCCCGCGGCCGAGGCCAGGTCGTCGCCCGCGACCATGACGACGAAGCCCAGACCGAGCGGGAACCCCGCGCACAGCGCCATGACCAGGCCGCGCGCGTACTTGAGGTGGAAGGGCCGGTCGCGCTCGTTGCCGTAGATGCGGTTGGCGCCGCGCTCTATCTGGCACATCGCCGTGGTGACGTTCACGAGCGAGAAGATCGCGCCGAACCAGAGGGCGACCTCCGCGCCGTCGCCCGCCTTGCGCCGGCTGCGGTCGAGGGCGTCGTCGACCACCTCCGCGCTGGGCCCCGCGGCGATCCGGTGGATGGTCAGCTCGGCCAGCCTGCCGATGTCCTCGGTGTGCAGGCTCGCGGAGAGGCCGACGAAGGCCAGGGCCAGCGGTATCACGGACAGCACCGTCTGGAGGGCGAGCGCGCGGGAGTGGCTGAAGCCGTCGGCGTACCGGAAGCGGAGGAAGGCGTCGCGCAGCAGCGGCCAGCCGCCGTACCGGCGCAGGGTCGTCCACGCCTCGTCGGCGGAGAGCTCGTCCCCGCTCATGTCCCGGGTCTCCGGGACCTTGGTGGCGCTGCCCATGTCAGTTCTCCCGGCTCGGGGCCAGCACGGTCAGCGCGCCCGGCACGACCTCCACCAAGAGCCGCCGTCCGGTGCCGACCGGGTCGCCGTCGATCTCGCGGGGCTCCGGGGCGTCGAAGGTGAACTCGGCGCGCCGGAAGGCACGGAACTCCGGCCGTCCGTCGTCCCCTTGCGTGTCCCGCTTCCGGCGCAGCAGGAGCGCGCCGACCGTGCGCAGCCAGCCGCCGGGGCCGTGCGGGTCGAGGATCAGCAGGTCCAGCACGCCGTCGTCGGGGCGGGCGTCGGGGATCAGCCGCAGCCCGCCCTGGAGTGCGCCGGTGTTGCCGACGAGCACCATGCGGGCCGTACGGCGCAGCGGCCGGCCGCCGTCGAGGCGGAGGCTCAGGCTCATCCGGGGGCCGCGCATCGCCTTCGGGGCCGCCAGGACGTAGGCGGGCCAGCCGAGCACCGCCTTGGCCCGGTCGTGCTCCTCCGCGTACTTCATCATCGCGGCGTCCAGACCGACGCCCGACATGACGGCGAAGTGGGTGGCGGGGAGGCCGTCGCCCTCGACCCGGGCCAGGTCGAGGGCGCGGGGCGCGCCGCCGAGCGCCGCGTCGAGCGCGGCGGCCGGGCTGAGCGGGAGACCGAGGTTGCGGGCGAGGAGGTTGCCGGTGCCGCAGGGCACGACGGCCAGCGGGACCCCGCTCCCGGCCAGCCGGTCGGCGGCCGCGCGGACGGTGCCGTCGCCACCGCAGACCACGACCAGCCCGGCGCCCTCCTCCAGCGCGCGGGCGGTCTGGCCGCCGCCGGGGTCGGCGGCCGTCGTCTCGATGAACACCGGCTCCGTGTGGCCGTGCCGGGAGAGGACCTGGCGCAGCTCGGCGCGTGCGCCGCCGTCGACCGTGGTGGGGTTGACGATCACCGCGACCCGCCCCGGCAGCGGTTCCGCGCGGGCGGGCTCGGGCACCACGGGAAGCGCGGCGGGCGCCGACACGCGGCCGTCACGGAGCAGGGCGTGCCCGACGATCAGCAGGGACAGCGCGCCGTTGAGCACGCCGCCCACCACGTCGGTCGGGTGGTGCATTCCGCGGTAGAGGCGGGACACGCCCACCACGACCGGCAGCAGGAGCAGCACCGCCGCCGCCACGCGCCGCCAGGGACCGCGCACGCGGGACAGCACGAGTACGGCGAGACCCCCGTAGACGGCGGTGGCCGCGCCGGTGTGGCCGGAGGTGTAGCTGGAGGTCGGCAGGGAGCCGTCGAGCCGGTGCACGTCGGGGCGTTCGCGCTCCACCGCGATGGTCACGACCAGGAAGACCAGCGACTGGAGCGCGACCGAGAGGGCGAGGAACGACGCCTGGCGCCACCACGGCAGCCTGGGCAGCAGGACCAGCGCCAGACAGGCCCCCAGCGTCACGCCGATGACGGTGCCCGTGTTGCCCAGCTCGGACCCGATGGAGGACAGCGTGGTGAGGGTGGAGGTACGCAGCCGTTCCAGGCCCCGGTTGACGCCGTCCTCGGCGGTCAGGGGCCACAGATGCCGGGCGGGACCGGTGATCAGCAGGCCCAGGCCGATCATCAGGGCGGCCTGGCACACGGTCAGCGCGCCGATGGAGGCGGCCGCCCGTGTCAGTCCACGCGGCACCCCGGCCGCGCTCCCCGGGGCGGCCGTCACGGGGGCGCCGGGACGGCCGCCGTCCACGGCGGGCCCGGAGGATCTTTCCGGCAGGGCGGTCGGCATCTCGGCTGCTCCTCGACTCGGTCGGCGGGGTCGGGCCGGGCCCGCACGGGCCCGGCCAACCCCACTCATGCCCCCGCATGGGCGGAGCAGACGGCACGAGAAAGGGGCGGCCCGCGAGGGACCGCCCCTTCAGGACCCGACAGGAGCCGTCAGGAGAGCAGTTCCACCTCCGCCAGCGTCGATTCGCCGTCCAGCACCAGCCGGTACTTCGTGTACGACCCCGGCTTCGCGACGCTGAACGCCCGCGTCTGCCGGTCCCACGCGAACGACTCGCCCGACCGCTTGTCCAGCGTCGTCCACGTGGTGCCGTCCGCGGACCCCTGGAGCGTCCAGCCGGCCGGCGCCTTCGTGTGGTCCGCCGGTGAAGTCAGCGTGTACTGGACGCCCTTGGCGGCCCCGCTCACCGGCAGGTCCACCGAGGTGACCGTCGCGCTCGTCGCCGAGGTGTTGTCGAACAGCGCGCCGTCACCCTTCAGCACGTCCGCGCGCGGGGTCGGCACCTTGTCGTCCCGGGTGACGGAGACCGGTGCCGCGTCCTTGCCGGTGCCCCACGACGAGGGCTTGTCGCCCATCGAGAACTCCAGCACCCCGCCCTTGGACAGCAGCGAGTGGGGGAGCGAAGTGGATTTCCAGTTACGGCCGTTGAGGCGCACGCCCTGCACGTAGACGTTGCGGGCGCTGTTCCTCGGGGCCTTGATCACCAGGGACCGTCCGTTCTCCAGGTGGACGGTGACCTTCTTGAACAGCGGGGAGCCGATGGAGTATTCACCGCTGCCCATGACCAACGGGTAGAAGCCGAGCGAGGAGAAGAGGTACCAGGCCGACTGCTCGCCGTTGTCCTCGTCGCCGTGGTAGCCCTGCCCGATCTCGCTGCCCGTGTACAGCCGGGACAGCGCCTGGCGCACGTTCGCCTGCGCCTTCCAGGGCTCGCCCGCCGCGTCGTACATGTAGATCACGTGGTGCGCGACCTGGTTGGAGTGGCCGTACATGCCCATCCGGACGTCCCGCGCCTCGGTCATCTCGTGGATGACACCGCCGTAGGAGCCGACGAACTCGGGGGAGGCCGTCTCCGGGGTGGCGAAGTAGGTGTCCAGCTTGTCGCCGAGGGCCTTGCGGCCGCCGTAGAGGTTGGCCAGGCCCCGGCTGTCCTGCGGGGCTGTGAAGGCGTAGCCCCAGCCGTTGGTCTCCGTGTAGTCGTATCCCCACACGCGCGGGTCGTACGTGGCGGAGTCCACGCGCCAGGCGCCCTTGGCGGTGCGGCCCTGGAAGAAGCCGGCCTTGTCGTCGAAGAGGTTGACGTAGTCGCGGGCCCGGTTGAGGAAGTACTCGGACTCCTCGTGGTACCGCTTCTCGCCGGTCTTCTTGTAGAGGGCCTCGCCCATCTTGGCGATGCCGTAGTCGTTGACGTAGCCCTCCATCGCCCAGGAGAAGCCCTCGCCGGTGTCGGTGCTGGTGTAGCCGAGGAAGGGCGAGGTGGCCATGCCCTTGCGGCCGACACCCGAACTCGGCGGCACCACGGTCGCGTTCTTCACCGCCGCGTCGTAGGCCGCCTTGGCGTCGAACTTCACCCCCTTGACGTAGGCGTCGGCGAAGGCCACGTCCGAGGAGGTGCCGGTCATCAGGTCGGCGTAGCCGGGGGAGGACCAGCGGGAGGTCCAGCCGCCGTCCTTGTACTGCTGCACGAACCCGTCGACCATCTCACCGGCCTGACTGGGCGTCAGCAACGAATACGCCGGCCAGGTCGTCCGATAGGTGTCCCAGAAGCCGTTGTTGACGTACACCTTGCCGTCCACGATCTTGGCGCCGGTGTGCGTCGGGGAGTCCGGGTTCGGCATCGGGGAGAACGGCGAGGCGTACTGGTACTTCGAACCCACCTTCTCGAAGCCGGAGTTGGGGTAGAGGTACAGCCGGTACATGCTGGAGTACAGCGTGGTGAGCTGGTCCGGGGTCGCGCCCTCCACCTCGACCTTGCCGAAGAGCTCGTCCCAGGTGTGCCGGGCGCGCGCCTTCACGGTGTCGAAGGAGGTGCCGTCTGGGATCTCCTGGCGCAGGTTGTCCTTCGCCTGGTCGATGCTGATCAGCGAGGTCGCCAGGCGCAGCGTCAGGGTGTGGTCGGAACCGGTCTTGAACCGCAGATACCCCTTGACCCCGCTGGAGGAGCCGTCCGTCACGGGCTTGTCGAAGACGCCGTACACGAAGAGCCGCGTCGCGCCCGTGGACAGGCCCGACTTGACGTCGGAGTAGCCGGTGACGACGCCGTGTTCCTTGTCCAGGGTGAGCCCGGCCTGCTCGGTGACGTTGTCGAAGAGCACGCTCGCGTCGTCACCGGGATAGGTGAAACGGAGCGAGGCCGCGTGGTCGGTCGGGGTCATCTCGGCCTTGAGACCGTTCTCGAACGTCACGCCGTAGTAGTACGGCCGCGCGGTCTCGTTCTCGTGCCGGAACGCCAGTTCGCGCGCCTCACGCCCGGTGTCCGGGGTGCCCTTCGCGGCCGACGGCATGAGCTGGAAGGTCTGCCGGTCGCCCATCCACGGGCTCGGCTCGTGGCTCGCGCTGAACGCCTGGACGGTCGGCAGGTTGTCGTCGTTGTTGGCCCGCGCGTACTCGTACAGCCAGCTCAGGGAGGACGCGTTGGTCACGGGGGTCCAGAAGTTGAACCCGTGCGGCAGCGCGGTCGCGGGGAAGTTGTTGCCGCGCGAGAAGCTGCCGCTGGAGTTGGTGCCCCGCGTGGTCAGCGCGTAGTCCGACAGGTGCGCCCTGGGCCGCTCGGGCGCCACCCGCTTCAGCGCCACGTCGTCGAGCCAGCCCCGGAACTTCGCCGGCCCCTTGGGGGAGTCGTAGGCCAGCAGGATCCGGTCGACGGTCTTGCCCGCCGCGACCGAACCGATCCGCGAGGCCACGTTGTTCCACTGGTTGACGTAGAGCACCTTGGCGTCGCCCTGGCCGCGCGGGGTCAGCGGGAAGCCGTGCTGGTCGCTCGCGCCCAGGCCGCTCAGATAGGTGCCGTCGGTGAAGGCCAGGTCCACGGAGACGTTGGTGGCGTCGTAGTCCCGGTCGCCGTCGGCCATCGACGGGAAGAGGCGGTACGACAACTGGGTGTCGCGGCCCACCTTCACATCGACGTCGAAGACCTTGTTGTACGAGTAGGCGCGGCCGTCGGCGGTGTGCCGTCCCGCGTAGCGCAGCGCGTGCCTGCCGGTGAAGCCCGCGCCCGCCTTGGCCGTGGGCGAGCCGCTGGGACCGCGGTCGACCAGCGAGAGCATGTCGTGCGGGACCGGGCCCTGGCCGCCGCCGGTGGAGAACTGGACGTCGGCGAGCTGGAGGGCGTCGGTGGCGCCGTTGTTCTTCGTCACCTCCAGGCGGAAGTGCTGGTACTCCGCCGGGGCCGCGAGATCGTAGGACTTGGTCTGGAAGCGCTCGGAGAAGGACTCGCCCGTGCGCGAGTCGACGTCCTTCCAGTCCTTGCCGTCCGTCGAGCCGAGCAGCTTCCAGTCCTTGGGGTCGCGCTCGTCGTGGTCGTTGGCCGAGGTGAGCGCGTAGGTGGCGAGCTTGACCGGCTTGTCGAGGTCGAACTCGACCCAGCCGGTGGGCTGGAAGGTCAGCCACTTGGTGGTCGGGTCGACGTCGGTCAGGTTCTCCTTGACCTCGCCCGCGCCCGTGTTCTCGCCGTTGGCCCGCAGATCGGTGACGTGGTCGGTGACATTGCCCGGGATGCCGTTGCTGAAGCCGCCGTCCACCCCCGAGGAGCGTTTCGAGCCGTCCGGCCCGGTGTCCACGGTGCTGAGCCAGTCGGGCGCCGGATCACCCGCCTCGAACGAGGAGGCGAACTCCGTCTCCGTGGCCTTGGGTTGGGCGGGCAGGGCGATCGCCGCCCCTTGCGCCCCCACGGCCATGACAAAGGCGGCCGTGAGGACGACCGCCGGAGTCCCTCTGTGCCGAGTTCTCCGCTGCATCTACGGATTCCCCTCCTGCGCTCACTGCGGACAACGTTGTCAACTTGCTGCGCAAGAACCAGTAGGTGGTCAAGTGACTCACGATGTCAAGGGTGTTGGGTGTGGCATTCAGGGGGTTGTCGCGTGCATTCGGCGCAGGAGCCGGGACGCGCCGCACCGGTATTTCCGGCAGGTCTCAACTCGGAAAAGTCCCGAGGTCCCGTTGTGCTCGATCTTGCCCCGTTGGCGGGAAGTGGACTATACCTATCGGCGTTTCCCGCACGAACCAGCACTACCCGACGCGGTGCCGGGGGGAGATCCGGTTCACCGCCTGAGTGGCGAGGACTTGCGCATGGGATCACTTCCGCAGCACGGTGGAGAGGGCGTCGGACGGCGCGACCTGATCAGGCGTTCGGCGGCGATCGGCTTGATCGCGGCCCCCGGGATGGGACTGCTGTCGGCCTGCGCGAGCAGCGGGGGCGACACGCAGGGCAAGGCGAAGGCGGGCGAGAAGACCAAGAAGAACCCGCTCGGTGTCAACAAGACCGCGGGGATGGAATTCGTCCTCTTCGACGGCGGTTTCGGCAAGGAGTACGCCGAGGACGCGGTCAAGCTCTACGAGAAGTCCTTCCCCGGCGCCAAGGTGAAGTTCTCGGCCACCCAGAAGATCCAGTCCACCCTCCAGCCCCGCTTCAACGGCGGCACCCCGCCGGACCTCATCGACAACTCCGGCGCCGAGCAGATGGACATGGGCGGCCTGGTCGGCAAGAAGCAGCTCGCCGACCTCACCCCGCTGCTGGACGCGCCGTCGTACGACGACCCGTCGAAGAAGGTCCGCGACACCCTGCGCCCCGGCATCGTGGAGATGGGCCAGTTCGACGGCGACCCGGTCTGGATCATGTACTACGCCTACACCGTGTACGGCGTCTGGTACTCCCAGAAGGCGCTGGACTCGCTCGACGAGAAGTACCCCGAGACCTGGGACGACATGCTCAAGGTCTGCGCCAAGGCCAAGAAGAAGGGCATCGCGGGCTGGACCTACGCGGGCAAGTACCCGTACTACATCCCCTTCTCGCTCTACCCGATGATCGGCAAGGTCGGCGGCGTGGAGGTGCTGAACGCCATCGACAACCTGGAGCCGAACGCCTGGAAGCACCCCGCGGTCAAGGCGTGCTTCGAGGCCTACTACGAGCTGTACAAGAAGGGGTACGTGCTGCGCGGCACCCCGGGTCTCGACCACATCCAGTCGCAGACCGCGTGGGCCAAGGGCGAGGCGCTCTTCATCCCCAACGGCTCCTGGGTGGAGAACGAGTCGGCGAACGTCATCCCCGCCGACTTCGACCTGGCGGTGGGAGCGCCCTCCGGCATCGACAGCTCGGACAAGATGCCCTTCGGCACCACCTGGGCCTCCGGCGGTGAGCCGTTCATCGTCCCGGCGAAGGCGGCCAACCCCGAGGGCGGCATGGAGCAGTTGCGCATCATGCTCTCCGAGGCGTCCTCGAAGAACTTCACCTCCAAGGTGAAGTCGCTGACCGCGTTCAACGGCGGCACCGACGGCATCACCCTCACCCCCGGTCTGAAGTCGGCCGTCGCGGTCCTGGAGAAGGCCGGGACGAACCTGGTGAACCCGCGCATCCCCGACTGGTACGTGCAATTGGAGAAGGAGAAGATCGGCGTCTCCGGGCTCGGCGAGATGATGGCCGGCCGGATCACCCCCGCCGAGGCGATCAAACGCATCCAGGGCTATGCCGACCAGGCCGCCAAGGACTCGTCGATCAAGCATTACAAGCACCAGTAGCGCGGCTTTCGTCATCGGCGGCGGCATCTGACCGAAGGATCGGGGTCGGCAGCAATGCAGCACGGCAAGTACCGCTTCATCGTGGGGTTTCTGGCGCTCCCGCTCGGGCTCTACGCGCTCTTCGTCGTCTGGCCGTTCATCCAGTCCATCTACTACACGTTCACGGACTGGACCGGACTGAGCCCGGAATTCAAGACGGTCGGGTTCGACAACTACCAGCGGATGCTGCACGACGACATCTTCTGGAAGTCGCTCTGGCACAGTCTGCTGTTCGCGCTGGTGCTGCCGCTGGTGACGCTCGGCATGGCGTTGTTCTTCGCCTTCATGATCAATGTGGGCGGGCGGCAGCGCAGGGGAGGACCGGCGATCTCCGGGGTCCGGGGATCGGGGTTCTACAAGATCGTCTATTTCTTTCCGCAGGTGCTCTCGATCGCCATCGTGGCCCTGCTGTTCACCTTCGCCTACAACCCCGACACCGGGATGATCAATTCATTCCTGCGGGACATCGGGCTGGACGGTCTCCAGCCGCTCTGGCTGGGCGACCCGTCCCTCGCGCTGTGGTGCGTGATGGCGGTGCTCGTGTGGTCCACGACCGGCTTCTTCGTGGTGCTCTTCTCGGCGGGCATGGCCTCGATCCCGGTCGAGCTGTACGAGGCGGCGCTCCTGGACGGCGCGAGCCGCTTCGCCACCTTCTTCCGCGTCACCCTGCCGCTGCTGTGGGACACCGTGCAGTCCGGCTGGGTCTACATGGGCATCCTCGCGCTCGGCGCCGAGTCGTTCGCGGTCGTCCAGATCATGACGACGGGCCCCGGCGGCCCCGACTACTCGACCACCGTGCTGGTCCTGTACGTGTACCAGAAGGCGTTCCGGGACGGTCAGGCCGCCTACGCCACCACCATCGGCGTCGCCCTCCTCGTCGTCACCCTCGCGTTCGCCGCGATCGTGATGCGGCTGGGCCGCCGCGAGCGGCTGGAGTACTGAGAGCGATGAAGACGACCGAGCCTCCCGCCCCGCTGCCGGCCGAACGCGGCCCGGCCATCGCCACGTCGGACACCCCCGGGGCACGGACCGGGCGCCGGAAGGAGACCGAGGGCACGGTCCTCAACGTCTTTTCCCACGGCGTGCTGGTGATCTGGGCGATCATGGTGGTGCTGCCGCTGGTGTGGGCGGTGATGACCTCGTTCAAGGACGACAACTCGATCCTCACCTCGCCCTGGTCGCTGCCTGACCGACTGCACTTCGACAACTGGTCACGGGCCTGGACCGAGGCCAACATGAGCGACTACTTCTTCAACACCGTTCTGGTGGTCGGGGGTTCACTCATCGGCACGATGATCCTGGGCTCGATGGCGGCCTATGTGCTGGCCCGCTTCGACTTCCCCGGGAACCGGTTCGTCTACTACCTGTTCGTCGGTGGCATGAGCTTCCCGGTGATGCTCGCGCTGGTACCGCTGTTCTACGTCGTGAACAACATGGGCCTGCTGAACACGATCCACGGGCTGATCCTGGTCTACATCGCCTACTCGCTGCCGTTCACGGTGTTCTTCCTGACGGCGTTCTTCCGCACGCTGCCGACCTCCGTCGCGGAGGCGGCCTTCGTCGACGGCGCCTCGCACAGCCGGACCTTCTTCCAGATCATGCTCCCCATGGCCAAGCCCGGACTGATCAGCGTCGCGATCTTCAACTTCCTCGGTCAGTGGAACCAGTACATGCTCCCGACGGTCCTGAACACCGACCCGGACAAGAAGGTGCTCACCCAGGGGCTCGTGCAGCTCGCGGTCAGCCAGGGCTACAAGGGCGACTGGTCCGGGCTGTTCGCCGGGCTGGTCATGGCGATGCTGCCGGTCCTCGCCGCCTACATCGTCTTCCAGCGGCAGGTCGTCTCCGGACTGACGGCGGGCGCGCTCAAGTAGGATCACACACGGTACGGAGTCGATCACTCACCCGATGTCGTAGCTTCTGACGGCGATTTCCGTCAAGGACTTGACTGCGGGAACCCCTTCGGCACAGCTTGGAGTTCATAACTTGTAAGTGGCCCGGTTCCGCAGATGTGACCTGGGCCACGGGCGGCGATGGGGCCGCCCGGCCGATGGCGGGAGTGAATGGGTCGATGGAGACTCCGGGGTCGCAGTCGTCGCTGCACCGAGCCAACCTGGAAAGAGTCGTACGAGCGGTGCGGCTGGCAGGGTCGCTCACGCAGGCCGAGATCGCCCGCACGACCGGTCTGTCCGCCGCGACGGTCTCCAACATCGTGCGCGAGCTGAAGGACCACGGGACCGTGGAGGTCACGCCCACGTCGGCCGGTGGCCGGCGGGCCCGCAGCGTGTCGCTGAGCGGGGACGCGGGCATCGTGATCGGCGTCGACTTCGGGCACACGCACCTGCGCGTCGCGATCGGCAACCTCGCGCACCAGGTGCTCGCCGAGGAATCCGAGCCGCTGGACGTGGACGCCTCCTCCGCGCAGGGCTTCGACCGGGCCGAGGAGCTGGTCGACCGGCTGATCGCGGCGACCGGGGTGGACCGGTCCAAGATTGCCGGGGTGGGCCTCGGCGTGCCCGGGCCCATCGACGTGGAGTCGGGCACGCTCGGCTCGACCTCGATCCTGCCGGGCTGGGGCGGCACCAAACCCGCCGACGAGCTGCGCGAACGCCTCGGCGTCCCGGTCCACGTGGACAACGACGCCAACCTCGGCGCCCTCGGCGAGCTGGTCTGGGGGAGCGGCAAGGGCGTGCGCGACCTGGCCTACATCAAGGTGGCCAGCGGTGTCGGGGCCGGTCTGGTGATCGACGGCAAGATCTACCGGGGCCCCGGCGGGACGGCCGGTGAGATCGGGCACATCACCATCGACGAGTCGGGTCCGGTGTGCCGCTGCGGCAACCGCGGCTGCCTGGAGACCTTCACCGCCGCGCGGTACGTCCTGCCGCTGCTCCAGGCGAGCCACGGCAGCGCGCTGACCATGGAGGGCGTCGTGCGTCTCGCGCGGGACGGAGACCCCGGCTGCCGTCGTGTGATCGCCGACGTGGGGCGGCACGTGGGCAGCGGGGTGGCCAATCTCTGCAACCTGCTGAACCCCAGCCGGGTCGTCCTGGGCGGCGATCTGGCCGAGGCCGGCGAACTCGTCCTCGGGCCCATCCGGGAGGCCGTGGGACGCTATGCGATTCCCAGCGCGAGCCGTCAACTGTCTATTCTTCCAGGGGCACTTGGCGGTCGCGCCGAGGTGCTCGGCGCCCTCGCCCTCGCGCTCAGCGAAATGGGCGATTCGACCCTTCTGGACGGTTCCGCGACAGCCGCCCTGCCTGTCGTCGCGCCTGCGTTCACTTAAACAACGATTGGCACCGTTGCCATCTCGTTAAGAATTTACTTCTTGACGCCGAACGCGTGGCCGAGTTGACTTCCAGCCACCTCGGCCGCAACGACGCGGCCTCGTCAGGGAGGTTTCTGAAGTGAACACGCGTATGCGTCGTGCGGCCTTCGCCGTTGCTGCTGGTGCCATGGCCGTCTCGCTCGCCGCTTGCGGCAGCGCCAAGGAGTCCACGGGCGGCGCCTCGAAGTCCGCGGACACCAAGAAGGGCGACGCGATCAAGGTCGGTCTGCTCCTTCCGGAGAACCAGACCGCGCGTTACGAGAAGTTCGACCGTCCGCTGATCGAGAAGAAGGTCTCGGAGCTGACGAACGGCAAGGGCAAGGTCGTCTACGCCAACGCCAAGCAGGACGCGACGCTGCAGAGCCAGCAGGTCGACACCATGATCACCAACAAGGTGGACGTCCTGGTGATCGACGCGGTGGACGCCGCGGCCATCAAGAACTCGGTGCAGAAGGCCAAGGACGCGGGCATCCCCGTGGTGGCCTACGACCGCCTGGCGCAGGGCCCGATCTCCGCCTACACCTCGTTCGACAACGAGACCGTCGGCAAGACCCAGGGCGAGGCGCTGCTCAAGGCGCTGGGCTCCAAGGCCAAGTCCGGCAAGATCGTCATGATGAACGGCTCCTCCACCGACCCGAACGCCGCGCAGTTCAAGAAGGGCGCCCACGAGGTGCTCGACGGCAAGGTCAAGGTCGGCAAGGAGTACGACACCAAGGAGTGGAAGCCGGAGAACGCCAACTCCAACATGGAGGGCGCGATCTCGGCTCTGGGCAAGAAGAACATCGTCGGCGTCTACTCCGCCAACGACGGCATGGCCGGCGGTATCATCACCGCCCTCAAGCAGGCCGGCATCAGCGTCCCGGTCACCGGCCAGGACGCCGAGCTGGCGGGTGTGCAGCGGATCGTCGCCGGTTCGCAGTTCATGAGCGTCTACAAGCCGTACGCCCCGGAGGCCGCCGCCGCCGCCGAGATGGCCGTGGACCTCGCCCAGGGCAAGTCCCTCGACTCCGTCGCCAAGGACAAGGTCGACAGCCCGACCACGAAGGGTGTCCCCTCGGTCCTCGTCGCCGTCACCTCGCTGACGAAGGACAACATCAAGGACACCGTCGTCAAGGACGGCGTGTACACCATCGCCGACATCTGCACGGCTCAGTACAAGGCCGCCTGCGCCAAGGCCGGCCTGAAGTAAGCGCCGCCGCCCCGCTCGGGGGCCGGACTCCGCCGTGAGTCCCGCCCCCGGCCGGGTCGCAGGCCGCAAGGCCGCATCAGGCTCCCTCCGGCGCCCCGCGCCTTCACACAGCCCCGCAAGCTCGTCGCGGGGCGCCGGACGGAATTCCCCCAAACTTCTGCACAACCTCCCGCCGGGTCAGGCGGCGAAGGAGTTGGTTCACGTGTCCGCTACGCCCGTGCTGGCGTTGCGCGGAGTCTCCAAGCGATTCGGTGCCGTCCAGGCGCTCACCGACGTCACGCTGGAGGTCCACGCCGGTGAGGTGGTCGCCCTGGTGGGCGACAACGGTGCCGGAAAGTCCACGCTGGTGAAGACGATCGCCGGTGTGCACCCCATCGACGAGGGCGTCATCGAGTGGGAGGGCAAGACCGTCCAGGTCAACAAGCCCCACGACGCCCAGAACCTGGGCATCGCCACGGTGTACCAGGACCTCGCGCTGTGCGACAACATCGACGTCGTCGGCAACCTCTACCTCGGCCGTGAGCTGCGCCGCACCGGCGTGCTGGACGAGGTGGAGATGGAGCGGCGCTCGCGCGAGCTGCTGGACCAGCTCTCGATCCGCATCCCCAGCGTCCGCATCCCGATCGCCTCGCTCTCCGGCGGTCAGCGGCAGGTCGTGGCCATCGCCCGCTCCATGCTCGGCGAGCCCAAGCTGGTGATCCTCGACGAGCCCACCGCCGCGCTCGGCGTCGAGCAGACCGCCCAGGTCCTCGACCTGGTCGAGCGGCTGCGGGAGCGCGGCCACGCCGTCATCCTCATCAGCCACAACATGGCCGACGTCAAGGCGGTCGCCGACAAGGTGGCCGTTCTGCGACTGGGCCGCAACAACGGCGTCTTCGAGGTCAAGTCGACCTCTCAGGAAGAGATCATCTCCGCCATCACCGGCGCCACGGACAATGCCGTCACCCGTCGTGCGGCGCGCACCAATGGGGAGAGCACGAAGTGAGCATCGACAAGACCTCCACGTCCTCGGGGGGCGCGGCCGTGGCGAACCCGGAGGCCGCTCCCGGCGCCGGTGTCGCCGTCGACCCCCGGCTGCTGGTGCGCGAGCAGGGACTCGCGGGCTACGTCGGCGAGTTCAAGCGCAAGATGAAGGCCGGCGACCTGGGCTCGATGCCCGTCGTCGTCGGACTCATCGTCATCTGGATCATCTTCCAGAGCCTGAACTCCAACTTCCTCACCGCCGGCAACCTCTCCGACATCTCCGTCGCCATGGTCGGCACGGGCATGATCGCCGTCGGCATCGTGTTCGTCCTGCTGCTCGGCGAGATCGACCTCTCGGTCGGCTCCCTCTCCGGTGTCGCGGGCGCGACCTTCGCGGTGCTGAACATCACCAACGGCATGAACGAGGTGCTGGCCTTCGTGCTGGCGATCCTCACCGGCACCGTCGCCGGCGCCGTCCAGGGCTTCTTCTTCGCCAAGATCGGCGTGCCCGCCTTCGCGGTCACCCTGGCGGGTCTGCTGTTCTGGAACGGCCTGATGCTCAAGATCCTGGGCGACAACGGCACGATCAACCTCAACAGCGACGGCCTCGTGGCCAACCTGACGAGCTACTACTTCTCCGACGTGGCCGCCGCCTACGGTCTGGCCGCCGTGGTGACCGTGCTCTTCTTCCTCAACTCCTTCCTCGGCAACAAGCGCCGCGAGGCCGCCGGTGTGCCGTCGAAGCCGCTGAGCGAGACGATCCTGCGCACCGCGCTGCTCGGCGTCCTCTCCTTCGCCGTCGCGATCGTCTTCAACCAGTACAAGGGCCTGCCCCTGGCTGTCGTGATCTTCGTCGCGATCCTCTTCGTCACCGACTTCGTGCTGCGCCGCACGGCCTACGGCCGCAAGGTGTTCGCGCTCGGCGGCAGCGTCGAGGCGTCCCGCCGTGCCGGCATCAACGTGGACCTGGTCCGCATCTCGGTGTTCGCCATCTCCGGCACCTTCGCGGCGCTGGGCGGTCTGTTCATCGCCTCCAAGATCGCGTCCGCCAACCAGGGCGCCGGTGGCGGCGACCTGCTGATGAACGCCATCGCGGCGGCCGTCATCGGTGGCACGTCCCTCTTCGGCGGCCGCGGCCGCACCTGGAACGCGCTCCTCGGTGTGCTGGTCATCGTCTCGATCCAGTACGGCCTGGCCCTCCAGGGCATCCCCTCGCCGGTGCAGTACATGATCACCGGTGGAGTCCTGCTGGCGACCGTCGTCATCGACGCCGTCACCCGCAAGACCCAGAAGTCGGCCGGCCGCGCGTAAGCGCGGCTGGCTCAGAGGCCCGGCGCAACGGAGCGCCGGGCCTCTTCGGCGTCTCCGGCCGCTTCCCCGTGCCCGTGAAACAACCGTGGGCACGCCCGGACACCGGCGGCCGGAGCGGAACATTAGACTCATCAAGCCCGGCAACAGCTCGATCAGCTCTTATCTGCAAGGAGGCACGGGTGCCGCTGCTGACCCGCATCACGGGACCGCGCGATCTGGACCGGCTCAGCCTGGAGGAGCTGAACCTGCTGGCAGAGGAGATCCGGACCTTCCTCGTCGAGGCCGTCTCCAAGACCGGCGGCCACCTCGGCCCCAACCTCGGTGTGGTCGAGCTGACCATCGCCATGCACCGGGTGTTCCACTCGCCCAAGGACAAGGTGCTGTGGGACACCGGCCACCAGTCCTACGTGCACAAGCTGCTCACGGGCCGCCAGGACTTCTCCCGCCTGAAGATGAAGGGCGGCCTGTCCGGCTACCCCGCCCAGGCCGAGTCCGAGCACGACGTCATCGAGAACAGCCACGCCTCCACCGTGCTCGGCTGGGCCGACGGCATCGCCAAGGCCAACGAGCTGAAGCAGCGCGACAGCCACGTCGTCGCCGTCATCGGTGACGGCGCGCTGACCGGCGGCATGGCCTGGGAGGCGCTGAACAACATCGCCGAGGCCAAGGACCGCCCGCTCGTCATCGTCGTCAACGACAACGAGCGCTCCTACGCGCCCACCATCGGCGGCCTCGCCAACCACCTGGCCACCCTGCGCACCACCGACGGCTACGAGCGCTTCCTCGCCCGCACCAAGGACCTGCTCGACCGCACCCCGGTCGTCGGCCGCCCGCTCTACGACACCCTGCACGGCGCCAAGAAGGGCCTGAAGGACTTCATCGCCCCGCAGGGCATGTTCGAGGACCTGGGTCTCAAGTACGTCGGACCCATCGACGGCCACGACATCGAGGCCCTGGAGTCCGCGCTGGCCCGCGCCAAGCGGTTCGGCGGCCCGGTCATCGTGCACTGCCTCACCGAGAAGGGCCGCGGCTACCAGCCCGCCCTCCAGGACGAGGCCGACCGCTTCCACGCCGTCGGCAAGATCCACCCCGACACCGGTCTGCCCATCGCCACCTCCGGCGCCGACTGGACGTCCGTCTTCGGCGAGGAGATGGTCAGGCTCGGCGAGGAGCGCGAGGACATCGTCGCCATCACGGCGGCCATGCTCCAGCCCGTCGGCCTGGACAAGTTCGCCAAGCGCTTCCCCGACCGCGTCTACGACGTCGGCATCGCGGAGCAGCACGGCGCCGTCTCGGCGGCCGGTCTCGCCCACGGCGGCGTGCACCCCGTCTTCGCCGTCTACGCCACCTTCCTCAACCGCGCCTTCGACCAGGTCCTGATGGACGTGGCCCTGCACAAGTGCGGCGTCACCTTCGTCCTGGACCGCGCGGGCGTCACCGGCACCGACGGCGCCTCCCACAACGGCATGTGGGACATGTCCATCCTCCAGGTCGTCCCCGGGCTGCGCCTGGCCGCGCCGCGCGACGCCGACCAGGTGCGCGCCCAGCTGCGCGAGGCCGTCGCCGTCGAGGACGCGCCGACCGTGGTCCGCTTCTCCAAGGGCGCCGTCGGCCCCGCCGTACCCGCGCTGCGCAAGGCGGGCGGCATGGACGTGCTGCGCGAGCCCGGCGCCGACCGGCCCGACGTGCTCCTGGTCTCCGTCGGCGCGCTCGCCCCGATGTGCCTGGAGATCGCGGACCTGCTCGACAAGCAGGGCATCTCCACCACCGTCGTCGACCCCCGCTGGGTCAAGCCGGTCGACGAGGCGATGGCCCCGCTCGCCAACGAGCACCGGGTCGTCGTCACCGTCGAGGACAACAGCCGCGTCGGCGGTGTCGGCTCCGCGATCGCGCAGGCGCTGCGCGACGCGGGCGTGGACGTGCCGCTGCGCGACTTCGGCATCCCGCCGCGCTTCCTCGACCACGCCTCGCGCGCCGAGGTCATGGCCGAGATCGGGCTGACCGCTCCGGACATCGCGCGTCAGGTCACCGGTCTGGTCGCCAAGCTGGACGGCCGCTTCGAGGACAGCGCCGCCGCCGTGGAGTCCGCGCGCGACTAGCGGGGACAGGAGCGCGCGGTCGGACGCGCGCTCCAGGAACAACCCTCCGGGCCGGTTCCGCCGCCTCTCCAGGTGGCGGAACCGGCCCGCCTGCGTGAACCTGCCAGTGCCGGGGCAGACGAATCCCCGGCCCTCTCGATCATGTCGAGGTCGACGAGCGTGGGAGGTAGGTAGGTGTGAGCACGCTCTTCCGGACGAAGAACGTCGAGCAGTCCATCCGGGACACGGAAGAACCCGAGCATTCCCTCAAGAAGTCCCTCTCCGCCCTCGACCTGACCGTCTTCGGCGTCGGTGTCATCATCGGCACCGGCATCTTCGTCCTCACCGGCCAGGTGGCGAAGAACAACGCGGGCCCCGCGGTCGCGCTGTCCTTCGTCGTGGCCGGCATCGTCTGCGGTCTGGCGGCGCTCTGCTACGCCGAGTTCGCCTCCACGGTCCCGGTGGCCGGGTCCGCGTACACCTTCTCGTACGCCTCCCTGGGCGAACTGCCCGCCTGGATCATCGGCTGGGACCTGGTCCTTGAGTTCGCGCTGGGCACGGCGGTGGTGGCGGTCGGCTGGTCCGGCTACATCCGCTCGCTGCTGGACAGTTGGGGCGCCACCCTGCCCCCGTATCTCTCCGGCCGGGACGGCGCCACCGGGTTCGGCTTCGACGTGCTCGCGGCCGCGCTGGTGCTGCTGCTGACCGCCGTGCTGGTCGTCGGCATGAAGCTCTCGGCGCGGATCACCTCCGTGGTCGTCGCCATCAAGGTGATCGTGGTGCTCATCGTGATCATCGGCGGCGCCTTCTTCGTCACGGGCTCCAACTACGACCCGTTCATCCCGCCGGCCCAACCTGCCAAGGCTGGCGGCGACCTGAGCGCCCCGCTGATCCAGCTCATGTTCGGTTGGGCCCCGGCGAACTTCGGGGTGATGGGCATCTTCACCGCCGCCTCGGTCGTGTTCTTCGCGTTCATCGGGTTCGACATCGTCGCCACCGCCGCCGAGGAGACCCGCAACCCGCAGCGGGACATGCCGCGCGGCATCCTCGGCTCGCTGATCATCTGCACCCTGCTCTACGTCGCGGTGTCCATCGTGGTGACCGGGATGCAGAAGTACACCAAGCTGTCGATCGAGGCGCCGCTCGCGGACGCCTTCAAGTCGCTCGGGCACCCCTGGTTCGCGGGGGTCATCAGCTTCGGCGCGGTGATCGGTCTGACGACCGTGTGCATGATCCTGCTGCTCGGCCAGACCCGGGTGTTCTTCGCGATGAGCCGGGACGGACTGCTGCCCCGCTTCTTCTCCCGCGTCCACCCGCGCTTCCGCACCCCGCACCGGCCGACCATCCTGCTCGGCGTGATCATCGCGGTCATCGCGGGCTTCACCAGCCTGAGCGAGCTGGCCGAGCTGGTGAACATCGGCACGCTGTTCGCGTTCGTCGTCGTCGCGCTCAGCGTGATCATCCTGCGCAGGACCCGCCCCGACCTGCCCCGCGCGTTCCGCACCCCCTGGGTGCCGTTCCTGCCGATCCTCTCGGTGTGCGCCTCGCTGTGGCTGATGGTCAACCTGCCCGCCGAGACCTGGCTCCGCTTCGCCATCTGGATGGCGATCGGCTTCGTCGTCTACTTCGCCTACGGGCGCACCCACAGCCGCCTCGCGGTACGGCAGCGGGAAGAGGCGAAGGAGACCCCCTCGGAGGGCGGTGCCCGCTGAGCGCGGGCGGCACCGGCGCCGCGGGCGGACTCAGCCCAGGGCGGTACGGGGACCGGACACGTCCGCGCCCAGATCGCCCACCCGGCGGCGCAGTTCGCGGTCGGCCGTGACCACCAGACGGTCGCGGTCGCCGGCACCGGCGACCAGCTCCACGATCCAGTCGTCGCCGCTGCCGGGAGCGGACTCCACCCGGACCCCGGGCACCGACTCGACCCCGCGCGCCGCGCCCTCCACGACCAGCACGATCTCCACGTCCTCCGTGCGCCCGGGCAGACCGTCGGCGGCCAGCCGGTCCCGCAGCCGCTCGGCGGCGCCCTTGCGGTCGCGCCACCAGCCGTCGGGGCGCGAACCGACGACGTTCGCGCAGTCCACGATCGCGAGGAGCGGGCCGTCCTGGTCAGCGTTGCCTTGCACGTCGTCCATGCCTCCAGCCTCCCACGCCCGTCCCGAGGGGGCGCGGGACAGCGCCCGGACCGGGCCGTTTATGGTGATTCCGTGAACGGCGACTGGCTCATATGCGGCCGCGACGGCCGGCTCAGTGTCTACCGGCTCTCGGGCGACGCCGTCCTGTGCCGGGCGGAACGCGGGCCGGGCGGCGGTTGGACCGCACCGCGCAAGGCGGGCGGCGAACAGCGACTGCACCCCGTCCTGGCCCTCGGCCAGGGCGCCGACGGCTATGCCCACCTCGTCTCCTGGCGCCCCACAGTGAAGGGCGAGGCGGGCCTGGTGCACTCGACCCACTTCCGCGCCCATCTCGCCCCGCTGGACTGGACCCCCATCGGCCACCCGGACAGGAAGGGACCGCGCACCGGCACCCCCGCCGTCGCCGTGGACGCCCAGGGCCGCGCCCATGTCTTCGTGCGCAACGACGCCGGCGGGGTGAGCGCGGCCGTCCAGAAGGAGAAGGGCGGCTGGGAGCCCTGGAAGGACCTCAAGGGCCACGACGTCCAGGACGGTCTGGCGGCGGTGACGGGGGAGTCCGGCCTGATCGAGCTGTACGCGGCGGTGCCCGGCGGCATCCTGCACTGGCGCCAGGAAAAAGCGGGCGCCGAACCGGTCCTCAAGGAAGCCCTGGAGACCGCCGTCCGCCCCGGCACCCTGTACGCGCTCGCCACGTCCCCCGCGTACACGACCCTCTTCTTCGCGGACGACTCCGGCACCCTGTACGCCTGGCGCCCCGGCGCCGAGCCCACCGCGCTGCTGCCCGCCGCCGGACCGGGCCCGGTGGCCGCCGTCCGCTGCACCCTCGACGGGCACGACTGCACCCTGCTCGCCCAGCGCACCGCGAACTCCCGGGTGGCGTTCGCCGCGTACCCCACGGAGCTGGAGTCGGCCGGGGCCTGGTGGGCCGAGTCGGGCCCGAAGCTCGCCGAGGACGCCGTGGTGTCGCTCGCGACGGACGAGCACGGCCGGACGGTCGCCGCCGCGCTCTCCCCCTCCAGCGGGCGCCTGCTGCTGACCCGCCGCAAGGACGAGCCGGGTCTCGCCCTCGAGGCATGGCGCGAGGTCTGAGCGGGCCGGGGCCCCGCGACGGCGCGTGCCGTCCCGAAGCCCGTCGCACTCAGGGGGTGTCGCCGCCCCTGGCCGGGGACTTCTTGGCCGACTCGGGGATCGTCTCGTCCGAGCGCACGGCCTTCCACAGCTCCTTGGCCTGCGGTTCGGCGGCCACGACCCGGTTGGGGTCCTGGGTGTCGTAGCGGACCGGGAGCATGATCGTCTCCATGGTCTCGGGGTCGACGCCGTTCATGCTGCGGCTGAACTCCGCGAGCTTGGTGAGGGAGTCGAGCCCGGAGTCGGTCGTGAGCGACTGGGTGAGCTTGTCCGCGACGGTGTACGCCTTGGTGGGGCTGCCCAGCAGGTCCTGCTGCTTGATCTCGGAGAGCAGCGAGATCAGGAACTTCTGCTGGAGCCCGATGCGCCCGAGGTCGCTGCCGTCGCCGATGCCGTGCCGGGTGCGGACGAACTGCAGGGCCTGCTTGCCGGTCAGCCGGGTCGTGCCCGCCTTCAGGTCGAGGCCGCTGTGGGAGTCGTGGATGTCGCGGTCCACCGTGACGGGCACGCCGCCTATCGCGTCGACCAGCCCCTGGAACCCGGCGAAGTCGATCTCCACGAAGTGGTCGAGGCGGACGCCCGACATCTGCTCGACGGTCTTGACCACGCAGGCCGGACCGGCCACCGAGTAGACCGAGTTGAACATGACGCGGTGCGCCGAGGGGAGCTGCTTGCCGCTGCGGGTCGTGCACTCGGGCCGGGTCACGAGGGTGTCGCGCGGGATGCTGATCGCGACGGCCTTCTTCCGGCCCTCGGGTATGTGGATCACCAGCGCGGTGTCGGAACGGGCGCCGGAGACATGGCCGGTGTGCAGGGCCGCGTTGGCGCCGGCGCGCGAGTCGGAGCCGAGCACGAGCAGGTTCTGCCCGGAGGTCGGCAGCTTCTCCGGGCGGTTGTCACCGATGGCCCGGTCGAGGTCGACGCCCTTGATGTTGGAGTCGAGGCTGTCGTAGAGCCAGTAGCCCGTGCCGCCCGCGGCGACCAGGACGACGGCGAGGGCGATGAGGATCTTCCGGCCGGTGCGGCGCCCCCGCTTCGGGGCCTTGCCGGTGCCGGGTCCGGCGGGCGTTCCGGGTTCGCTCTGCTGGGGCGTCGAGACATGACTCATCGTGCGTCGGGTTCCTCGTGGGTCGTGCCCCGCGGGGCGAGTGGAAGTGGCGTGCTACGGCGGAAGATTGACTGATCCTGTAGGAAAAGTGAGGCATCTGTAAACATCCGGTAGCCGATGCGCTCACTGCGCCAGAGCCCTTGATCGCAAATGGTCAATACGCGAAGTGCCCCGAGTGAGCCCGGTCGGAGACGGGTTACGCAGACATGAGCACCGAAGTCGGCAAAAGGTTGTACCGAAGGTCCTGTGATCAAGCTCGCCGTGTATGGAGGGTGATCACGCGTCGACACTTAGTTGAAGCATTGTTAAAGTTCACCATCTCATGTGATGGTTCTGTGAATCCGCAGGTGCGTCCCTGAGCAACCCGTCGGGCGCCCTTCGCGCCACGGGAGAATTCCGTCTCGTCCGGTGCGTATCTGAGGGGTTATGGCCAAGCTGTCGCTGCGGGCGGTACAGAAGCTGACCTGCAAGAAGCGCGATGCCTGGTGGACCGTGTTCCTGGTCGACCCGCTGGCCACCCGGCTGCTGATGGTGGTGGCCCGCTTCCGGTTCATCACCCCCAACGGGGTCACCTGGGCCGCGCTCTTCGTCGGACTCGCCTCGGCGGGCTTCTTCGCCAGGGGAGACACCGTCTCCCTCGTCGTCGGCGCGCTGCTCTACCACTTCAGCTTCGTCCTCGACTGCATCGACGGAAAGCTCGCCCGCCTCAAGGGCAACGGCTCGGTCTTCGGCGGCTGGCTCGACTACGTCTTCGACCGCGTCCGCGTGCTGGCCTGCGCCCTCGCCCTGATGGGCGGTCAGTATCTGCGCACCGACGATCCGCGCTTCCTGCTGGCCGCGCTCGGCGTCGTCTTCCTCGACATGCTGCGCTACCTGGACGCGCTCCAGATCTACAAGATGCGCCAGTCCATGCGCACCAAGCTCGAACGGACCGCCGCGGAGCGGGCCGAGGCCGAGCGCGCCCGGCGCGACGCCCGGGGCGAGGGCCGGCTGGTCTTCATGGAGGACCTGCTGCGCGACAACCCGGCCACCCCCGTGGAGACCCTCCGCGCCGAGGCCGACGCCCCGGTCGTCGACCTGCACGAGCAGTTCCGCGACCAGTTCCCCTGGTACACCCGCGTCCGCCGCGCCATGCTGCGCACCCGCATACGCCCGCATCTGTTCAGCGGCATCGAGTTCCAGATGTTCGTCTTCATCGTGGGCCCGCTGCTCGGCCGCATCCTGTGGACCACAGCCGCCTCGGCCGCCCTGCTGCTGGCCTTCGAGCTGTTCATCATGTACAAGTTCTGGCTCTCCACACGGGACTTCAACCGGGTCGTGCGGGACATGGCGACCCAGCGAAACGTTTCTGCTCCCGCCCCGGACCCCGCCGCCTGGACCGAGGACGACTGGCCGGTGCCCGACGCCCCGCTCGCCCCCGGCATCCCCAGCCAGCCGCAGCACGGCGCCGAGGACCGGGACCATTTCCCCTCCCGCGAGGAACGCCTCGGCTTCCCGCACCAGGAGCGGTACGAGCAGTACGACCCGTACCAGCAACCCCAGCCCCAGCCCCAGCCCCAGTACGAGCAGTACGAGCAGTACGAGCAGTACGAGCCGTACCCGGACCACGCGTCGTACGAGCCCTACGAGCAGCCCGCCCCTGCCGCCCACGACTCCTGGTTCGAGCCGTACTCCGAGCCCGATCCCGACCCGTACCCGCAGCACTCCCGGCACCCGTCCCCGCAGTACCCCGAGTACCAGACCCAGCCTCACGCCCAGTCTCAGCCCTGGACGGACGAGGGATTCGCGCGATGAACGAACCGAACGCAGCCACCGCACCCACCACGTCGCCCGCGCCCCCCGCCCGGGGCGCCCTCGCCGACGTGGACACGCTCACCTACGCCGACGCCTCCGCGTACACCGTCACGATCGTGGTCGCCGCCTACAACGCGAGCGCCACCCTCGACCGGGCGCTGCGCTCGGCGCTCGGCCAGACCCACCGCAACCTCGAAGTGCTGGTCCTGGACGACGCGTCCACCGACGGCACCCTCGCGGTCGCCCACCGGTACGCCGAGAAGGACCCCCGGGTCCAGGTCGTGGTCCGCACCCGCAACAGCGGCGGCGTGGGCTCCCCGCGCAACCACGGCATCGAGATCGCCACCGGGCAGTACCTGATGTTCCTCGACGCCGACGACGAACTGCCGCACCGCGCCTGCGAGACGCTGCTCGCCTCCGCGCTGGCCACCGGCGCCGACATCACCGCGGGGCGGGCGATCCGCGTCAACCTCGACAAGGGCGAGAACACCGTCTGGCAGCCGCAGCTCTACGGCGCCGACCGCACGGTGGAGGGCGGACTGGCCGCCATGCCCGAGCTGTTCGAGGACCCGATCGCGGCGGCCAAGCTGTACCGCACGGAGTTCCTGCACGAGCACGGCATCCGCTTCCCGCAGGGCGTCCACTTCGAGGACACCTACTTCTCCACGCTCGCCTACTGGTTCGCGGGCACGGTCAGCCTGCTCACCGCCCCGGTCTACCGGTGGATCTGGGAGCGCGAGTCGGACACCCCGTCGCTGACCAACCGGCGCGGCGAACTGCGCAGCATCCGCGACCGGGTGCTCGTCCACCAGTGGACCGACGACTTCCTCGCCCGTCAGGGCGCCGACGAACTGATCGCCCGCAAGGCGGCCAAGTTCCTCTCGCACGACCTCGGGCTCTACATGGGCGCCCTCCGCGCGGGCGACGACGCCTACCGCGAGGGCTTCCTGCGCGCCACCGGCCCCTATCTGCGCACGCTCCCCGAGGAGTGCTGGGACCTCACCGGACCGCTGGAGCGGGTACGCGGCTTCGGGCTCATGCAGGGCAGGCCCGACGTCGCCCTCAGCGCCGCCGACTTCACCCAGCGGCGCCCGGTGCTCAGCTCCGACCTGGTGGAGCGCGACGGCCGGGTCTTCTGGTCCGGCTCGCTGCTCGGCCGCCCGGACGCCGAGCGGTTCCTCGACGTCACCGACCTCGACCTGACGGGCGGCCGGCTCTCCGACGCCCGGCTGTTCAACCAGGCGACCCGGCTGGAGATCACCGGCGGCGAACTCCACCTCACCGGCTTCATCCGCAACCAGTTCGGCCGCGTCGGACCCAAGGACAAGCCGGAACTCGTCGCCGTCCTGCGCTGCCGGGGTCCGAAGACCGACCACACCTTCCCGGTCACCGGCATCGAGGTGGACGAGGAGTACATCCGCTACCACGCCACCATCTCCCTGGACGCGACCCTCGGCGCCCTGGAGCGCCCGGCGGTGTGGAACCTCCTCGTGCAGATGCGGCACGCGGGCGAGCGCGCCACCACGGCGGTCTGCGTGCGCGGCGTCGACATCGAGGCGGAGCGCTACACCGGTGCCGGGACGACGTACGAGATGTACGAGACCGTCAGCGGCAACCTCGCGCTGCGCCCGGAGACCAGGGAGCAGCAGGCCAGGCCCGACCGGCGCGGCACGCCCTGGACCTGGTGGACCACGGAGCGGATGCCGGAGCCGTTCGCCCGCCGTGAGCGCTACGGCGCCGCCGTGGTCGTCCACTGCCACAACGACGAGTACAACCTGCCCGAGTTCCTCGGCTCCCTCGACAGCCAGCGGGACTTCGCGGGCACCCAGGTGATCCTGGTCGACGACGGCTCGACCGACGCCACCGCCCACCAGATCGAGGAGTTCGCGGCCCGCTGGCCGAACGTCACCGTCGTCTCCCAGATCGCCATGGGGATGCGCGCCGCCTTCGACCACGGCCTGCGCCATGTCACCGCGCCGTACGTCATGTTCGCCCGCGCCCGCGACATCCTCGGCCAGGACAGCGTGCACCGGCTGCTGCACGCCGCCCGCGCCGCCAAGGCGGACGTCGCGGTGGGCCGCAGCGACAACTTCCCCCAGCCGAGCAGGGCCGGCGACGAGGCGTGGGCGCGCTACTTCGGGCCGACGCCCGCCAAGGTGGAGCGGCTGCGCGACGCTCCGTACCTGGTGTTCTCCACCAGCCTCAGCGCCAAGCTGCTGCGCACCAGCCTGGTCCGCGAGGAACGGCTGCGCTGCGGGCAGGGCCCCGGCTTCGAGGACGCCTGGCTGAGCGTGCCCGCGCTGCTGCACGCCCGCCGGGTCACCATCGCGCCGGGCGCCACCTGTTACGAGCGCGACGGCGAGCAGCACGACTCGCTCTTCGACCTGCCGTGGAACGACCCGGTCAAGGCACAGGAGCTGATCCGGCTGTGCCGGCACGTCCTGCGCCGGGCCGCGGAGCTGGACCCGCGCACCCTGCGCCTGGCGCAGCGGTTCGTGGTGCGGACCTTCCAGCCGTATCTGCGCAATCTGCACCGGATCATGAGCCGTGACGAACTGGCGGCCGTCTTCCCGGCGTTGTGCCAGGTCTACGCGGACATCCCCGACGACCTGGTGCTCCAGTACGCCACGGCCGCCCTCGCGCGCACCCAGCACCACGCGGTGCGCACCGGCAACCTCGACCTGTTCTGCGACCCGTACACCGCGCCCGAGTTCCGGCCGCATCTGTACCTCGACGACGAGGGGATCTTCCGCAGGCTCGCCGTGGACCGGGCGGACACCGCGCTGCTGCGCGTGGACCGGCACCGGTTCGTGCTGGAGACCTGCCATGTCGACACGGAGCGGATCGTCTTCGAGGGACTCATGGTCCTCTCGGGCGTCGACATCGCCCACCTCTTCGACAACCGGCTCGAACTCGTCCTGTCCGACGGGCAGACCGAACGTGCCGTCCCCGTCGGCCAGGTGTACCGGCGCGACCGCTGGCGCACCCGCAAGGAGCAGGACTGGTACAGCGGCTGGCGCGCCGTGGTGCGGCCCGAGGACTTCGCCTCGCTGAACAACCGGGACCTCACCCTCACGCTGCGCGTGCACGACGGCGACCGGCATCTGGACGCCCCGGTGGACCCGCGCCAGATGCTGCACCGCTTCAAGGGCGTGCACCGCGCGGGCCGGGCCACCGTGATCCTGGACATCGACGCGGACGAGAAGATCACGCTGCGCCGGGTCTCGGGTGCGGTGAAGCGGCTCACCCACAAGACGAAACGTTTCTTCACGGCGTTCCGCATGGCCCTGCCCGGCCGCCCCGGCTGGCGCACCCGGATGCTCTACTGGCTCTTCCACCCGTGGCTGCGCGGCAAGGACATCTGGATCATCGGCGAGCGCGAGGACACCGCGCAGGACAACTCGTACCACCTGTTCAAGTGGATACGGACCAACGAGCGCCGCCGCCGGGTGTACTACGCCATCAACGGCACCGCGGCCGACCGCGCCAAGGTGGCACCGCTCGGCCGCGTCATCGACCGCCTGTCCTGGAAGTACCGGGTCTATCTGCTGCACGCCAGCAGGCTGATCAACGCCTACGACCTGGAGGCGTACCTCGGCTTCCCCGGCCTGTCCAAGCGCGCCTTCCTCACCGGCTACGGCGATCTGCTGCGCTACAAGCGGGTCTTCCTCCAGCACGGCGTGGTCTACAACGACGTGGCGCCCTCCATCCACGCCCAGGTCACCAACGTCGACATGGTGCTCACCACCGGACGCAGCGAACGCGCCTACTACGCCGAGCACTGCGGCTACGGCTACGACCGCGTCGCCGCCACCGGACTGCCGCGCTTCGACGCCCTGGAGCCGGTGCGCGGACCGCGCCGCGTGCTGATCATGCCCACCTGGCGGCGCGACATCGTGGCGCCCTCGTACAACAAGGCGGCCAAGCCGGAGATCCCGTTCGCCGCCTCCGAGTACTACCGCTTCTTCTCGGCGCTGCTGCGCGACGAGCGGCTGCTCGCGGCGTGCCGACGCCACGACGTGCAGCTCGAGTTCATGCCGCACTACGAGATCCGGCCCTACCTGAAGCACTTCCGCATCGACCACCCGTCGATCACGGTCTCCACCACCGGACGCGACGTCCAGCTCGCCATGCGCGAGTGCTCGATGCTGGTCACCGACTACTCCTCGGTGTTCTTCGACGTCGCCTACATGGGCAAGCCGATCGTCTACACCAACTTCGACGACGAGAGCTTCTACAGCAAGCACTACAAGCGCGGCTACTTCGACCTGGGCCGGGACGGCTTCGGCCCCGCCTGCGCCACCGTCGACCACGCCGTCGAGGCGATCATCGCCTCCATCGAGCGCGGCTTCGAGGTCGAACCGCAGTACCGGCGCCGCGCGGAGGAGTTCTTCGTCCTGCGCGACACCAACAACTGCCGCCGCGCCTACGACGTGATCGCCACCATGGACGCCGCCGTCGCGGGCGACCCCGGACTGCCCTCCGCGCCGCTCGTCATGGGCCGCCCGGAGCCGCAGCAGGCGGGAAGGGGCTGACATGACGACGTCCAGGATCTTCCTCACCGGCGACTCCGGCACGGCCGCCCGCCGCCGCGACGCGGCCCCGCTGGCCGGCTGGGGGCAGGCGCTGCCGCTGTTCCTCACCCACGCCGAGGTGGTCAACTCCGCCCGTCCGGGAGCCAGTTCGCGCACCTTCGTGGAGTCCGGCGGCCTCACGGCGGTCCTCGACCGGATCGCCCCCGGCGATCTGCTGCTCGCCTGCTTCGGCCTCAACGACGTCCACACCGACGACCCGCGCGGCACCGAGCCCTTCGGCGACTACCAGCGGGCCCTGCGCGCCCACGTCCACGGCGCCCGCGACCGGGGCGCCCACCCCGTGCTGCTGACCAGCTACGAACGCCGCCTCTTCGACGACCAGGGCAATCTGCTCCGGCCGCTCGGGATGTACCACGCCGCCGTGCGCGAACTCGGCGCGAGCCTGTGCGTGCCCGTGGTGGACCTCGGGGAGTGGAGCGCCGTCCAGTGGCGCCGCGCGGGCGACACGGGCAGCCGCGCCCTCTTCGGCCACCTCGAACCCGGCGAGCACCCGGCCCACCCAGACGGGCTGCGCGACAACACCCACCTCAGGGAGCGCGGCGCCGTCGAGTGCGCCCGCTTCGTGGCGGCCGAACTGAACCGGCAGGGGCTGCTCACCCCGGAGCACTTCCGCGACCTGGACGCCCCGGTGCCACTGGAGGCGGTGCCCTACGCGGAAAGCCCGGACGACCTAGGACCCCGATGAACGACCACCATCCCCTGGCCTTCGCGCACGTCACCCACCCCGGCGCCGCCGAGGCCCTCGGCACCCTGCGTCTCGTCGCCGACGCCGACCCCGCGCTGCCCGTCACCCCGGGACAGGAGATCACCCTCTCCCTGACCCTCACCCCCGTCGAGGGCGCCTACCGCACCTACGGCTACCTCATCGACGACTCCCTCGCCCCGGGCGCCGCGATGCTCCGCCACCCGGGGCTGAGCCTGCTGAACAACGGCAGATACGCCACCTACGTCACCGAGGACGACGAGCCGCGTACCGTGAGCTGCGTGATCCGTATCGACCCCGAGGCACCCGACGGCGCCACGGTGCTGCCCCGGATCGTCGTCGGTGTGATGGCGGCGGAGGGGGACCGCCTGGTGCCCTCGGCCGCCGTCTGCGACACCGGTTTCCGGGTGCGCCGGCACTGGCTGCCCGGCCAGTGCGTCACCCTGCGCCCCGGCGGCCGCGCCCTGCTCCCGCCCGGCCACACCCCGGTCCCCGGTCTGCGCCTGGTCGCCGTCGGCCGTGCCCGGCGCGGACTGCTGACCTACGCGCCGGACGGCGGCGTCAGCTACCAGGCCCACCCCGATCACCTCGGCTACGACCGCTTCGAGCTGGCCTTCGAGGGCGAGGACGGGCACCGGGTGTGGTCCGAGGTGACCGTGCACGTCGGCGACCTCGGGGACTCCCCGGGTGCGCTGGCCGTGCATGGCTAGCGTCCGGCGGCTGCGGGGCGCGGTCCTGGCCGTCGCGCTCGCGGTGACCCCGGCAGGCTGCTCGGCACCGACCGCGGTGTCCTCGGGCCGGCCGGCTCCGGCGCCTTCGCCGGACCCGCCCGGCTCCTCGGTCCCGGCGGCTTCGGCTCCGGCGGACCCCGGCACGGCCGCTCTGCCCGCGGGCTTCGGCTTCCGGCAGCTCACCCGTAGTCTCGGCCCCGGCGCGCCCGTGCGGCTGACCGTGCTCAGCGTCGCCCCCGACGCCGGGGTGCGCGTCACCGGTGTGCACGGCGCCGACATGACCCGCTCCGACACCGTGCGCACCCTGGCCAACCGCTCCGACGCGCTCGCCGCGATCAACGGCACCTACTTCGACATCCGCACCGGCCACCACCACTCCGGCTACGAGGGCGACCCCATCGGGCTGTACGCCGAACACGGCAGGGTGCTCAGCGAGGCCCTCGACGGCCGCCCCGCCCTTCTCCTCGGTCACGCCGGCGGACGCCTCGAAGCCCGGGTAGCCGAGGTCGCCACCAGGGGAGGGCTGCGCGCGGCCGACGGCGCGGTCCGCGAACTCGACGGCGTGGACCGGGTCCCCGGCCGCATACTCGGCTGCGGAGGAACCGGCGGCGACCGCCTCGCCACCACGGGCCGCCTTCAGGAGAAGCCGTTCGAGGGGCTGTGCACGGACCCGGACGAGGTGGTCTCCTTCGCCCCCGAGTGGGGCGGCGACACCCCGCCCGGCACCGAGGGCAGCACCGAGGCGCTGCTCGCCGCCGACGGGAGGGTCCTGCGGCTGCGCACCCCGGCGGGCGGACCGCTGCCCGAGGGCGGCAGTTCGCTGTACGGCATCGGCACCGGCGCCGCGTGGCTGCGTGCGCACGCGGTGCCGGGCACCCGGCCGGCCGTCTCGGAGCGGATCACCGCCCCGGCGGGTCTGCCGCTGCCCGGACCCGTCGACACGGCCGTCGGCGGCAGCGCCCGACTGCTGCGCGCCGGGGCGTTCGACCCGACGGCCACCGCGCTGCTCGGGCCGCGCCGGGAACCACGCACCGTGGCCGCCGTCACGGCCGACGGCACCCTGCTGCTCATCGCCGTCGACGGCCGCTCCCGCCGCGAGAGCGTGGGCGCCACCCCGGCCGAGGCGGCAGGGCTCGCCCGGTCCCTCGGCGCGGTGGACGCGGTCAACCTGGACGGCGGCGGCTCCACCTCGGTGGTGCTCCGCGGGCACCTGCGCAACCGCCCCCGCGACACCGAGGACGGCCCCGTGCGCGAGCGCCCGGTCGCCGACGGGCTGGCCATTCTGCCGGACGGGCCCGCGAGGTGACACATCGTCATGACATGACGTGACGGACCGTCAGATCGTGATCGATCCGGCCGACGCCGAGAACAGCGCCCCGCCCGTGCTCATCGAGATGTACATCTCGTACTCGCCGGACGCCGTCTCCGGCAGCGTGACGCCCTTGTAGCCCGAGCTGGCGAAGTAGCCGTAGTCGTAGGTGCCGTAGTCGCCGCGGCGCACGTGCGGGCGGACGGCGTTCGGGCGGTGGGACTTGCCCAGCCGGAAGGAGTGCGTGGACTTCGTGCCGCGCAGTACCAGGTAGTACATGGCGTGCTGGTGGGAGTCCGCCTCCACGCCGTGCACGAAGAACACGCCCTCCACGTGCAGCGCGCGCTCCTCCAGCCAGCTCTTCTCCAGCGAGAAGACGGTCTCCTGGGAGAAGTGGCCGATGACCGCGCGGCGCATGACCCGCACCCGCTTCTCGTCACCGGTGAGCACGATCTCCAGGCCGCCGTAGGGGCGCCGGATGTCGAAGGGGCGCCGGGCGACCAGCGGGGTGCGGCGGTCGATGCCCTCCGAGGGGCTGGTGACGCGCACCGAGAGGTCGTAGACCCCGCTCGGCACGCCCCGCAGCGGGATGCCGGCGGGGGCCTCGGGCGCGAAGCCGCCGTCCGCGTAGTCCCGCGCGAAGCCGTCGAACCAGCGGCTGTAGGTGTACTTCGCCTCGGTCGTCGTCAGCGGGAACTCCCACTGCCTGCCGCCGTTTTCGAGGACCAGGGACTTGGTCTCCCGGTACTCGCCGTACGGCGACTCGCCGGGTATGAACGCCTCGCCGCTCAGCAGCAGATGGCTGCCGCGCACCTCCTGCTGGGTGAGGACGGCGGTCAGGGCGTCCGAGGTGCGCAGGGCGGACAGATGGCGCCGCCGCTCCTCCTCGTCCACGTGCGGGTCGCCGTTCTCCAGGAAGCCCAGGCGCGGTTCCCCGCCCTCGGCCAGCGCGGCCAGCACGCCCAGGATCAACTGGAGGTTGTAGGCGGAGACTTCACCGTGCTGGCGGACCAGTTCCGAACGGGTCTTGATCAGGTTGAAGTTGTCGCAGGCCCAGAAGTGGTCGAGGTGGGGCGCGATCTCCGTCTCGTACTGCTCGTCGGCCTCGGAGGTGAACAGATAGACGTTGTGCCCCTGGCCGCCGCGCACGCGCAGCATCTCCGGGATCGCCTCGTCGAGGGTGTCGACGTGCTCCTGCGGCATGTCCTCGCCGAGCATGTAGCGTCCGGTCACGGCGCGGTCGCGCACGTAACTGCCCACCAGGAACTGGGGCACGACGGTCACGATGTTGCGGTACCCGTACTTCAGACCGTAGTAGAGCGCCGCGCTGCCACCCTTGGAGACGCCCAGCAGGCTGACCTGATCGCGCGTCAGTCCCAGACGGGCCATGGTGGATTCGACGAGGCGGTGGACGGAGTCCTCGATGCCGAAGTCCATCGAGCGGCACATGTAGTAGCTGTAGTGGCCGTCGAAGTCGTCCTTGATCCACAGGACGTTGGCGCGCAGCGCGTTCAGCGAACGGCCCGCGAAATGGTAGCCGTTGGGGGCGCCGAGGCCGGAGAAGACCACGACCAGATGACGGACGTCGGCGTCGGCGGCACGGAAGCGGTACTCGACCGGAACGGCACCCCAGGTGTCGGTCTCGCTGACGACCTTCCGCCGGTCCACGGTGGCGAGATTCGGCGAAAGTTCCGGAAGTGCCGTGTCCATGAAGTGTCTTGCTCGCTTCTGTGAGAGGTGAACCGACTTCCTTACGGAAGCTTGCAAGATTCTAACCAGCCATATCCTCAACATGAACAACTGGTGGGGGAGTTGTGAACGATCGTGAACACCGGGCAAGAAGGGCGGAACCAGGACGGACGGGAACAGCGAAGGGCCCCCGCGTCGCCGCGGGGGCCCTTCGTGATGCGGGGGAGCGTTACGCGGGCACGCTCGCCGCGCCCGGCTCCAGGAACCGCTTGCCGTTCACCCGCTCGGAGACACCCTCACGGTCCAGGTACGGCGTGATGCCGCCCAGGTGGAAGGGCCAGCCGGCGCCGGTGATCAGGCACAGGTCGATGTCCTGCGCCTCCGCGACCACGCCCTCGTCCAGCATGAGGCCGATCTCCTCGGCCACCGCGTCCAGGACGCGGGCGCGGACCTGCTCCTCCGTCAGGGCGGTGTCGCCCTGCTTGAGCAGCGCCGCGACCTCGGGGTCCAGCTCCGGCTTGCCGGAGTCGTAGACGTAGAAGCCGCGCTTGCCCGCCTCGACGACCGCCTTGAGGTTCGGGGAGACCGTGAAGCGGTCCGGGTAGGCCCGGTTGAGGGTCTCCGAGACGTGCAGACCGATCGCGGGACCGACCAGCTCCAGGAGCACCAGCGGGGACATCGGCAGGCCGAGCGGCTCGACTGCCTTCTCCGCGACCTCGACCGGGGTGCCCTCGTCGATGACGTTCTGGATCTCGCCCATGAAGCGGGTCAGGATGCGGTTGACGACGAACGCCGGGGCGTCCTTCACCAGCACCGCGGTCTTCTTCAGCTTCTTGGCCACCGCGAACGCGGTCGCGAGCGAGGCGTCGTCCGTCTGCTCGCCGCGCACGATCTCCAGGAGCGGCAGGATCGCGACCGGGTTGAAGAAGTGGAAGCCGACGACCCGCTCGGGGTGCTTCAGCTTCGACGCCATCTCCGACACCGACAGCGAGGAGGTGTTGGTGGCCAGGATCGCGTGCGCCGGGGCGACCGCCTCGACCTCCGCGAACACCTTCTGCTTGACGCCCATCTCCTCGAACACGGCTTCGATGATGAAGTCGGCGTCCGCGAAGCCCTCGGCCTTGTCCAGGACACCGGTCACCAGCGCCTTGAGGCGGTTGGCCTTGTCCTGGTGGATACGGCCCTTGGCGAGCAGCTTGTCGATCTCGGCGTGGACGTAACCCACACCCTTGTCGACGCGCTCCTGGTCGATGTCGGTCAGCACGACCGGCACCTCCAGGCGGCGCAGGAAGAGCAGCGCGAGCTGGGAAGCCATCAGACCGGCGCCCACGACACCGACCTTGGTGACCGGACGGGCCAGCGCCTTGTCCGGCGCGCCGGCCGGGCGCTTGCCGCGCTTCTGCACCAGGTTGAACGAGTAGATGCCCGCGCGCAGTTCGCCGCCCATGATGAGGTCGGCGAGCGCCTGGTCCTCGGCGTCGAAGCCCTTGTCCAGGTCGCCGTCCTTGGCACCCTCGATGATGTCGAGAGCGCGGTAGGCGGCCGGGGCGGCGCCGTGCACCTTGGAGTCCGCGATGAAGCGGCCCTTGGCGACCGCCTGGTCCCACGCCTCGCCCCGGTCGATCTCCGGGCGCTCGACGACGAGGTCGCCCTTGAGGACCTGGGCGGTCCAGATCAGCGACTGCTCCAGGAAGTCCGCGCCCTCGAACAGCGCGTCCGCGATGCCGAGTTCGAAGACCTGCCTGCCCTTGAGCTGACGGTTCTGGTTGAGGCTGTTCTCGATGATGACCGAGACGGCCTTGTCGGCGCCGATCAGGTTCGGCAGCAGGGCGCAGCCGCCCCAGCCGGGCACCAGACCGAGGAAGACCTCGGGCAGCGAGAACGCCGGGAGGGACTTGGAGACGGTCCGGTAGGTGCAGTGCAGACCGACCTCGACGCCGCCGCCCATGGCCGCGCCGTTGTAGTAGGCGAAGGTCGGCACCGCCAGGTGGGACAGGCGCTTGAAGACCGCGTGGCCGCCCTTGCCGATGGCGAGCGCGTCCTCGTGGCTCTTCAGCAGCTCGACGCCCTTGAGGTCGGCGCCGACCGCGAAGATGAACGGCTTGCCGGTGACGCCGACGCCGACGATCTCGCCGTCCGCGGCCTCCTTCTCGACCTGGTCGATGGCGGCGTTCAGGTTCGCCAGCGACGCCGGACCGAAGGTGGTCGGCTTGGTGTGGTCGAAGCCGTTGTCCAGCGTGATGAGCGCGAAGCGCCCGGCGCCGAACGGCAGCTCGAAGTGGCGTACGTGCGCCGAGGTCACGACCTCGTCCGGGAACAGCTCGGCCGCACCCTTCAACAGCTCGGTGGTGGTGCTCACTTGTCCCCCTCGAAGTTCGGGTTCTCCCAGATGACCGTCGCGCCCATGCCGAAGCCGACGCACATGGTGGTCAGGCCGTAGCGGACCTCCGGGTGCTCCTCGAACTGGCGGGCCAGCTGCGTCATCAGACGCACGCCGGAGGAGGCCAGCGGGTGGCCGAAGGCGATGGCGCCGCCGTACTGGTTGACGCGCTCGTCGTCGTCCGCGATGCCGTAGTGGTCGAGGAAGGCCAGCACCTGGACGGCGAAGGCCTCGTTGATCTCGAACAGGCCGATGTCGGAGATCGACAGGCCCGCCTTGGCGAGCGCCTTCTCCGTCGCCGGGATCGGGCCGTAGCCCATGACCTCGGGCTCGACGCCCGCGAAGGCGTACGACACCAGGCGCATCTTGACCGGCAGGCCGTGCTCGCGGGCGAACTCCTCGCTCGCGATGATGGAGGCGGTGGCGCCGTCGTTCAGACCGGCCGCGTTGCCCGCGGTGACCCGGCCGTGCACACGGAACGGCGTCTTCAGACCCGCCAGGTTCTCCAGCGTGGTGCCGGGGCGCATCGGCTCGTCGGCGGTGACCAGGCCCCAGCCCGTCTCACCGGCCTCCTCGTTGGTGCGGCGCACCGAGATCGGTACCAGGTCCTGCTGGATCTTGCCGTCGGCGTACGCCTTGGCGGCCTTCTCCTGCGAGCGCACCGCGTACTCGTCGGCGCGCTGCTTGGTGATCTGGGGGTAGCGGTCGTGCAGGTTCTCGGCGGTCATGCCCATGAACAGGGCGGACTCGTCGACCAGCTTCTCGCTCACGAAGCGCGGGTTGGGGTCCACGCCCTCGCCCATGGGGTGGCGGCCCATGTGCTCGACGCCGCCCGCGATCGCCACGTCGTACGCGCCGAAGGCGACCGAGCCGGAGACCGAGGTCACGGCGGTCAGGGCGCCCGCGCACATGCGGTCGATGGAGTAGCCGGGGACCGACTGCGGCAGGCCGGCGAGGATGCCCGCCGTCCGGCCGAGGGTCAGGCCCTGGTCGCCGATCTGGGTGGTCGCGGCGATGGCGACCTCGTCGATCTTCTGCGGGTCCAGGCCGGGGTTGCGCCGCAGCAGCTCCCGGATCGCCTTCACGACCAGGTCGTCCGCGCGGGTCTCGTGGTAGATGCCCTTCGGGCCCGCCTTGCCGAACGGGGTACGGACGCCGTCGACGAAGACGACGTCCCTGACGGTACGAGGCACGATGGCTCTCCTCCAGGGTGCGGGACGCTGAGCGCTTGCTTAAGCCCATGCTACTTATGAGTAACGTAGCTGCACAGTCCCACCCCGGCTAGCGGTGAACGTCACACCGGCGGGTCGGGGTTGCCGGGGCACCGCGACGGGCGAGGGTGGGGTGCCGGCTTTTCAGGGGCGCGGGGAACTGCGCGAACAGCCACGGGCGGCCCGCACTCGCCGTACCCGCGCAACCGCTATGGCGATTACGCGCCGTCGGAGGACAGCGCGGCGACCAGCACCGGCGTCACCTGCGCGATCTGCCACTCCCGCGCACCGAACCTCCGCAGCACCTCCGCGACGGACTCCCCGCTGACCACCACCGGAGGTTCCCAGCACAGACGCCGCACCGTGTCCGGAGAGATCAGGTTCTCCTGGGGCATGTCGAGCCGCTCGGCCAGCGCGGTGACCCCCGCGCGGGCGGCGGAAAGGCGGGCGGCCGCCGCGGGGTCCTTGTCGGCCCAGGCCCGCGGCGGAGGCGGACCGGTCATCTGCTGCCCCTGCTGAGGCAGTTCGGACTCCGCAAGCGCCTTCACCCGGTCGACCGCAGCCTGCCACTGTTCGAGCTGGCGCCGTCCCATCCGGTGTCCGAAACCGTTCAGCGCGGCGAGCGCGTGCACGTTGGCCGGCACGGCCAGCGCCGCCTCCACGATCGCCGCGTCGCTCAGCACCTTGCCCGGCGAGACGTCCCGCCGCTGGGCGATCCGGTCCCGGGTCTCCCACAGCTCGCGGACGACACCGAGCTGGCGCCGCCTGCGCACCTTGTGCATCCCGGAGGTGCGCCGCCAGGGGTCCTTGCGCGGCTCGGCGGGAGGGGCGGCCGCGATCGCGGCGAACTCCTCGAGCGCCCACTCCAGCTTGCCCTGCCGGTCCAGCTCCTTCTCCAGGGCGTCCCGCAGGTCCACCAGGAGTTCCACGTCGAGCGCGGCGTAGCGCAGCCACGGCTCGGGCAGCGGACGGGTGGACCAGTCGACGGCGGAATGGCCCTTCTCCAGGACGAAGCCGAGCACGTTCTCGACCATCGCGCCGAGGCCGACCCGGGGGAACCCGGCGAGCCGTCCGGCCAGCTCGGTGTCGAAGAGCCGCGTGGGCAGCATGCCTATCTCGCGCAGACAGGGCAGGTCCTGGGTGGCGGCGTGCAGCACCCACTCGACGCCGGACAGCGCCTCGCCGAGCGAGGACAGGTCGGGGCAGCCGACCGGGTCGATCAGCGCGGTGCCCGCGCCCTGGCGGCGCAACTGCACCAGGTAGGCACGCTGGCCGTAGCGGTAGCCGGAGGCGCGCTCGGCGTCGACGGCGACCGGTCCGGAACCGGCGGCGAACGCGGCGACGACCTCGGCGAGCCCGGCGGCGTCGGCGACCACCGGCGGGATGCCCTCGCGGGGCTCCAGGAGCGGGATCGGGGCCCCGGCCAGGGGGGACGCCCCCGTCACAGACGATCCGGCGTCGTCCGGAGGAGTGCCTCCGGTGATGCGCAGGGAACTGTCTGCTGCGGTGTCTTGGGCGTCGGTCACATGCCCAGGGTATCCGTATGGCCGCGCCGCTGGCCTGCGCGTTCGGCCGGGCGGCGTGCGGACCGTACAAATCCGGCCGCCGCGTGCGCGCTCCCGGGCCCGCGCACGCGCCGGCGCCCGCACGGGATTGCACACGTCTTGTCA
>NZ_JBSGAH010000015.1:0-187701 GCF_053600675.1 Streptomyces sp. NPDC005004
CTTGGGCCTGTCTGACGATTCTCGTCTGCCGCGCGACGCCATGCACGCACTCTCGCCGCGCCGGCCCCAGACCCCGGTACGTCCAGTACGGGGGTCTGGGGCCGACACGCCGAGAGCACGCACCTGACGCCGCGCGGCCGCCCTCCGGGCGACGACGGGAATTGTCAGACAGGCCCTGGCCGCGGCACGTGCCGGGGAGCGTTCGGCCTGGGTCTCGAGATGCGAGGGCGGCCGGGGCCGGTGACCCTGGGAGTGGAAGCCTCAAACGACGAGGAGGGCTGCCATGTCCTTCATGGACAAGATCAAGGGAATGCTCAAAGGCCATGAGGACATGGCCGACAAGGGCATCGACAAGGGCGGGGACTACATCGACCAGCGGACCGGCAACAAGCACCAGTCCCAGGTCGACACCGGGCAGGACAAGCTGAGGGACCAGTTCGGCACCCAGCACCGCGACAACCCGCCGCATTCCTGACCACGCGGCCCGCCACACACAGCGTTCCGGAGGCCCCGCCGCCCGCAGACGGGCGGCGGGTCCTCCCTGTGCCCGCATCACCCGATCGCCCCCCCCCCGCCCGCGACCCCGTCCACCAGGGCGGGCTAGGTTGGTGACCATGGCACCACGGACCCGACCGACGTCCGCACCGTCGCACGAGGGGGCGTCGCACAGCGGGCCGCCGGACGCCGGTCACGACGGACTCATCAGGGTCCGGGGCGCCACCGAGCACAATCTGCGCCACGTCGACGTGGACGTCCCCCGCGATCAGGTGGTGGCCTTCACCGGGGTGTCGGGGTCCGGCAAGTCCTCGCTGGCGTTCGCGACCATCTACGCCGAGGCCCAGCAGCGCTACCTCGAGTCCGTCGCGCCGTACGCCCGCAGGCTGATCGACCAGGGCTCGGCGCCGAGGGTCGGCGCGATCACCGGACTGCCGCCCGCCGTCGCGCTCCGCCAGCAGCACAGCGGCGGCAGCACCCGCTCGACGGTGGGCACGGTGAGCCGGGTCTCGAACGTCCTGCGCATGTTGTACTCCCGCGCCGGTACCTACCCGGCCGGGCAGACCCCCGAGGACCTGGCCGGGACCTTCCCCCGGGACGCCGCGCCACTGGACTCGGACAGCTTCTCCCCGAACACCGCGGTGGGCGCGTGCCGCACCTGTTCCGGGCTGGGACGGCTGCACACCGTGGACGAGAGCACACTGGTCGGCGACGACTCCCTGAGCATCCGGGAGGGCGCCATCGCCGCGTGGCCCGGCGCCTGGCAGGGCAAGAACTACCGCGACATCCTCGCGGAGCTGGGCATCGACATCGACGTACCGTTCCGTACGCTGCCCGCCGCGCGCCGCGAATGGCTGCTGACCACCGACGAGCAGCCGACGGTCACGGTGCACCCGGTCCGCGACGCCCACCGCGTCGCCCGCTCCTACCAGGGCACCTACATGAGCCCCCGCCGGTGGGTGCTGCACACCTTCGCCACCTCCAAGGCCGCGCATCTGCGGGCGAAGGCCGCCTCGTTCATGACCGAGGAGGTCTGCCCGACCTGCCACGGGAAGCGGCTCAACCCGGAGGCGCTGGCGGTGACCGTCGCCGGACAGGACATCTCGGTCGCCACCTCCATGCCCCTGACCCAGCTCTCGGCCTTCCTGGAGAGCGCCCGCGAGCACCCCGACACCCTGGCCCTGCCCGCCGAGCGCCGACAGGCCGCGCAGGCCCTGATCTCGGGCCTCCAGGACCAGCTCGCCACCCTGATCGACCTCGGCCTCGGCTACCTCGCGACGGCGCGCGCGACCTCCACCCTCTCCAGCGGCGAACTCCAGCGGCTGCACATGGCCACCCAGCTCCGCAGCGGCCTGTTCGGCGTGCTGTACGTCCTGGACGAGCCCTCGGCGGGGCTGCATGCCGCCGACACGGAGCTGCTGCTGACCGCCCTGCGACGGCTCAAGGGCGCCGGGAACAGCGTCTTCGTGGTGGAACACAACGCCCAGGTGCTCGCCTCGGCCGACTGGATCGTGGACATGGGCCCCGGCGCGGGCCGTCACGGCGGGCGGATCCTCTACGACGGTCCGGCCGGGCGGCTCGGCCAGGCGGAAGGGTCGGTGACCGCCCGCTATCTCACCGCGAGCGCGCCCACCGTGCCCGGCCCCGAGCAGCCCCGCCATCCGGAGGGCTGGCTCCGCCTGTCCGGCGTCACCGGCCACAACCTCCGCGATCTGGACGCGAGTTTCCCGCTCGGCACCCTCACGGCGGTCACCGGCGTATCCGGCTCCGGGAAGTCGACCCTCGTACGACGCGCCCTCGCGGACACCGTGCGCGACCATCTGCACGCCGACGAGTCCGCGGCGGACCTCGCCCGCGGCCCCGCCTCGGTGGAGACCGCCGACGAGGAGGAGGACGGGGTGCCGCCGTGGGCCCTCACGGAGGACCGTGTGACGGTGCGCTCCGCCGAGGGGCTCGGGAACATCGACCGGCTGGTGGTCGTGGACCAGAAGCCCATCGGGCGCACCCCGCGCTCCAACCTCGCCACCTACACGGGCCTGTTCGACAGCGTCCGCAAGCTGTTCGCGTCCCAGCCCGCCGCCCGCGAACTCGGGTACACCGCGAGCCGCTTCTCCTTCAACGTTCCCCAGGGGCGCTGCCCGCACTGCCTGGGCGACGGCGTCGTCAGCATCGAGCTGCTCTTCCTGCCCACGGAGACCTCACCGTGCCCGGTCTGCGCGGGCGCGCGCTACAACCCCGGGACGCTCATGGTGCGTTACCGCGACAAAACCATCGCGGACGTGCTGGCCATGAGCGTGGAGGAGGCTCTGGAGTTCCTCCGCGACGTGCAACCCGCCGCCCGTATCCTCCAGTTGCTCTCCGACATCGGCCTCGGCTATCTCTCGCTCGGCCAGAGCGCCACGACACTGTCCGGCGGGGAGGCGCAGCGCATCAAGCTGGTGAGCGAACTGCACCGTGCTCCGCGCGGCCACAGCCTCTACCTCCTGGACGAGCCCACCAGCGGACTGCATCCCGCCGACATCGACCTGCTCGTCGGGCAGTTGCAGCGCCTGGTGGACGCCGGGAACACGGTCGTCGTGGTGGAGCACGACCTGCGCACGATCGCCGCCGCGGACTGGGTTGTCGACCTCGGTCCGGGCGCGGGCGACGACGGCGGCCGGATCGTCGCCCAGGGCCGCCCCGAGGAGGTCGCACGGGAGGGCGGCACCCCCACCGCCGAGCACCTGGGCCGCCATCTCTCGCTGCGCGAGACCCAAGACGCCTGATTTGTCGGCATATCTGATGAATGTCGGTAGCATGGAACTGGCCGTGCGCTGGCCCCCGCGGAGTGTGCGCGGCCGCTGACCGAGGGGTGCGGGCAGGACGCTCCCCGACACGGAAGGTGAGCGATCATGACGGGCAAGATGGACGCCTCAGAGGCCGCACGCATCATGGCCGACCCGAACGCCACGCCGGAAGAGCGCTCCGTGGCCGCCAGCGCCCTGTCCGACGCCGAACGTGGCCACCACACGAGCAAGCGGGTCGCCTCCGAGGCCGGCCAGTTGCTGGACGACATGAACATCACGGAGGACGACCGCTCCGTGGCCGGGAGCGACCTGTCGCAGGACCGCAAGCGCGGCCGCAAGGGCGACTCCTGAGAAACCGGACACCCGCCGGGTGGACGCCGCGCCGGCGCGGTGTCCACCCGGTCCGCCGTTCCCGGCCCCGAGCCGGTCAGGGCTCCTTCACGGTCAGGGCTCCTTCGTCACGCAGGAGGCGAGCAGCCGCCGGGCCTCCTCCGCGCCGAGCACCCGGTCCAGGACCAGGTCGCCGGTCATGTGCGGGAAGAAGCGGCCCGCAGGCCAGCTCCGCCGGTACGGCGCCGGATCCAGCACGAGCAGACGCACGCCGTCCACGACGGGGATGTCGGACGGCGTCCCCTCGTTCCACACCCACTCCCCACCGGGGGTGACGAGGTTGAAGGCGCCGGTGGTGGGCACCTGGCCCGGCTGGTCGCGGCAGACGGCGGCCTCCTGGGCCGAGGGGGCCTCGCCGGGGACGTGACCGCCACCGATCAGGACGTCGGCGAGGAGGGTGTGCAGCTGGAAGTTGTCGCCGATGCCGCTCATCCGCAGCGCGTAGCCGGTCCCGGTGGGGCGGTGGAGCACCACCAGGGGCTCGTCGAGGACCAGGAGAGCGTAGGTGAGGCACTTGAAGTCGTGCCCGGACGCCTCCTCGACCGAGCGCAGTGCGGTGAGGAGGGCGTCGCGCCGCTCGGCGGTCAACGCGGTACGCACGCCGGGGTGGTTGAGCATCGCCACGGACGCCATCTCCCACTGGGGCAGCGCGATCCAGGACAGCGTCTCCTCCGCGCCCACCCGGTCGAGCACGTCGGCGCCGGTCTCCTCGGGGTCGGGGAAGTCCCCGCCGCCGGTGGTCTGCCAGCGCTCGCAGAACCGCTGGACCCCGGCGAGATTCTCGGCCAGGCCCTCGAACACGTGCGGCGCGCACCCGGTGGCGTCGGCCCCGCGCTCGACACAGGCGCCGACGACCACGGCGACCCTCCCCCGGGCGCCGGTCGGCACCTCGGGCAGGAGGCCGGCGAGGCGGGGCGCCGTCTGTGCCAGCTCCTGGGCGGAGGCGTCGGCGAAGTGCCGGTACATCTGCTGGAAGGCGTTCTCCGCACGGTCGCCGTCGCGCTCCCGCACAGCGGTCTCGAAGCCGGTGACGGCCTCGGAGAACCGCTCCCTCCCCTTTTTTCCGAAGATCATGCCGGGAGCCTACCGAGGAGCACTGACATGCCAGACGGGGCCGGGATGAGCACCGATCCCGGCCCCGCCCGTCCGCGCTGTCGGCGAACGTGTGTGACAACCATGTGTGACGACCAGGGGCCGTCTCCCCCTAGCGCCGTGCCTTGCGGGTGGCGCGCAGCCACTCCTTGTTCATGCGGGTGATGGAGACCAGCGGGATGCCCTTGGGGCAGGCGGTGGCGCACTCGCCCGCGAGGGTGCAGCCGCCGAAGCCCTCCTCGTCCATCTGCGTCACCATGTCCAGCACCCGGGTCTCGCGCTCGGGCGCGCCCTGCGGGAGCACGTTGAGGTGGTTGACCTTGGCGGAGGTGAACAGCATCGCCGCGCCGTTGGGACACGCCGCCACGCAGGCGCCGCAGCCGATGCACTCGGCGTGCTCGAAGGCGAGGTCGGCGTCCGGCTTGGGCACCGGCGTGGAGTGGGCCTCGGGGGCGGCGCCGGTGGGGGCGGTGATGTAGCCGCCGGCCTGGATGATCCGGTCGAAGGCCGAGCGGTCCACCACCAGGTCCTTGATCACCGGGAAGGCGGCGGCCCGCCACGGCTCGACGTCGATGGTGTCGCCGTCACGGAAGGACCGCATGTGCAACTGACAGGTGGTGGTGCGCTCGGGCCCGTGGGCGTCGCCGTTGATGACGAGGCTGCACGCGCCGCAGATGCCCTCGCGACAGTCGTGGTCGAAGGCGACGGGGTCCTCGCCCTCCAGGATGAGCCGCTCGTTGAGCTGGTCCAGCATCTCCAGGAAGGACATGTCGGGCGAGACGCCGTCCACCTCGTAGGTGGACATCGCGCCGTCGGCGCCGGCGTTCTTCTGCCGCCAGACGCGCAGGGTGAGCCTCATGCGTAGCTCCGCTGGGTGGGGTGGACGTACTCGAAGACCAGGTCTTCCTTGTGCAGGACGGGTGCCTCGCCGGTGGCGGTGAACTCCCAGGCGGCCGCGTAGCCGAACTCCTCGTCCCGGCGGGCCGCCTCGCCGTCGGGGGTCTGGGACTCCTCGCGGAAGTGGCCGCCGCAGGACTCGGCGCGGTGCAGCGCGTCCAGGCACATCAGCTCGGCCAGTTCGAGGTAGTCGACGATGCGATTGGCCTTCTCCAGCGACTGGTTGAACTCCTCGCCGGTACCGGGGACCTTGATCCGGCGCCAGAACTCCTCGCGGATGCGCGGGATTTCCTCAAGCGCCTTGCGCAGTCCGGCGTCCGTGCGGGCCATGCCGCAGAACTCCCACATCAGTTCGCCGAGTTCGCGGTGGAAGGAGTCGGGGGTGCGGTCGCCGTCCACGGCGAGGAGCAGGTTGACCCGGTCCTCGGTCTCGGCCAGCACCTCCTGCACGGCGGGGTGTTCGGCACTGACCTCGCCCTGGCGCGGGTTGCGGGCCAGGTAGTCGTTGATGGTGGCGGGCAGGACGAAGTAGCCGTCCGCCAGGCCCTGCATCAGCGCGGAGGCACCGAGCCGGTTGGCGCCGTGGTCGGAGAAGTTGGCCTCACCGATCGCGAACAGGCCGGGGATCGTGGTCTGGAGGTCGTAGTCGACCCACAGTCCGCCCATCGTGTAGTGCACGGCGGGGTAGATCCGCATCGGCACCTCGTAGGGGTCCTCGTCGGTGATCCGCTGGTACATGTCGAAGAGGTTGCCGTACTTGGCCTCGACGGCCTCGCGCCCCATGCGCCGGATGGCGTCGGCGAAGTCCAGGTAGACGCCCTGGCCGCCGGGTCCGACGCCCCGGCCCTCGTCGCAGACGTTCTTAGCGGCGCGGGAGGCGATGTCGCGCGGGACCAGGTTGCCGAAGGAGGGGTAGATCCGCTCAAGGTAGTAGTCGCGCTCGCCCTCGGGGATCTCGTTGGGCGGGCGGGTGTCGCCCTTGGCCTTGGGCACCCAGATCCGGCCGTCGTTGCGCAGCGACTCGCTCATCAGGGTCAGCTTGGACTGGTGGTCGCCGGTGCGCGGGATGCAGGTGGGGTGGATCTGGGTGAAGCAGGGGTTGGCGAACAGCGCGCCCCGCCGGTGCGCCCGCCAGATGGCGGTGGCGTTGGAGTTCATGGCGTTGGTCGACAGATAGAAGACGTTGCCGTAGCCGCCGCTCGCCAGGACCACCGCGTCCGCGAAGTACGTGTCGATCTTCCCGGTGATCAGGTCGCGGGCCACGATCCCGCGCGCCCGGCCGTCGACCACGATCAGGTCGAGCATCTCGGTGCGCGGGTGCAGTTCCACGTTCCCGGCGGCGATCTGCCGGGACAGCGCCTGGTAGGCGCCGAGGAGGAGCTGCTGGCCTGTCTGGCCGCGGGCGTAGAAGGTGCGGGAGACCTGGACGCCGCCGAAGGAGCGGGTGTCGAGCAGTCCGCCGTACTCGCGGGCGAACGGCACGCCCTGGGCGACGCACTGGTCGATGATCTCGACCGAGATCTGCGCGAGGCGGTGGACGTTGGACTCACGGGCGCGGAAGTCACCGCCCTTGACGGTGTCGTAGAACAGCCGATGCACGGAGTCGCCGTCGTTGCGGTAGTTCTTCGCCGCGTTGATGCCGCCCTGCGCCGCGATGGAGTGGGCGCGGCGCGGGGAGTCCTGGTAGCAGAACTGGACGACGTGGTAGCCCTGTTCGGCGAGTGTGGCTCCGGCGGAGCCGCCCGCGAGGCCGGTGCCGACGACGATGACGGTGTGCTTGCGCCGGTTGGCCGGGTTGACCAGTTTCGCCTCGAAGCGGCGGGTGTCCCAGCGCTCCTGGATCGGCCCGCTCGGGGCCTTGGCGTCGGCGACCGGGGCGCCGGTCGGGTAGTCGGTGTAGGTCATGGTCAGCTCACCACTCCGGTCATGACACCCACGGGTACGGCGATGAACCCGGCCGTGAGCAGCAGTGCGAGGACGTTCGCGACGGTCTTCAGGACCCGGTCGCGGGTGCGGCCGCCGGCGCCGAGGGTCTGGGCGGCGCTCCAGAAGCCGTGCCGGATGTGCAGGCCGAGCGCGAGCATCGCGACGATGTAGATCACGTTGCCGTACCAGGTGGAGAAGGTGTCCACCACGTTCTGGTACGGGTGACCCGCCTGGAAGCCGCCGGAGTGCACGGTGCCGGTGGTCAGGTCCAGGATGTGCCAGACGATGAAGAGGCCGAGGATGATCCCGCCCCAGCGCATCGTGCGGGTCGCGTAGCTCGAACGCGCCTTCTTGTGCGCGTACTTGACGGGACGCGCCTTGATGTCGCGGCGGCTGAGCCGGTAGGCGGCGGTCGCGTGCGCGACCACGGCGACCACCAGGACGATCCGGACGAGCCAGAGAGTCCACTCGTCGTGCATGAAGGGTTCGCCGACCGTGCGCAGCCAGTGGGCGTAGTGGTTGTACTCGGCGGCCCCGAAGTAGATCTTCAGATTGCCGATCATGTGCACGATCAGGTAGAGCAGCATGATCAGCCCGCTGACGGCCATCACCGTCTTCTTGCCGACGGAGCTGTCCCACATCGCGCGCGCCATGGACGGACGACGGTCCGTCCGCGTTGCCAGAGCCATGAACAGGACGCTAGAGCCGGGAACACCGATCGGTCCAAGACATGGTTCGGCTGATCTCCATAGGCTGCGACTATGCTGGAAGGGTGCAGTTCCAACAGCTCCAGTACTTCGTGGCCGTCGCCGAGACCCGCCACTTCACCCGGGCCGCCGAGCGGGTCCATGTCGCCCAGCCCTCGCTGTCCCAGCAGATCCGCGCGCTGGAGCGGGAACTGGGCGCCGACCTGTTCGTGCGGGCGCGCGGCAACATCGCGCTGACCGACGCGGGCGAGACCCTGCTGCCGCTGGCCCGCCGCATCCTCGCGGACGCGGACACCGCCCGGCAGGAGGTCCAGGAGCTGGTGCAGCTGCGGCGCGGCCGGGTCCGGCTCGGCGCGACCCCCAGCCTCTGCACCGGTCTGCTCCCGGATGTGCTGCGCGCCTTCCACGACCGCTACCCCGGCATCCAGCTCCTCATCGAGGAGGGCGGCTCCCGCGACCTGGTCCGCGAGCTGGCCCGCGGCGCCCTGGACCTCGCCCTGATCGTGCTCCCCCTGCCGGCGCCGGCGCCCGCGCTGACCACGGTGGAGCTGCTGCGGGAGGACCTGGTGGTGGTGTCCTCACCGGACGAGCCCGCGCCCGGGCGGGGGCGGCGGACGGTGGAGATCGCGGACCTCGCGGACGAGCGGCTGGTGATGTTCCGGCACGGATACGACCTGCGCGAGCTGACCGTCGCGGCGTGCCGTGCCGCCGGGTTCGAGCCGGAGTTCGCCGTCGAGGGGGGCGAGATGGACGCGGTGCTGGGGTTCGTGCGGGCGGGGTTGGGCGTTGCCGTGGTGCCGCGGATGGTCGCCACCCGGGCGGGGCGGGGGCTTCGGGTCACTCCGCTCGCGCGGCCCGGGTTGCAGCGGGCGATCGCACTGGCGCACCGGAGCGATGTGGCTCCGCCTCGGGGGGCTCGGGAGTTGCAGCGGATGCTGCTCGAACGGTGATCAACGCCGCTACACTCGGCCGATGTTACTCATGAGAAAGCTGCGCCGGGCGTGGTCCGGCAAGACCTCACTGGCCTGCGCGTCGGTGTGCGGAGCGCTGACCCTGCTGCTCGCCAACCCCCAGCCGGCCGCCGCCGCGACACCGTTGGCGCCGATGAACGCGTCGGTGATGAAGCTGACGGCGGGTGACTTCCAGAGCCGCTGGAACGCGATCGACGCCATCGAGGCCGGCGGCGCCGTCACCAGCTACTACGACCCCGACCAGGACGCGCTGGGCCCCCTGCTGACCGGCAACGGGCACACGGGCAGCCGGGGCCTGTGCCACCCGACCAACCTCGACCCGGCCTATTCCCCTGACGGCTTCTGCTGGGACACCGCCGACGACACCTCCAGCGAGTGGACGCCCCAGGGCCTCACCGGCTCGCACGACGCCTCGCCGTCCGGCACCTGGCGCGGGCACTACGTCTACATCGCCTCGTGGCACTACTCGGACAACAGCTTCGCCCGCATCACGGTGGTGGACAACAGCCCCGGCGCCCCCACCACGTACAACCACATCATGCTGGTCGACCCGTACGGCAGCGGCGGTTCGGCCAACTTCCGGGCGGTCGGCGCCGCTTCGCCCGCGTCCCCCGCCCCCGGCGGTCACGCGGACGGCATCTCCTGGTACGGCAACAAGCTGTTCCTCGCGACCGGGCACCAGATCCAGGTCTACGACCTGCGGCATCTGTGGAAAATGAGCGGCAACACCTCGGCATCGGTCGGCATCCAGAACGGCGCGTCGTCCGCGCGGTACTTCAACTACGCGCTGCCGATGATCGGCCTGTACTACAACGGCATGCCGGGGGACGCGTGCACGGACACCAATCCCTGTCTGACCTCGCTGAGCCTGGACCGCACCGGTGCGGACGGCCTGGTCACCTCCGAGTTCAACGCCACCGGCGGCCGGCCGGTCGTCCGCTGGCCGCTGTCCTCCAACGGCTTGCTGGAGACGGACACGGCCGGCAACAGCACCGGTACCGTGACGGCCACCGCCGCCTACCGGGTTCCGGTCTGGAAGGTCCAGGGCGCCGCGACGGACGGCACGTACTACTACTTCAGCGGCGAGTGTCCGCAGTACGCGGGCGGCACCGACGCCGACGTGCCGTACTGCGTCCACCGGGCGAAGCCCGGGGAGGAGCCGCACGTGCTGACGGAGGCGCCGCCCCTGACGCAGAACCTGTCGTGGTCCCCCTTGGCGGGCAGGTTGTGGGGCATCAACGAGCGGGCGAACACCACCTCGGGCAAGCGTGTGGTCTTCTCCATCCACACCCCGAGCTGACGGACGCCCGGGCGGGAGCCGGTGTGCCGCTCACCCCGGCTCCGCTTCCGCCCCAGGCCCGTCAGCCCGTCGAGGACCCCCTCAGCCCGTCGAGTCCACCAGCGCCAGGGCGTGGAGCCGCTCCGGCGGGCCCGGTCTCGCGTAGTACCAGCCCTGCGCCGTGTCGCAGCCCAGGAGGCGGAGTTGTTCGGCCTGGGCGCTGGTCTCGACGCCCTCGACCGTGACCGCGAGGTCGAGGCTGTGGGCCAGGGAGACTATGCCTTCGACGATCTTCAGGTCGACCGGGTCGGCGGGGAACTGCTGCATTCCCCGGGTGAAGGAACGATCCAGCTTGAGGATGCTCACCGGGAGGCGGCGCAGGTTGGCGAGATTGGAGTAGCCGGTGCCGAAGTCGTCCAGGGCTATGTCGACGCCCATCTCCGCCAGGCGGCGCAGGGGCTTCAGGAGGCCGTCGTCGGCGCCGATCAGGGCGGACTCGGTGACCTCCAGGCAGAGCGCGTCCGGGGTGACTCCGGTGCGCTCCAGGATGTCGACGGTGTCCTGGACCAGCCCGGGGTGGGTGAGCTGGCAGGGTGAGAGGTTGACGTTGATGCGCAGGGGCTGCCCCTTGTCACCGTCGGCCTCCTGCCAGGCGCGCGCCTGCCGCACGGACTGCTCCAGGACCCAGCGGCCCAGCGGCACGATCAGCCCGGTGTGCTCGGCGAGCGGGATGAAGCGGTCCGGGCCGAGCACCCCGTGCTGCGGATGCAGCCAGCGCACCAGCGCCTCGGCGCCCCGGACGGTGCCGTCGCCGAGGTGCACCAGGGGCTGGTACTCGATGAAGAACTCGCCGCGCTCCAGAGCGGTGGGCAGCGCGGTGGTCAGGCCGTGCCGGGTGATGGCGCGGGCGTCGGCCTCCGGGTCCGCGAGTTCCGCGCGGTTGCCGCCCGCCGACTTGGCCCGGTACATCGTGATGTCCGCGCTGCGCAGCACCTCAGCCGCCGTCCGCTCCCCCGCCGGGCCCTCCACGATGCCGAGACTGCCGCGCACCAGCAGGTCGCGGCCGTCGATGCTCACCGGGGTGACCAGCGCGTTCATGATGCGGTCGGCCAGTTCGTCCACGCCCTGCTCGGTGCCGGGGCCGGTGGTGAGGGCCACGAACTCGTCGCCGCCGAGCCGGGCGACCATCTCGCCGGGCGCGGCCGTGCAGGACTGGAGGCGGTCCGCGACCTCCACCAGGAGCCGGTCGCCCGCCGCGTGGCCGAGGCTGTCGTTGATGGCCTTGAAGCCGTCGAGGTCGAGGTAGCACAGCCCGAAGCGCTGGCCCTTGCCCGCCGCGAGGGCCTTCTCCAGGCGCTCGAAGAACAGGGTGCGGTTGGGCAGTCCGGTGAGGGCGTCGTGGGTGGCCTCGTAGCGCAGCCGGAGATGGAGCAGGCGGCGCTCGGTGGTGTCCTCCATGAGCGCGAGCTGGTACTGCGGGCTGCCGTCGGCGTCACGCAGCAGGGAGACCGTGAGGTTGGTCCACAGCACGGTGCCGTCGGGACGGTTGAACGCCTTCTCGACGTGGAAGTGCTCGCGCTCGCCCCGCACGAGTTCGTCGTAGAGCCGCCAGGTCTGGGGCGCGTCCTCGGGGTGCTTCCAGTCCCGCACCCGCAGTCCGCCCATGGCCGACGAGGACAGGCCGAACATGCGCAGCAGGGCGCCGTTGACCTGGAGCACGTTGCCGTCGAGGTCCGCGATGCCGATGCCGATGGCGGCGCCCTCGAAGACGGCGCGGAAGCGGGCCTCGCTGGTGTGCAGCGCCTCGGCGACCACCCCCTGGGCGCGCAGCGCGGCCTGGGCGACGGCCTCCTGCTCGGCGAGTGTGCGGTCGCGCAGCGCCTGCGCGTAACCGGCGGCCATCGCGTGCTGCAACCGCGAGGAACGCAGGCGCAGTTCGTCCTGCGGGCCGTCCTCGCCGCAGTACAGGACGAGGTAGGCGTCCACGCAGTCCAGGGTGCGGGTGAGGACCTCGGGGTCGGTGCCGTGCGCCTCGACGAGGGCGGCGCCGACGGCCTTGGCCTCTCCGGGGTCGAAGCTGCGGGCGCGCAGGGCGCGGCTCAGCCGGGCCGCGAGGGGCAGCAGTTGCGCCTCGAACTCGGCTCGGGTCAGCGAGGTGGCGGTGACCGGGTACACCGCGCGGCTCCAGATCGTCGTCAGGCGGCGCAGTCTGCCCTCCGGCCCGTCCGGTGCCGCGCTCAACGCTTGCGCCCCACGCCCGCGAACCCGGAGAACGCGTACGCGTCCTCGTCCTCCGGTGCCGATTCCGGCCGCCACTCGGGCATCGTGACCAGCCCGGGCTCCACCATGTCGTATCCCTCGAAGAACCGCGCGATCTCGTCGCGCGAGCGCATGATCAGCGGGCTGCGGATGTCCTTGTACACATCCACCGCCCCCTCGGCCCGCTCCGGGGCCACGGGTATGCCCTCGTAGGCGGCGTGGGTGAGGACCAGCAGGCTGCCGGGGGCGAGCGCGTCGTGCAGCTCGGCCAGCGCGGTGTGCACTTCGTCGGTGTCCTCGACGAAGTGCAGGACGGCCACGAGCAGCAGGGCGACGGGGCGTTCGAGGTCGAGCAGCCGCTCCACCTGGGGACTGGCCAGGATCTCCTGCGGCTTGCGCAGATCGGCGGCGACCACCTCGGCGCCGGGGTTGCCCGCGAGGACCGCCTCGCTGTGCGCGACGGCCACCGGGTCGTGGTCCACGTAGACGACGCGGGCGCCGGGTACGGCGGACTGGGCGATCTCGTGGACGTTGCCGTAGGTGGGGATGCCGGAGCCGATGTCCAGGAACTGGGTCAGGCCCTGGTCGGTGGCGAAGCGCACCGCTCTGCGCAGGAAGGCCCGGTTCGCCTGCATGATCTTCGGCAGGCCCGGGATGAACTCCATCGCGCTGCGGGCCGCTTCCCGGTCGACCTCGAAGTTGTGCGAACCGCCCAGGTAGTAGTCGTACATGCGCGAGACGCTCGGCACCGAGATGTCGATGCTCCGGGGGGCCCAGGCGGGGCGCTCCATGTATCACTCCAAGGCGTAGGGGACGGGGGCAGACGATCCGGTGTTCGAGCTGAGGCTACTGATCGCTTGCCAATGGAGCGACCCGAAACGGAAATTGACCATCCGTTCCCGGTCACTGCCTGCGGGAAGTACGCGCCCGACCCCGCTGAGTGACGTCCGGCGGGCATGACGGCGGCCCGCCTCCCTCCGTGCGGTACGGAGGAAGACGGGCGCCGGTGGGGGGAGTTCGGGTTCCCGGGAGTCGCCTCGGGGCTGCCCTAGGCGGCGGGGGCGCCGATCGGCTTGCCGTCGGGCGAGACGGCGTACCAGGTGCCGCCCACGCCCTGGCCGTTGGTGTCGCCGGGGGCCTTGTCACCGGAGAAGGTGTAGATCGGCCAGCAGTTGACCGTCATCTGCTTCACACCGTCGGGCCGGGTGAACGGCATCAGGCCCTTCTTGAGCACACCCTTGGTGTCGCTCTCCTCGACCGGGCCGACCGCCGGCCACTTCTCCAGGCACGCTCCGGTGCAGTTGGAGACGGACTTCGGCCACGCCTTGTCCTTGAGGAAGCGGTAGACCGTGTGGCCGTTCTTGTCGACGATGATGTCGCCGAGCTTCGCGTCCTTGTGCACGGACAGACCGGGCAGGGAGGCGAGGGACGCCTTCTTGCCGTTGGGGGCGAGCGCGAACCAGGTCTTGCCGACGCCCTGGCCCTTGGTGTCACCGGCCTGCTTGTCCTTGGCGAACCGGTAGGCGGGCCAGCCGTCGATGGTGAGCTGCTTGCTGCCGTCGGGGCGGGTCACCTCGCCCAGGGCCGACTTCGCGACACCGGCACCGGCCGAGGCGTCGTCAGCGGGCACCGGCGGCCAGGCGGTGGCGCAGTCGCCCTCGCACGTGGACGCCGGCGGCTTGGCGGTGTCCTTGTCGAACCGGTACAGCGTCATGCCGGCCTCGTCGGTGAGCACGTTGCCGAGCTTGGCGTCCTTGGCCACGGTCAGCTTGCCCGCCGGGACGCCGGCGTTCGGGGAGGCGGAGGCGTTGCTGCCGTCGGCGCCGTAGCCGTTGCCCGCGCCGGGGTCGCCGTAGCCGCCGGCCGAGGGCGAGGCCGCCGCGCCCGCCGCACCGACGTTCTGGGCCGCCGGTGTCGTGGCGTTTTCCTGACCGCACGCCGTGGTCAGCGCCAGCACCGAGGCTGCCGTGGCCATCAGTGAGGCGGTCCGCCAGGAGGTCTTCATCCTCAACTCCCCATTTTTCGCCTGGATATCGCTATCGGAGCGCCTGCCGCGCCGCCGCACGGCCATGGGTACGGGGGGCGGCCGGCCGGTGTTCAACGGCACGGCGAAAAACTTTCGGTCGGCTGTGTGGGCGGGCGCTGCGCGGGGTCACCGGGCCGGGGTGTTGTGGCCGAGAGTCGGAGCCGGGGCGTCGTGGCCGGGACGCCCGGGCGGGGCGCGGATGCCGGGGACCGGGCCGCGAGCCCAAGCCGGGGGCGATGGCCGGGACACACCGGTCGGATACCGGGCCCGGCCCACGGCACGGGGGCGGCGCGCGGCGGTCGGGGTGTCGGATGCGCGGCAGGGTGCGAGCGCCGGGGGCGGATGCCGGGGGCGCCCACCGCACGGGTGTTCCCCTACGGGTCGTCGGGTGCGATGCCGTGTCAAACCGCTTGTGGGGGATCTCCCTCTTTCGGATCAATCCCCTCAAGGCGGGGCGTGGGAGCGGCTCGTGCGCCTCATGATCTCGTCGTGCAAGGACCCGAAGGAACCCGAGTCACGGCCGCCGTAAGAGCGTTGGCCGTGCTGGCGGTGGCCTGGGCGGTGGTGGGGTGTCCGGCCGGCACCGCGTCGGCGGACGTCTGCGCCTACGCCTCGACGGGGCCGGACGGCACGGTGGCGATCGCGGTGGTCGGGGACGGTCCCTGGCCCCCGCCGTGCCAGGAGCCGCCTCCGCCGCCCTGCCCGCCGACACCCACCCCGACACCGACACCCACCCCGACACCGACACCCACCCCCACTCCGGCGCCGCCTCCGCCCCCTCCTCCACCACCGAAACCGAAGCCGACTCCCACACCGACCCCGCCCCCACCACCGAAACCGGCCCCCGAACCGAGGCCGCCCGCCCGGCCCGCACCCCCACCGCCACCCGCACCGGTCCGGCCCCCGGCGCCGCCCCCACCGGCGCCCGCACCCGCACCGCCACCGAAGCCGAAGCCCACCCCGCGCCCCACCGCGACCCCCGTGAGCTACCCGGCGTACCACCCCAAGCCCGCCAGGCGGACCGCGCCCTCCCCCACCTCGCCGGTCACCTACGTGCTGCTCATCACCGTCCCCCCGATCGTCGCCGTCGCCGCCCTGCGCCCGCGCTGACGCGGCCGTACCTCACCCCTGGAGGAACCACTTGTCCGATTGGCTTGTCCTGCTCCTGGCGATGCTGGGCGCGTGCGCGGTGGTGGTCGTCATCACCCTCGTACGGCACAAGCGAGCCCCGGAGGACGAGGACCCCAGCGAGACCCCGGACGTCATCGAGTACATGACGATGTGGATCGGCGTCGTCTACGCCATCGTCCTCGGCCTCGCGATCGCGGGCGTGTGGGAGGCCCGCAGCGCAGCGCAGGACCAGGTGCAGAGCGAGGCCCAGGCGCTGCACGAGATCTCCGAGCGCGTCCGCGTCTATCCGCCGGACGTGCGCGACCGCATCCGGAACGACATCGACATCTACGTCTCGCACGTCGTGACCACCGAGTGGAAGGCGATGACCGACAAGGGCGAAGTGACGGACAAGGGCGCCCGGTTGCTGGCCCAGGTCCGGCACGACGTCACGGACTACCGACCGAAGAACGACTTCGAGGCCCAGGCGTACCAGCCGGTCCTGGACCAGTTGGCCGCCGCCGACCAGGCGCGCAACGCCCGGGCCGACTCCACCGGGGACACCATGCCGCCGGTGGTGTGGTGGGGGCTGCTCGCCGGTGCGGTGATCACCGTCGGTATGGTCTTCGCGCTTCAGATCCGGCGCACGACAAGGGAGTTGGTCCTGGCCGGGCTCTTCTCCGCGACCATCGCCTTCATGCTCTTCCTGATCTGGGACTTCGACGCACCCTTCAGCCGGGGCATCGCGGCGACGGCGGAGCCGTTCCTCAGCCTGTTCCCGGGCGCCAGGGGATAGCACCCGCCGCGCATCGGGCACACGAAGATGCCGCCGCGTCCCACGACGGTCGCCGGCGGCATCCGGGGGGGCGGTGCAGTAGGGCCCTCAGACCCGTTTCCCGCCCCGGCGGCGCAACCAGAACACCGCAGGTCACGTGCCGTCAGAAGTCTCTCGTGAACCGCAACTCGGATGGCGCACCGGGCTGACGGGCCACCCGTTCGCCCCTCGCCCCGTCGCCGTCTTCTGTGCGTGGGACTTAGTTTCTTCCCATGGGCTGTGGACATGGCCGCGACCACGTGACGAAGGGATGGCGGATGTCTGCCTCCGAGCCTGCGGAGTGGGAGGAGCGGCCGAGGATGCGCGCCCCCTGGGGTGTCGTGGCGCTCGTCCTGCTGACCGGTCTGGCCCTCGTCCGCAGCGGCTCCGGCGAGTTCGACGCGGGTCCGCCCCAGCCGGCCGCCGCGGCGGCCCCGGACACCCGCACCCCGGTGTCCGCCCCCGCCGCGGCGGCCCCGGACTCCACCGTCCCCGCGGCCGCCTCGCTCGCGTTCTCCGCGCCCGGCCGGGTCCGCATCCCCGCGATCCGGGTCGACGCGCCCCTCACCCCGGTCGGCACGAACGCCGACGGCTCGGTGGGCGCGCCGCCGCCTGAGGACACGGATCTGGCGGGCTGGTTCACGGGCGCGGTCTCCCCGGGCGAGAAGGGCACCGCCGTGATCGTCGGCCATGTCGACAACCGGCGCGGTCCGGCCGTGTTCTACGGGCTCGGCGCGCTGAAGAAGGGCGACCGGGTCGAGGTGGACCGCGAGGACGGGCGGGCGGCGGTCTTCGCGGTCTACGGCGTCGAGGTCTTCGAGAAGAGCAAGTTCCCCGGCGACCTGGTCTACGGCTCGAAGGGCGCGCCGGAGCTGCGGGTGATCACCTGCGGCGGCGGCTTCACCGAGCAGAACGGCTACGACGGCAACGTGGTCGTCTTCGCCCGCCTGGCCACGTCCGGCTGAACCGGTGACGGCCGGGCGGGCGCGGGTCCGCTCAGGCCGTACGGCGGGGCGGGACGGTGAGGTGGTAGCCGTGGTCCAGCAGATAGGGCAGGTACTCGCGGATCGCCTGGACACTCTGCGTCCGGTCGCCCCCGGCGTCGTGGGAGAGGATCACGACGCCGGGTCCCGCGTTCTTCTCCACGCGGTTGATCACGGTCCGGGTGCCGGGGGTCATCCAGTCGGTGGTGTCGTGGGTCCAGGCCATGGGCTCCATGCCCAGCTCGGCCTCGAGCTGGAAGGTGGCGCGGTTCCAGGCACCGTAGGGGGCGCGGAACCACTGCGGGCGATCGCCGTAGGCGTCCTGGATCACGTCGCAGGTGCGCTCCATCTCGTCGCGGATGTCCGCGCGGCGCAATTGGGTGAGGAGCGGATGGGTCCAGGTGTGGTTGCCGACCACATGTCCCGCCTCGGCCATGCGGGCGAGGAGTTCCTTGTTCTGGACGGCCATCTCGCCGCACACGAAGAACATGGCGCGCACGTCGTACTTGGCGAGGGTGTCCAGGATGTGCGGGGTGTAGTCGGGGTGGGGTCCGTCGTCGAAGGTCAGCATCATCTCCCGGCCCCGGGTGGAGATGCGTACGAACGGCTGGTGGCGGACCCGCGTCACGCCGGGCGCGGTGCGCGGGGCGCCGTAGCCCGCCAGGGGCTGGAGCCGGAAGGCGGAGGGCCCCAGGGCTTGGCGCGCCTGGGGTCCGGCGAGAGCGGCGGGGGCGGCGGGCTTGTCGCCTCCGCCCGCCAGGAGGAGACCCCCGGTCCCGGCGGCCCCGAGCGCGGCGGCCGAGCCGAGCAGCAGCCGACGCCGTGTGAACAATCGATACTTCTGCATGACCCATCAGTCGCCCCGCCCGGCGTGTGGCCCCCACATCGACACCGTCAGGCCCGGCGATTCCACCCGCTCGGCGGACGCAACCGCGTCCGGCGGTATGACGAATACGACGAGTCGGCCGTGGCGTGGACGTGCCGCTTGTGCTCGGCAGTGGTTTCGATAGCCTCGCCCGCGTGAGGGAACAGCACGCGGAGAACGCGCATCAGTTCGAGCGGGGTACCGACGGACCCAAGGTCATCCTGGTCGGGGTGGACGGCTCCGAGTCCTCGCTGCGCGCCGCGGCGTACGCCGGCGGCCTCGCGCGGCGCCAGGGCGCGCTGCTGGCGGTGGTGTACGTGCAGCCGGTGCTCGCGGCCGGGGCCGCGCTCGGGGCGCCGGTGGCGGAGACGACCGACGAGATCGCCGAGGACCTGATCGGTCAGATCCGGGCGGCGGCGGAGCGCGTGAAGGGGATATTCGAGGTGCGCTGGGAGTTCCACACCTTCCGCGGCGACCCGTACAACGGCCTGGTGCGCGCCGCGGACGAACTGAAGGCGGACGCGGTCGTGGTGGGCGCCTCGGAGCAGGCCGGTCATCGCATCATCGGCTCGGTGGCGGTACGGCTGGTCAAGGCGGGGCGCTGGCCGGTGACGGTCGTGCCGTAGCGGTCGGGCGGACGGAGCCGCGGCGGGCGCCCGGGCGGGCCCGGACCGGCGGCCCGTGCGTGGCGTCTTCCCTCCCCGGCGGGGCTGGGTCATCATGATCCGCCGTCAGCCGTTTGCCGTCGGGGAAGAGGTGAGGCGCGTGGCCAAGATCCGTGCGGGTGAGGGGATTCTCCGTCGCAAACCCATTGAGCACATCGACGAGTCCGAGGCGAGCGAGAGCGGCGGTCTCGAACGCTCGCTCGGGCTGTGGCAGCTCACCGCCATCGGCGTGGGCGGCATCATCGGCGCCGGCATCTTCACGCTGGCGGGGACGGTGGCCAACGGCAAGGCCGGTCCCGCCGTGGTGGTCTCCTTCCTGATCGCCGGTGTCGCGAGCGCCTGCGCGGCGCTGTCGTACGCCGAGTTCGCGGGGCTCATCCCGAAGGCGGGCTCGGCGTACACCTACGGCTACGCGGTGCTCGGCGAGTTCGCGGGCTGGTTCATCGGCTGGGACCTGCTGCTCGAGTACACCGCGATCGTGGCGGTGGTCGCCATCGGCATCTCCGGCTACTTCAGCTTCCTCGTGGAGCGACTGGGCGCCGACCTGCCCGCCTGGATGCTGGGCGCGCCCGGCACGGGGGCGGGACACCGGGTGGACCTGTTCGCCGCGCTGCTGTGTCTGCTGATCGCCTGGCTGCTCACGCTCGGCATCCGCAGCGCCGCCCGGTTCGAGACCGTCGTGGTGGTGCTCAAGGTGCTGGTGGTGCTGCTGGTGATCGGCGTGGGCGTGTTCCACATCAACACCGCGAACTACCACCCGTTCTTCCCGTTCGGCATCAGCGGCGCGTTCACGGGAGCCGCGACCGTCTTCTTCGCGGTGTTCGGCTACGACGCGATGTCCACGGCCGCCGAGGAGTCCAAGGACGCGCAGCGGCACATGCCGAAGGCGATCATCTACTCACTGATCATCTCCATGGTGCTGTACGTGGCCGCGTGCCTGGTGCTGACCGGGATGCAGAACTACAAGGACATCGACCCGGAGAGCGGTTTCTCCTCGGCGTTCGAGTCGGTCGGGCTGAGCGGGCTCGCGGACGTGATCGCGGTGGGCGCGATCATCGGCATCCTCACCGTGATGTTCACGTTCATGCTGGGCGTGACCCGGGTGTGGTTCTCGATGTCCCGCGACGGACTGCTCCCCCGCTGGTTCGCCAAGACCCACCCCACCCGGCACGTGCCGACCCGGGTGACCTGGATCGTCGGGGCCGGCTCCGCGCTCATCGCCGGGTTCGTGCCGATCGGCGAGGCCGCCGAGCTGACCAACATCGGCATCCTCCTGGCGTTCGTGGTGGTGTGCGTGGCGGTGATCGTGCTGCGCTACAAGCGCCCGGAGCTGCCGCGCGCCTTCCGCACGCCGTGGATGCCGTTCGTGCCCGCGCTGGGCGTCGTCTTCTCCATCTGGCTGATCACGTTCCTCGCGTGGCAGACCTGGGTGCGGTTCGCCGTCTGGTTCCTCATCGGCTGCGTGATCTACTTCGGCTACTCCTACCGCCGCTCGACGCTGGCCGGGCAGCCCGCGCCGGAGCGGCAGGTCTGAGTCCGTCTCAGGGCGCCATGGTCAAACCCGCCTCGGCGCCCCCGCCGCCGAGTGCCGCGTCCTTGATCCGGTCGCGCACTCCGGCGAGGTCGGCGCCCTGGGCGATCGCCCTGTTGACCTCCAGCAGGCGGCCGGAGTACTGGTCGTAGAACTGGGGCAGGAACTCGGCGCGGCTCACCTCCCAGCGGCCGCCCTTCTTGGCGGGCGGTACGAACGTGAAGCGGGCGGTGGTGGACTCGCCGCCGCGCCAGTCCTGCGCCCCCTGGGCGCCGGTGGTGCCGGGGCCGATCTGGTCGCCGGTGCCGTAGACCACCCAGGTGCCGTTGACCTTGCCGTACGCCTGCGGGAGATGGCCGTCGGCGCCGAGGATCAGGTCGACGTCCGGGCGGCCGCCGGTCCGGGAGGCGGTCAGCCGCTTGGCGAGGGCGGTCACCGTGTCGTTGGGAGCGTCCCGCCAGCCGTCGCCCCAGTCCAGGGACAGCACGACCACGTCGGCACCTGCCTTGCGCGCGGCGCGGGCACCGGCGATCACGCGCTGCTCGTTGAGCGCGGCGACGGTCCACCCGGGGCTGTGGCCGGCCCGCAGCCCGAGGTCGTAGGTGTACGACAGGTGCGCCACCTTGGCGGGGCCCGCCTGGAGCAGCGGGGTCCGGCCCGCCTCGGCCCGCGTGCGCGCGGTTCCGGCGTGCCGGAGTCCGGCGGCGTCCAGGGCCTTGAGGGTGCGCGGGACACCCGAGGGGTCGACGAGGGCGTCGGCGGCGGCGGTCGCGCAACTGTCGTAGCCGGTGGCGGCGAGCGCGCGGGCGAGCTGCGGCAGGGATGCGGCGGCGGGCTCGGTGTCGTCGCCGGTCACCGGGTCGAGGCCGCAGAGCGCGATGTCGGCGGCGGAGACGACGGGCTCCACGGCGGCGAGCATGGGGCCGAAGTCGTAGCCGCCGCTGCCGCCCTTGCCCTTGCCCTTGCCCTTGTTGTCGCCGCCGTTGCCCTTTTTGTCGCCGCTCGCGTCGACGTACGCCCGGTCCGCGACGGTGGCGTGCGGCATGACGGTGCCCGAGGCGACGAGGGTGAAGCCCTTGCCCGCGGACGGCGCCTGCTGTCCGGCTGCGGGTCCGCCGCGCTCCTGGTTCTGACAGGCGGCCGCCGCCGCGAGGACGGCGGTGAGCGCCAGGGCCACCTGATGCTTGCGTCTGATCATCGACTCACCCCTGCGTGGTCTCGTAGCCGGAATTGTCGTATTGACAGATGAAGCCATGGGGGTGGGTGAGGACGAAGGGGACTCCCCGGGCTGGTGGGCCGGGAGGCCCGATCGGCCCATCGGGGGCGGGGGCGAGCCCACCCGGGGGCCGGGGGCGCCAGGAGCTACCACTCGTCCGACCGTTCACCGACGGAATCGACCGCCCGCCGCACAACCCTGCGCGCGCCCTGTCCCCGACCGGCGCCCTGCGCTGCCATACGGCCATGACGGCCGTGACCTTCACCGCACCCGGGACGACGACCGCCGAGCACGAACTGGCCGCGCTCCAGCGCGAGCACGGCCGCCCCCTGTTCGCTCTGCTCCTCCGGCTCAGCGACGGGGACCGCCAGCGTGCCGAGGATCTCGTACAGGAGACGCTGGTACGGGCGTGGCAGCACCCCGAGGCGCTGCACGCCGCCGGGTTCGAGTCGGTGCGGCCCTGGCTGCTGACGGTCGCGCGACGGCTGGCCATCGACGCCCGGCGAGCGCGCCGGGCCCGGCCCGCGGAGATCGTGGACGAGGTCCCGGAGAACGCGCGCGTCACCGCTGACCACGCGGAGCGGGCCGCCGCCGCGCTCGACGTGCGGCAGGCCGTGAAGACTCTCACACCCGAGCACCGTGACGTCCTGATACTCGTGTACTTCCGCGGTGCGAGCGTGGCGGAGGCAGCCGAGATCCTGGGCATACCGGCCGGTACCGTGAAGTCCCGCGCCTATTACGCGCTCCGCGCCCTGCGCCGTGTGCTGCCCGGATACGCGACCGAAGCGCGCTGAAACCGGATGCCGGGTCAAGTCTCGGCAAAGCGCCTTGCCGTGACCGGTGCCGGGGCCATGAGCTGTCCTCATCCGTGTTCCGGGCGGGGGCCGGGTTCGGGCGACACGTACGCACGCACCGGAGGAAGGCAGGCAGGGATGCTCCACAGAGGTCACGAGAGCACGGGCGGCACCGGCGGCGGCGAACTCACCGTCCCCATGGCCTGGTTGTACGCCGAGTACATCGCCGACGAGCTGCTGCGCACCGGCGATCTGATGCCCCCCACGTCCTTCGAGTTCCGCGCGGGCCGCGATGCCCTCGCCCTCACCGTCTTCCTCTCCGACACCGACGGCGAGCTGTCCTGCGTCCGCGTGGTCTCCCACCTGGAGCACTGGCTCTCCCTGACGGCCTACGACCACCTCTGGCAGGACTGGGTCCACGACCGCCTGACGGCCCTGACGGCGGAGTCCCCCGGCAACTCCCCCGACCTGGCCCTGGCCACCTCCGCCTGGCGCTGGCTGGAAGAAACGGAACTCCTGGCGCCGGACCTGGACGCGGTCCCCGGCGGCGCGGGTTCCCTCGGTGAGGACGACGGGCCGAAGGTGTGGACACCGGCGTGGCGGCTGGGACTGCCGCTCGGGCACCTGGCGATCCATCTGTTCTGACCGACCGCGCCCGGGGCCGAGTCGGCCATTGCGGGCACCCCCGACTGGCCAGGGAACGGCGGGCGGGACCCCTTGACGACCGGTGCCATCGGCATCGGCGGCGTGGCCGTCGCCTTCGACGTACGCGGCCAGGGTCTCGCCCGCCGCGTCCTCGCCAGCGCCCTCACCCACGCCCGCACCCTCGGTCCCCACCACGCCCTCCTCTTCTGCCGCCCCCCCCTCGTCCCCTTCTACGAACACCTCGGCCGGCACGCCCTGACGGTGGACGTCCACGTCGAACAACCCGAGGGAACTGTTCTCATACCGCTCCGCACGGTGTGGACGCCGCCGCGCGAGGGTGCGGAGTGGCCGGACGGGGAGGTGCGGGTGTTGTCGTATCCGCTGTGAGCCGGTCGGCGTCCTTGGTCAAGAACTCGATCCCGTAGGGCTCCCGTTCGGGAAAGACGCTGGTTCTCCCGGCGCGTGCCGCCCTACGGTGACGCCATGAGCGATCACCCGGAAGCGCCTGTCGCGCCCGTCGCCGCCTACGAACCCCCTTACTACGCCGCCGTCTTCACCGCCGTACGCACCGCGAACCAGAGCGGCTACAGCGAGACCGGCGCCCGCATGGAAGACCTGGTGCGGTCCCTCCCGGGCTTCCTCGGCATGGACCACGCCCAGACCCCCGGCGGACTCTCCATCACCGTCGGCTACTTCCGCGACGCCGACGCCCTCACGCGGTGGCGCACCAACACCGAACACCGCACGGCCCAGCAACGCGGACGGGACGACTGGTACCAGAGCTACACGCTGCACGTGGCGAAGGTGGAACGAAGCCACGGCTTCACACGACCACAGGACTGAACACCGGACGGACAGTGGCTCGCCCGGGCCGAGGGGTTCGTCCTCCCCGAGATGGCCGGCTTCGGCGGGTCCCGCAGGTGGAGCAGTGTCTCCACCTGCGGTACCCGCGCTCCGTGCTCCTCCGCTGAGGGCCGTCCGGGCGGGCAACCCGCTTCCGTCGCCGTCGAGACCAGAATGTAACCAGCCATTTCCAGCAGACCAATCACCCGTGACAGACCCCCGCGACACCCTCTTCACGCCCCCTGACCAGCCCCTTCCCCCGCCCCTCGAAACGGGCCGGAAATCACACCAATCCACGTCCCCGACCGCTCCGAATCTCTTCGCCGTGATTCGTGGGTGAGGCTTGAGTGATTCGGCCGTGCTCTGCGTACGGATGGGTGCAACGAGTAACCCCCCACCCGCACCCACCGGCACGAGGTTTCGGCATGAGGTCCCTGGAAAGGCATCGCGACGTCGGCGCTTATGCGCTCGGCGTGCTGGACGAGGCGGATGCCTTCCGCTTCGAGGACCATCTCGTGGAGTGTCCCCAGTGCACGGCACAGGCGACCGAATTCGGCCCCACCGCACGGCAGTTGATGCTGTTCCGGCAGGCTACACCGCAGTTCGTGCCGCCACTCGCGCAGCCCGGACCCCGGATGCTGGAGCGGCTGCTCGGGGAGATCGGCGTACGGCGCAGAGCGCACCGTCGGCGGTTTCTGTACGGGCTCGCCGCCTCCGTCGTGCTGGCGGTCGCCGGTTCGGCGCTGGCGCTGCAGGTGGGGTCGAGTGCCGCGCCGGAAGCGAGAGTCACGGCGGCCACCGACCCCGGCACGGGCGTGTGGGCGCAGGTCACGGCCGAGGGGGCGGACTGGGGCAGCGGGCTGAGCGTGAAGGTGCGCGACTCCTCGGGACCGCACTCGTGCCGTCTGTTCGTCGTGGGGCGGGACGGTACGGAACAGGCGGTCGGCGGCTGGAACGTCGCGGCGCACGAGAGCGGGACGACCTCCACGACCGTCGGTTCCTCGATGAGCCCGGACGACATCGACCACTACGACGTACGCACCTCGGACGGACGCCGCCTGGTGACCCTCCCGGCCCGCTGAACGCCGCTGAGCCCCGCGAACCCCCGTACAGGAAGCCTCCGTTCACTTCAGCAGCCGCGACAGCCTCCGGTCCGCCAGCGGCTTCCCGCCCGTCTGGCACGTCGGGCAGTACTGCAGCGAGGAGTCGCTGAAGGAGACCTCGCGGATCGTGTCCCCGCACACCGGACACGGTTCGCCGGTCCGGCCGTGGACGCGCAGCCCGCTCTTCTTCTCCGCCTTCAGCCGCCCCGCGGCCAGGCCCCGCGACCGCTCCACCGCCTCCGTGAGGGTCGTGCGCAGCGCCTCGTGCAGCCGGGAGGTCTCCTCGGACGTCAGCGAGGCCGCCAGCTTGAACGGGGACATCTTCGCGGCGTGCAGGATCTCGTCGCTGTAGGCGTTGCCGACCCCGGCGATCAGCGACTGGTCCCGCAGCGCGCCCTTGAGCTGCCTGCGCTCGCCCTGGAGCAAGGAGGCGAGGCGCTCCTCGTCGAAGTCGTCGGCCAGCGGGTCGGGGCCGAGACGGGCGATGCCGGGCACCTCGGCCGGGTCGCGCACGACGTACACCGCGAGCCGCTTCTGCGTCCCCGCCTCGGTCAGGTCGAAGCCCTCGCCGGTGTCCAGGGCGACGCGCAGCGCCAGCGGCCCTTTGCCGGGGCGGGGCGGGCCGTCCGGAAGCCGGTCGCGCCACTGGAGCCAGCCCGCACGGGCCAGATGGGTGATCAGGTGGAGGCCGCTGCCGGTCTCCAGGTCGAGGAACTTGCCGTACCGGCGCACGGCGGTGATCTCCGCGCCCTCCAGGGCGGTGACCGGCGGGTCGTAGGTCTTCAGGACGCTGACGGCCACCGGCAGGACGCGCACCACCCGGCGTCCCGCCAGGCTCTCGGCGAGGAAGTCTCTGAGCGCTTCCACCTCGGGCAGTTCCGGCATACGTCCAGGGTGCCATCCGCCACCGACGGCGCCAGGCGGACACGTGCGGGAAACGGCGAGCGGGGGGGCGGACGTCAGCCCGTCCCGCCGCCCCGCTCCTCCCGCACCTCGAACTCGCACCACACGGCCTTCCCGCCGCCCCGCGACTCCACCCCCCACCGGTCCGCCAGCAGCTCGACCAGCAGCAGCCCCCGCCCGGACACCCCCTCCGCCTCCGCCTCCCGCCGCCGGGGCAGGGCACTGGAGGAGTCCTCGACCTCGACGCGGAGCCTGCGCTCAGGCCCGTCGAGCACCCGCAGGGTCACCGCTGCCGAGCCCTCCGTGTGCATCAGGACGTTGGTGACCAGTTCGTCGGTGACCAGCTCGATGTCGTCGGCGCGCTCGCGGGCGCCCCAGGCGCGTACGGCGGTACGGATCATGTGGCGGGCGCGGGAGAGTGCCTCGGGGTCACCGGGGGCGACATGGCGGCGCAGCCTGCCGCCCGCGAGCGGGGCGTCGGGGACGCGGCGCCGGAGCAGGAGCAGGGCCACGTCGTCCTCGCCGCCGCGTTCCTCGGCCATGCCGATCAGCCGCCCGGCGAGTTCGCGGACGTCGTGGGGTCCGGCGGCGACGGCGGAGGCGAGGGCGCGCATCCCCTCGTCCAGGTCCACGCCGGGCTGTTCGACCAGGCCGTCGGTGCACAGGACCAGGGTGCGGCCGGGGTCGAGTTCGAGCGTGGTGATCGGGTACTCCAGACGGCCGAACTCGGCGGAGAGGCCGAGCGGCAGCCCGCCCTCGACGCAGATGCGGCGGCAGGTCCCGTCGGAGTAGCGGAGCAACGGATCGAGATGGCCCGCGCGGACCATCTGGACGACGCCGGTGGAGAGGTCGGCCTGGGCGTAGAGGCAGGTCGCGAACCGGTCGGTGTCGAGTTCGTGCAGGAAGACGGAGGCGCGGGCCATCACCGCGGCCGGGGTGTGCCCCTCGGCGGCGTACGCGCGCAGCACGATCCTGAGCTGGCCCATGACGGCGGCAGCATGGGTGTCGTGGCCCTGGACGTCGCCGATGACCGCGCCGACCCGGCCCCCGGGCAGCGGGATGAGGTCGTACCAGTCGCCGCCGATGTCACGGCCGAGGGCCGCCGAGCGGTAGCGGACGGCGACCTCGGCGCCGCGCACACTGGGGATGGTGCGGGGCAGCATCGCCTGCTGGAGGTTCTGCGCGAGGTCCTTGTCCTGCTCGTAGAGCATGGCGCGCTGGAGGCTCTGCGCGATGCTGCTGCCGAGCGCGACGAGGACGGCGCGTTCCTCGGCGGAGAAGCCGCGCCGGTCGCTGTAGAGCAGGCCGAGGGCGCCGATGGGGCGGCCCTGGGCGATGAGCGGGAGGTAGGCGGCGGAGGTGATGTGCAGTCCGGTGAGGTGCGGCCAGAGGATGGGGTAGCCGTCGGCGAACTCCTCCGGGGACTCGATGAAGCGGGGGGCGAGGGTGCGGACGACCTCGCTCATCGGGTACTGCTCGTCGACCCGGGTGATCCGGGTGCCGGGCACGAAGCTCCCCGCCAGTCCCTCGGCGACCAGCCGGATGCGCCCGGCCTCCACCAGGCCCATGACCACGCTGGCCACGCCGAGGTGGCGGATGCCGTGGGTCTCCTTGAGCACGTCGATCACGTCGTGGACGCTGCGGGCGTGGGCGAGGGCCGCGGTGATGACCTGCACGACGTTGGTCTGGCGGCGGAACGCCTCGTCCCGCAGGGTGCGCGGCCCGTGCGCGGGGCTCTCGGCGAGTTCCCGGGTGGCGTCGCGGACGATGCCGACGACCCGGTGGGGGCGGCCCGTGCCGTCGCGGCGGATGGCGCCCTGGCTGTGGGTCCAGCGGTAGCTGCCGTCGCGGCGGCGGATGCGGAAGTAGGTGCCGTAGTGCTCGCTGCCGTCCTTGATGGCACGGGCGACGACGGCGTCGAGATGGGCGGCCTCGGGCGAGGGCACCCGGGCGGCCAGGGACTCCAGGCGGCCGTCGTACTCCTCGGGGAGCAGGTCGAAGACCTCGTGGGCGTGGGCATCCAGGTGGAAGAGACCCGCGTCCAGGTCCCAGTCGAAGGTGCCCATGCCGTTGAGCGCCAGGATCGTGTCCGGGTGGGCGGGCGAGTCCTCCGGGAGTGACAGGGCACTCGCTCCCCGTTCAGCCATGGAGCCACCTTGCCAGCAATCGGCGGATTCTTCGAGTGCGGCACAGGTGTCCGGTTAGCCGGGCCGGGGCGCGCGGTACATGGAGTGGCGGGCGTCGAGCGGCCGTGTCCGGAGCGGCCGCGCGGGAGGCGGGAGCGTCGTGGACTGGTTCACCGCACCGGGGTACTGGCTGAGCCGGCTGGTGTTCCAGCGGGCGCTGGCCGGGCTGTACCTCGTCGCCTTCCTGACCGCCGCCCTCCAGTTCCGGGCGCTGCTGGGCGAGCGCGGGATGACGCCGATCCCCCGGTATCTGGCGCGTACGCGCTTCCGCCGTTCCCCCAGCCTGTTCCATCTGCGCTACTCGGACCGCTTCTTCGCCGGGTGCGCGTGGGCGGGCTGCGCGGTGTCGGGGGCGCTGGTCGCGGGCGTGGACTCGCTGCTGCCGCTGTGGGCCGGGGTGCTGCTCTGGCTGGTGCCGTGGGCGCTGTATCTGTCGATCGTGAACGTCGGCCAGACCTGGTACGCGTTCGGCTGGGAGTCGCTGCTCCTGGAGGTCGGCTTCCTCGCGGCGTTTCTCGGCAACGACGAGGTGGCGCCCCCGATCGTGGTGCTGTTCCTGCTGCGCTGGGTGCTGTTCCGGGTGGAGTTCGGCGCCGGGTTGATCAAGATCCGCGGTGATCAGTGCTGGCGGGACCTGACCTGCCTGTACTACCACCACGAGACCCAGCCGATGCCGGGGCCGCTGAGCTGGTTCTTCCACCATCTGCCGAAACCGCTGCACCGGGTGGAGGTGGCCGCGAACCACTTCACCCAACTCGTCGTGCCCTTCCTGCTGTTCACCCCGCAGCCGATCGCCTCGGCCGCCGCCGCGCTGATGATCGTGACCCAGCTCTGGCTGGTGCTGTCCGGGAACTTCGCCTGGCTCAACTGGATCACCATCGTGCTCGCGTTCTCCGCGCTGCTCCTCCCCGCGGACGCGCCCTCGGTGCCGCCGGCGCCTCTCTGGTACGAGGTCCTGGTGCTGGCGGTCGGCGCGGGACTGCTCTTCCTGAGCCACCGCCCGGTGCTGAACATGGTCTCCCGCCGCCAGGTGATGAACCGCTCCTACGACCCGCTGCACCTGGTCAACACCTACGGCGCCTTCGGCGGCGTGGGCCGGGTGCGGTACGAGGTGATCGTCGAGGGCACCTACGACGATCCGCCCCGCGAGGACTCGGACTGGCGGGCGTACGAGTTCCGGGGCAAGCCGGGCGATCCAAGGCACTGGCCGCGTCAGTTCGCGCCCTACCATCTGCGCCTGGACTGGCTGATGTGGTTCGCCGCGCTGTCGCCGGGCTACGCCGGGGAGTGGTTCGGCGGTCTGGTGGAACGGCTCCTGGAGGGCGACCGGGCGACCCTGCGTCTGCTGCGCCGCTCCCCTTTCCCGCCCGAGGCGCCGCCCCGGCACGTCCGCGCGCGGCTCTTCCGCTACCGGTTCACCGACCGGCGGGAGCTGCGGGAGACGGGCGCGTGCTGGGAGCGCGCGTACGTGCGGGACTACCTGCCGCCGACCCGGCTCACGGGCAGCCGGTGACGTAGCGCCGGTGAAGAACCGCCGGGCTCTCGACGCGGGGCACCCGAGCGGGCAGAGTGACCCCGCGTACCCGGTGTCGGGTGCGCGGGACACGACGAGGAGCGTCCGTGAACGACTGGGCCGGCCGGAGCGCCGCCGAGATCGCCGCCGCAGTGCGCGAGAAGCGCGCCACCCCGCGCGAGGTGGTAGCCGACCATCTGGCGCGGATCGAACGGCTCGACGGGCGGGTGGGCGCCTTCCGCGCGGTGCGGGCCGAGGCCGCGCTCGCGGAGGCCGACGAGGTCGCGGCCCGGGGCGATCTGGACCGGCTCCCGCTGGCGGGCGTGCCGGTGGCGGTCAAGGACAATCTGTCGGTGCGCGGCGAGTCGGTGCGCAACGGCTCCGCCGCGACGCCGGACACCCCGGCCGCAGAGGACCATGTGACGGTGGCCCGGCTGCGGGCGGCGGGCGCGGTGGTCGTCGGTCTGACGAACGTGCCGGAGCTGTGCGTCTTCGGCACCTCCGAGAGCGTGTACGGCACCGCCCGCAACCCGTGGGACCTCACCCGCACGGCGGGCGGCTCCTCCGGGGGCAGCGCGGCCGCGGTGGCGGCGGGCATGGTGCCGCTCGCGGTGGGCAACGACGGCATGGGCTCGCTGCGCATCCCGGCCGCGCACTGCGGTCTGGTGACGCTGAAGCCGGGGCACGGGGTCGTCCCGGCCGGGATCGGCAACGGTGACTGGTTCGGGATGTCCGAGAACGGCCCCCTGGCCACCACGACCGAGGATCTGCGGCTGATGCTGTCGGTGCTCGCGGACACGGAGTTCACCGGCCCGGCCGAGCCCGGGCCGCGCCGCGTCGCGGTGGCGCTGCGCAGCCCGCTGGCCGGGATCCCCGTGAACGGTGCGTACACCGCCGCGGTGCGCCGCGCGGCTGAGCTGCTGGCCGGGGCGGGCCACACGGTCCGGCAGGACGAGCCGCCCTATCCGCTCGATCTCGGCGTGACCGCGATGCGCACCTGGACGGCGGGTACGGCGGTGGACGCGGCGGAGCTGGACCCGGCGCTGCTCGCCCCGCGCACCCGGGCACACGCCGCCGTCGGCCGCCGCTTCGTCGACTCGGCGCGGAAGGGGGACGCGCGGGAGCGGCTGCGGGCCCGCCTGGAGCCGTTCTTCGCGCGGCACGACGTGCTGCTGACCCCGGCGCTGGCCCGGCGCGGTCCGCAGGCCGCGCCCTGGCACGAGCGCGGTTGGGCGGCCAACCTTCTCGTGAACAGCGCCTGTTCACCCTTCACGCCGACCTGGAACCTGACCGGCTGGCCCGCGATGTCGGTGCCCTTCGGCAGGCTGTCCTCCTCGGGCGCCCCGTGCGCGGTGCAGTTGGTGGGGCGTCCGGGCAGCGAGCCCGTACTGCTGGCGGTGGCCGAGGAGTTGGAGCGGCTGCTGCCGTGGCCGCGTACGGCACCGCTGGAGTCGTAGGGCCCCTCTCAGAGCGGCCGGTACACGACGTGCGGGCCGACCCGGCCGTGCCGGGGGCGTGCGAAGGCTTCCGGGACCGTGCCGAGGACGGTGTGGCCGAGGGCGGTCCGGCGGCGGACGGCGGGGTCCCGGGCAGCGGCTGGGGGCTGTCCGCCGCGTCCGGTGGGGTCGGGGTCGACCCCGAAAGCGGCGTTGGCGATGTCCGCGGCGGGGCCGCCGTGGTTCGGGGCGCGGCAGGCGGAGCCGGTCACGGTTCCGTACGCGTACTCGGCGACGTGGACCCGGCGGGGCGGGGCGGTCCACAGTCGCCGGGCCGCTTCCTGGGTGGTGTCGGGGGCCCAGGTGGGGGTCTCCCCGGCGGCGACGATCCGGTGCCGGAACGGCCAGATCCGCGGCCGGTCGGCGGCCACGGCTTCTCTGATCCGCAGGGGCGCGGGTGTGTCACGCCCCTGCGGTCGCGACGGTCTGCCCGGGGTCAGTCCACGCTGGGCAGGATGTGCGGCTCGGCGAGGTCCTCCTCGTAGCCGGCCAGGCGGATCGGGGCGGAGCGGGCCCACACGTCGAGGCTGCCGAGTTCTCCGGGCCTGCGGCGGGTGCGCTCCGGTCGTTCGTCGGGGCCCTGTTCGCGATTCGTCTTCTCCGGTGTCACCGCGCACTCCTTGTGTGTCGAGTCGCCCCTCTCCGTTCAGGTTAACCAAATGAGCGGGGCTCCGCTCGACAGTGAGTGCAAACAAGACGTAAGCATTGTGGGTCGCCCGGACCTCAATACCCCACGATGTGTTGCGATTTCATGACACGCGCACCGCGTGACCGTCCGCCGGGTTCACCCACTCGGCCTACGGACCGTCACGCGGTGCCCGCGTGGTTTCACCACTTGCCGGGCGCGTAGTCCTTCATGAAGACGCCGTAGAGGTCGTCGCCCTGCTCGCCGCGCACGATCGGGTCGTATACACGCGCGGCGCCGTCGACCAGGTCGAGCGGGGCGTGGAAACCCTCCTCGGCGAGGCGCAGCTTGTCGAAGTGGGGGCGCTCGTCGGTGATCCAGCCGGTGTCGACCGAGGTCATCAGGATGCGGTCGGTGTCGAACATCTCCTGGCCGCTGGTGCGCGTCACCATGTTCATCGCGGCCTTGGCGGCGTTGGTGTTGGGGTGGCCCGCGCCCTTGTAGCCGCGGGCGAAGACGCCCTCCATGGCGGAGACGTTCACGACGTACGCCCGTCCGCTCGCCGCCTTCTTCGCGGCCTCGGCCATGCTCGGACGGAGCTTGCTGATCAGGATGAACGGCGCCGTGTAGTTGCACAACTGGGTCTCGAGCAGTTCCACCGGGGAGATCTGCTCGATGGTCTGCACCCAGGTGTTGGTGTCGACCACGTCGGGGAGCAGACCGCCCGCGTCGATGGCGGTGCCGTCGAGGTGCCGGGCGACGCTCGCGTTGCCCGCGACCAGCGCGAGGTCGGCGACCTTCTGGGCCTCGATGCCGCTGGTGCCCAGGGGCAGCGCGGCCAGACCGTCCACCGCGCCGGAGTTGAAGGCGCCGATGACGTGGTGGGCGGGCAGCTCGCCGGCGGGCAGCGGCGCGCTCTCGCCGTCGACCAGGGCGGCGTAGGCGGAGGGCAGCCGGCGCACGGTCTGGGTGGCGTTGTTGACGAGGATGTCCAGCGGGCCCGCGTCGGCGACCTGGTCGGCGAGGGCCACGGCCTGGGCGGGGTCGCGCAGGTCGATGCCGACGACCTCCAGGCGGTGCATCCAGTCCGCCGAGTCCTCCATCGCCTTGAAGCGGCGGATGGCGTCCTTGGGGAAGCGCGTGGTGATCGTGGTGTGCGCGCCGTCGCGCAGCAGGCGCAGCGCGATGTACATGCCGATCTTGGCGCGGCCGCCGGTGAGCAGGGCGCGCTTGCCGGTGAGGTCGGCGCGGGCGTCGCGCTTGCCGTGGTTCAGCCGCGCGCAGTCGGGACAGAGCTGGTGGTAGAAGTAGTCGACCTCGACGTAGCGGGTCTTGCAGGTGTAGCAGGAGCGCGGGCGCTGGAGTATGCCCGCGATGCGGCCCGCCTCGACCTTGGAGCTGGGCAGGATGCCCTCGGTCTCGTCGTCGATGCGCTCGGCGGAGCCGGTGGCGGTGGCCTCGGTGACGGCGCGGTCGTGCGCGGTCTTGGCGGCGCGGCGCTCCTGGCGGCGGCGCTGCTTGACCGTGCGGTAGATGTGCGAGGTGGCCCGGCGCACCGCGATCGCGTCGGGGTGGTCCACGTCGATGCGGTCCAGTTCCTCCAGCACGCTCAGGCAGACGGCCAGGCGCTCCGGGTCGATCCCCGGTCCGTGGACCACCTCGTCGACGGCCTCCGTGGACACCGAGCCCACGGACGCCGCGCCGTCCTCTGTCACCGTCATCGCGCTGCCGCTTTCCCTGATCACCCGAGCGGCACCGGACTGGCGCACGCTGTCGAACGGGGAATTTTACGGAGCGCCCGGCCCCGGAACCAAACCCGTGGCCGGACCGGTGACCCATATCTCCCGGGCCGTGCTCAGCAGACCTCGCAGGCGGCGATCAGCGCGGCCGTCTCGTCCGTGAGCGAGCGGGCGAGAAGGTCCAGGTCGGGCACCGCGCGGGCGTCCGCGACCAGGCCGTAGTGGACGCGTCCCCGGTAGGTCGAGATGGCGACGGCGAGGGACTGGCCCGGAGCGAGCGGGGCGAGCGGATAGACCTCCGCCAGCTGGTGGCCGCCGAGCTTCAGTCCGATGCCGGGCAACGGCACGCTGGTGACGAGGATGTCGAACCAGAGCCGGGCGGCCTGGCCGACCAGCGGGCCGCCGATCCGGTGCCCCAGCGCGGGCACGTGGTCCGCGAGCAGGGCGACGGCTCCGGCGCCCCGGTGGGGGCCCGCGTCCTTGTTGCGCAGCATCGCGGTGCGCACGGAGTCCAGGCGGCCCAGCGGATCGGGGTCGCCGACCGGAAGCGGCATCAGGTACCCGGAGAGCCGGTTGCCCTGCGGGTGGGCGGTGCGCGGACGGCGCCGGGAGACGGGGATGAGCGCGCGCGGCGCGACGCCCTCGCTGCCGTCGCCACGCTCGTCCAGCCAGCGGCGCAGCGCACCGGCGACGACGGCGATCAGCACGTCGTTGACGGTGCCGCCGACGCTCTTGCGGATGCGGTGCACGTCGTCGATGTCGAGGACGGTTCCGGAGATCCGGCGGGTGCCGCTGGGCGCGGAGGTCAGCGCGGGGGTGGGCCGCATCCCGAGGGTGGAGCGGGCCAGGGATGCGCCGATGTCCAGGGCCCGGCCCACGTCGGACAGGGTGTCCTTGACCAGCCCCGGGACGCGTCCGGGCAGCGCGCGCATCTCGGAGAGCAGCCCGCGCGGCGGCTCGGCGGGGCGCGGGGCGCGCTCGGGCAGCTCGACGGGGTCGAGGAGACCGGCCGCGAGCTTCAGCGCGCGCAGACCGTCGGCGAGGGCGTGGTGGAACTTGAACAGTACGGCGAAGGACACGCCGTCCTCGCCGGGCAGCACGTGCGCCTCCCACGGCGGCCGGCCGCGCCCGAGCGGGCGCTGCATGAGCCGTCCCGCCATGGCGTGGAAGTCGGCGGTCGGCGCGTGCAGCCGTACGTGGTCGAGGGGGTCGAAGTCCGGGACCTCCTCGCGGGTGGCGCCGCCGAAGGCGAGGGGCTGCCACACGTCGCGGATCCGCATCCGCAGCCCGGGCACGGCGGCGGCGCGCGCTGCGAGCAGGTCGGCGGCGTGCGCGCCCGCGGTCGGCGAGTGCGTGGCGAAGATCCCGAGGGCGCCCAGGTGCATCGGGTGCCGGTCGGACTCCATGTTCCAGAAGGCGAGGTCGAGTGGAGCGAGCAGGTCGGAAGTCAAGGGTGTGCCTCGCGTCGTCGACGGGTGGTTGTGTGCAGTCAATCCCCGAACCCTGATTACGGTCAAGTGCGATCACGTTACGCTCAGTTAACAGCAGATAAAGTCTCGCCCCCGGTGAGGGGGCGGGACTCCTCAGACCGCGAGGTCACCTCAGTACCGGGGGCGCCGCGCCGGGCTTCGTGCCCCACCCGGACGGGCGCGGGCCGACAGTGAACGCCAGCGTGCGCAGGGAGCGCAGGGAGCGCGTCGACAGCCAGGTCCGCTGGTGCGCGGTGCCGTCCGTGCGGACGCCCTGGACGTAGCGGGCGTCGGCCGTGGTGCCCGGCGCGGTGACGGTCAGGGCGCCCTTCGGCCAGTAGCGGCGGTCCAGGGTGAGGTCGACCCGGTCGAAGACGGGGGTGGACAGGCCCCAGGTGTCGTAGCCGGGCTGGACCGGGAAGATCCCGATCGAGGAGAGCACCATCCAGGCGGACATCGTGCCGAGGTCGTCGTTGCCGGTCATGCCGGTCGGGGTGTCGGTGAAGAGGGTCAGCGCGGCGTGCACCACGTCGGTGGTCTTCCAGGGCTGCCCGGTGGAGAGATAGGTGTAGGGGGCGATCAGGTCGGTCTCGTTCTGCGGGTTGTAGGTCGCGGCGTTGTAGTAGTCGTACGGATCGCCGTGCACCCACACCGTGCGGGCGGTGCCCTCGGGGTCGGCGAGCAGCCGGTCGTAGGCGAAGAAGGAGTCCAGACGCTTCCCGGCCGCCTGCGGGCCGCCGATCAGGTCGATCACGCCGGGCAGGTCCTGCGGCACGAGCCACTGGTACTGCCAGGCGGTGCCCTCGTGGAAGCCGGTGCCCCGGGCCGGGTCGGCCGGTCCGGTGAAGGCGCCGGAGGCGTCACGGGCGCGGAAGAAGCCGGTCGACGGGTCGAAGACGTTGCGGTAGTTGCGGGCGCGGACGGCGTAGCGCGCCGCGTCCTCCGGGTGGCCGAGGCCGCGCGCCATCTGGGCCAGCATGGCGTCCGCGAGGGCGTACTCCAGGGTCGCGGAGGCGCCGAAGTGGTAGTCGGAGTCGCCCATCTTGGCGTAGGGGCGCCCCTGGACGTACGGCGCGAAGCCCTGGGCCAGGTACTCCCTGTTGGCCTCGCGTCCGACGCCCGGATAGGCGGCCGGGGGCACGCCGTCGGCGTTCTTCCTCAGCGCCCTGTACGCCCGCTCCTCGAAGCCCTTGAGCAGGCCCATCCGGTAGGCGGTGGTGAGGAACGGGGTCACCGGGTCGCCGGTCATGATGTTCGTCTCGACCGTGCCGTAGCCCCACTTGGGCAGCCAGCCGCCGTCCTCGTCGATCCGCACCACCGAGCGCGCCATGTCGCGGGCCTCGCGCGGGGCGAGCAGGGCGAGGAGCTGGGCCTGGGTGCGGTACGTGTCCCACAGGGACCAGTTCTGGTAGTAGGTGAAGCCGTCGGCGTGGTGGGGCCTTTGATCCCAGCCGGTGTAGCGGCCGTCGGCGTCGTCGCCGATGTTGGGCGCCAGGAACGAGCGGTAGAGCGAGGAGTAGAAGGTACGGCGCAGGGTCTCCTCGCCGCCGCCGACGTGGACGGTGCCGAGCCGCCGTTCCCAGTCCGCGCGGGCCCGGCGCCGCACGTCGTCGAAGGACCGGCCGCCCTCCGCGCGCAGGTTGACGGCCGCGCCGCGTGCGTCCACGTAGGAGAGCGCGGTGGTCGCCTCGACGGTGCGGTCCTCGGTGGTGTCGAAGCGGACGTACGCCCCGCCCGTCCCGGTCTTCGCGCCGTCGCTGACCGTGGAGCCGGTCCAGGTGCCGTGGGCGGTGAAGGGGCGGCTGAAGCGGGTGATCGTGTAGACGGCGTACGGCCCGGTGTCGCGGCAGAAGCCGTGACCGCCGATCCGGGTGCGGACGGTGCGGTCGTCCAGGATCTCGACCTCGCTGCCGCCGGGCTTGTGCAGCGACTGGGCCGCGTTGAGCAGGACGTTGGCCTTGGTGGTGGCCGGGAAGGTGTAGCGCTGGACGCCGGTGCGGGCGGTCGCGGTCAGCTCGGCCTCGATGCCGGAGTCGAGGCCGACGCGGTAGTAGCCGGGGCTCGCCTCCTCGTCGGCGTGGCGGAACCCGGCGGCGTAGCGGGCGTAGTCGGTGGTGGTGACGTCACCGGTGGTGGGCAGCACGGGCAGGTCGCCGCCGATCTTGCAGCCGACGCCGGAGAGATGGACCAGGGAGAAGCCCCGGACGCGGCTTTGCCCGTAGTCGTAGCCGGTGCTGTGGCCGGTGTCCGGGGAGAGCTGGACCATGCCGAAGGGCACGGTGGCGCCGGGGAACGTGTTGCCCTCGTTGCGGCTCCCGATGAAGGGGTTGACGAGGTCGGTGAGGGGGCCGTCGGCCCGCGCCGCGTTGTCCGTGGCGGCGTCCGCGACGGGGCTCGCGGTGGGGTTGGCGGCCAGCGCGGACGCTGCCAGCACTGCGGCCAGGCACAGGCGGGTGCGCCGGGTCCGTCTCATGGATGGCCTTTCGGGGTTCGACGTCGTTGCCTGCATCGTGCGGGTCGGACGACGTGAACCCGGGCATCCCGGGCGGAACGTGTCGGCGCGTCGCGAAGCCGCTCACGGGAACGGCCTCGCCCGGAGCGCCGGTCAGGACACGAGCTGTCCCTTCCCCAGCGCGATGACCCCGCCCTTGGAGACCGTGTACAGCTCGGCGTCCCGGTCCGGGTTGACCCCGATGGTCGCGCCCGGCGGAACCTCCACGTTCTTGTCGAGCACGGCGCCCCGCACCACCGCGCCCCGGCCGACGCGCACGTTGTCGTGCAGCACCGAGCCCTGGACGACCGCGCCCGGGTCGATCCGCACTCCCGGCGAGAGCACCGAGCGGGTGACCTGGCCCCGGATCAGGCAGCCCGCGCTGATGATGGACTCGCTCGCGATGCCGCCCGCGTTGAAGCGGGCCGGGGAGAGCTGGCCGGAGTGGGTGTAGATGGGCCACTGCCGGTTGTAGAGGTTGAACGCCGGGCGCTCGGCGATCAGGTCCATGTGGGCGTCGTAGTAGGCGTCGAGGGTGCCCACGTCCCGCCAGTAGCCCTGGTCGCGGCTGGTCTCGCCGGGCACGTGGTTGTCACCGAAGTCGTAGAGCTGGGCCTCGCCCCGGCCGGTGAGCTGGGGCAGGATCGAGCCGCCCATGTCGTGCACGGACTCCTCGTCCTCCGCGTCCCGCTGGAGCGCCTCGATGAGGACCTTGGTGGTGAAGATGTAGTTGCCCATGGAGGCGAACACCGAGGTGGGGTCGTCGGCCAGGCCCGGCGGGTCGGCGGGCTTCTCCAGGAAGCGCTGGACCGTACGGCCGTCCGAGCCCGGGGTGATCACGCCGAAGGACGAGGACTCCGCCCGGGGCACCCGGATGCCGGCCACCGTGACGCCCGCGCCGCCCTCGATGTGCTGGCGCAGCATCTGGCGCGGGTCCATGCGGTAGACGTGGTCGGCACCGAACACCGCGACGTACTCGGGCTGTTCGTCGTGGACCAGGTTCAGCGACTGCAGGAGCGCGTCGGCGCTGCCCAGGTACCAGCGCGGGCCGAGCCGCTGCTGCGCGGGGACCGGGGTGACGTAGTTGCCGAGCAGGCTGGACATCCGCCAGGTGGTCGTGACGTGCCGGTCCAGTGAGTGCGACTTGTACTGGGTGAGCACGCAGATGCGCAGCACGTCGGCGTTGACCAGGTTGGACAGCACGAAGTCGACCAGCCGGTAGGTGCCGCCGAAGGTGACCGCCGGTTTGGCGCGGTCCGTGGTCAGCGGCATCAGCCGCTTGCCCTCCCCGCCCGCCAGGACGATCCCGAGTACCGAAGGTCCCCCTCGCCGCATGGCCACTCCCCTCACCGTGGATGAACCCATGGATGCCCCCGACCCCGGGGGACTAAGCCTGCGCGAGGATCTCCTCGTACAGCGCCACCGTGCGCCGGGCCACCGCGTCCCAGCCGAACTCCGTCGTCGCACGCAGCCGTCCGGCCTCCCCCATGCGGGCGCCCGCCGCCGGATCGGCGAGCACGGCGTCCAGGGCGCGGGCGAGGTTCGTCTCGAACTCCCCGTCCACGTCGACCAGTAGACCCGTGCGCCCGTCGTCCACGACCTCCGGGATGCCGCCGGTCCGGGAGGCGACCACGGGCGTGCCGCAGGCCATGGCCTCCAGGTTGACGATACCGAGGGGCTCGTAGACGGACGGGCAGACGAACACGGCCGCGCGGGTGAGGAGTTGGATGACGTCGGTGCGCGGCAGCATCTGCGGGATCCACAGCACGCCCGCGCGCTCCGCGCTCACCTCCTGGTACAGCTCGCGGAACTCCCGGTCGATCTCGGGGGTGTCGGGCGCCCCCGCGCAGAGCACCACCTGCACACCGGGGTCGATCCGCTTCACCGCGCGCAGCAGTTGGGGCACGCCCTTCTGACGGGTGATCCGGCCGACGAAGAGGACGTAGGGCCGCTCGGGGTCGACTCCGTTGCGCAGCAGGGCTTCTGTGCCCGTGTCGGGGCGGTACAGGGCGGTGTCGATGCCGTTGTGGATCACGTGGACGCGGGCCGGGTCGAGCGCCGGATAGCAGGCGAGGATGTCGTCGCGCATGGCGCCGGAGACGGCGATGACGGCGTCCGCAGCCTCGATCGCGGTGCGCTCGGCCCAGCCCGACAGGGCGTATCCGCCGCCGAGTTGCTCTGCCTTCCAGGGGCGCAGCGGCTCCAGCGAGTGGGCGGTCACCACGTGCGGAACGCCGTAGAGCAGCTTGGCGAGGTGACCTGCGAGGTTGGCGTACCAGGTGTGCGAGTGGACCAGGTCGCGGCCCTCCAGGGCGGCGGTCATGGAGAGGTCCACGGAGAAGGTGCGCAGCGCGTCGTTGGCGCCGTCCAGGGCGGGACAGGGGCGGTGGCGTACGACCCCGGTGCTGCGGCCCTCGCCCCAGCAGTGCGTCTCCAGGTCCACCAGGCGGGACAACTCCCGTGCCAGGAACTCGACATGGACGCCCGCGCCGCCGTACACGTCCGGGGGGAACTCCCGGGTCAGCAGTCCCACTCGCACCGGACAACCCCCTGGACTCGGCGGCAGGTTCCCTCATGGTCACCCAGAAGCGGCGCGCGGGGAAGAGCCCGGGGCCCGTGTGAAGCAGCAGTCTCCGCAGACCCCGCCACCGGGGACGCGGTAGTAGAGGCAGCAGCTACGGCGCCGGAAGGCCGTACCGGCGCGCACTCCGGTGGCGTGCAGCGGAGGCCGGGCGAACAGGGCGTCCGTGAGGGCGGCGGTGCGCTCGGCCACGTCGCCACGGCCGTTCGCCCGTGCCCACCGCCCGAGTTGGCGCGCGGCTCCCACGAGCGCCGAGGCCGCGTTGCCCCAGAGCAGCCCGGCCGCGATCCCGTACCGGTCCCTCAGGGTGTCCCCCAGGGGAACGAGGTGAACGCGCAGGACGGCGTCCGCGAGCGTGTCCGCGTCCCCGGGCAGCGGGCGTACGGCGGTGAGCCACAGGTCGTCCGGGGCGCTCGCCGTGGGGTCCCAGCGGAGCGGTCCCAGGTCGGGGACCTCGCCGTACAGCGCGGCGCAGGCCAGCGCGGGCGACCACAGCCGGGCGGCGAGACCCTGCTGGGCGATGGAGGCGCGGACACGGGGCTCGGTGACGCGGAGGCGGTCGCCTACGAGGGTCACGCGGGCGTCCAGGGCGTCGAGTTGAACGCCGGGGACGGCCGTTCCGTACACCTCCGTGAGGAGCTGCCCGGGCGCGCGGGCACCGTCCGGGGGCGTGCGCAGGGCGAAGAAGCCGCCGAGCGGGCGCAGTGCGGTGAGTTCGGGATCGAGGGCCACGTCCGCACTTGTATCAGGGCCGGATCGGGGTCGGACATCAGGGCGGAGTCAGGGCGGGGCGGACGAAGTCACCCGCCTCGGGGATGATCGGGAGGCTTTCGTACTCCATCGGCAGTAGGACGCATCGCGTGCTCAGGGACGACGACTTGGGGCGCGCGGGGCGGGCAGAGTTACGCCCATGGAAGCCGACCGCGCACCGCGCCGGGCCCAGGGGGCCCTTTTTCGAGGGAGCCGTAGATGAGCGCCCTCGCGCTGTCCGTCCTGCTGTCGTTCGTGTCCGCCGTGGCGTACGCGGGCGGCGCCCTCGCGCAGGAGCGGGTCGCGGTGTCCTGCCCGGACGCCCGGTTCCTGCCGCTGCGCCGGGCCGGCTGGTGGGCGGCGATCGGGCTGAACGGGCTCGGCGCCGTGCTGCACGTCGTCGCGCTCGCCTACGGCCCGCTGAGCCTGGTCCAGCCGCTGGGCGCGCTGACCATCGTTTTCGCGCTGCCGATGGCGGTGCTGCTCGTGGGCCGTCCGACAGGGGCGGCCGCCTGGCGCGGCGCGGTGATGGCGACGGCGGGGCTCGCGGGGCTGCTCGCCCTGGTCGGCTCGGCCGAGGCGCACAACCTGGACCCCGCCCGCCGTACGGCCGTCGCGCTGGTCGCGGGCGGAGTGGTCGTGGCGCTCATGGTGGCGGGCCGGGCCGCGCACCGCAGTCCGGCGGTGCGCGGGGTGTTCCTCGCGGCGGGCGCCGGTACGGCCTTCGGCATGGGGTCGGTGTTCACGAAGACGGTCGCCGCCGACTGGAGCGACGGGCCCGGTCTCGGGGACCTGTCCTCGCTGACGCTGATCGGCGTGTTCTCGGCGGCGGGCGTGCTGCTCTCGCAGGCGGCCTACCGGGGCGGCGGCCTGGCCGCGCCGCTGGCCACGCTGACCGTGATCAACCCGGTGCTGGCGGCGGTCGTCGGCATCCTGATGTTCGGCGAGACGTTCCGCCACGGCACGACGGGCACGGTGCTCGCGCTGGCCTGCGGGGCGGTGACGGCGGGCGGACTGATCCTGCTGACGACGGAGCGGCCGGAGGCTGACGCGGAGGTGCCCGCGGCGCGCGCCGGACTGTCCGACGCGCGCGCCGAGGGGCTGCCTCCGGTGGATGCTGCGCTGGACGCGGTGAAGGTGCTGCCCGGACCCCGGCGCGCCGAGGCGCTCGTACCGGACGTGCAGGCCGTACGCGGACCTGAGGGGCGCGCCGCCTGAACGTCGTACGACGGGCAGGGTGACCGTCGGGCCCGGCCGCAACGGCCGGGCCGCGCTCAGGGCTTGACGCCGTGTGCCCTGAGGAAGGCGAGCGGGTCGACGTCCGAGCCGAAGCCGGGGCCGGTCCGCACCTCGAAGTGCAGATGCGGGCCCGTCACGTTGCCGGTCGCGCCGGAGCGGCCGACGCGCTGCCCCATGGCCACGTTCTGCCCGGCCCGCACGGAGATCGCGGAGAGGTGGGCGTACTGCGTGTAGCGGCCGTCGGCGTGCCGGATGACCACCTGGTAGCCGTACGATCCGCCCCAGCCCGCCGACACCACGTGCCCGGCGCCCGCCGCCTTGACCGAGGTGCCGGTGGGCACCAGGAAGTCGACGCCCGTGTGGTAGCCCTTCGACCAGTAGGAGCCGCCCGCCCGGTACCCGGTGCCGATGGGGGCGCTGACCGGGGCCATGAACCCGCTCGCGGAGGCGGGGTGGGCGGCGGTCTTGTGGGTGGGGGCCTGGCGCGTGGGCGCCTTGTGCGCGGGGGTCTTGTGCGCGGGGGTCTTGTGTTCCGGCGCGGTCTTCTCGCGGGCGGGCTTGGTCTCGGGGGTCGACGCGTGGGCGGCCGTACCCGCGCCGGGCCGCAGGCTGAGCCGCTGCCCCGGCAGGATCAGGTCGGGATCGGAGCCGATGACCGACCGGTTGCCCGAGTACAGCCCGCGCCAGCCGCCGCGCACCTCGTGCTCGTCGGCGATGCCGGAGAGGGTGTCGCCGTGCACGACCGTGTACATCTCGGCGCGTCCGGCGCGGGACTGGGGGATGGTCTGCGGGCTCACGTCGTGCGCCTTCTCGCTCCGCGCGGGGCGGGTGGCGGCGCTGTCGGCGTGGGACGCGGCGGTGCGGGACGTGGCCGCCTCGGTGTGGTCCGGTGCCGGGGCTCCGCCCCTGGTGAGCCCCGCCCGTACCGAACAGACCGGCCACGCGCCCGGACCCTGCCCGTCGAGGACCTTCTCGGCGACGGCGATCTGCTGCTCGCGGGCGGCCAGGTCGGCGCGGGGTGCGTAGCGGGTGCCGCCGTACGCCTCCCAGGTGGAGCGGGTGAACTGGAGACCGCCGTAGAAGCCGTTGCCCGTGTTGATGCTCCAGTTGCCGCTGGACTCGCAGGCGGCGACCTTGTTCCAGGTGGAGGGCGCGGCCGCGTCGGCGGTGCCGGCGGCGACCAGCGGGATCGCGAGTCCGGCGCCTCCCGCCGTGACGGTGAGCGAGGCCCGGTTGATCCTGCTGGGCTGATACCGGCGATGCCGGCCGCGTACGGCCATCTCCGCAATCCCCTCGACATGTGTCAGGAGGGGCAAAAGTAAGGGCGGGGCACAGGCCGTCACAAGAGGGGAATCCGGCCGAAGTCGGAGGACGATTCGCCCCTTAGGTTTGGATTCCTGATGGGGTGAAAGAAGCCGCCTGTCAGGGCACGGCGAGGCTGTCGGCAGCGGATTTCGCCCTACGCTCCCGTGAAGTGAGCCGAGGAGCGCCTCCCGTCCGTAAACATGCGTGGCGGGCCGGATGTGCGCTCGCCGGGGCGGCGCGACAGGATGGGCCGCGAGGCCCGCACCGACGGAGCCGCACACGACGATGGCAGCTAGGGAGCAGGCGGTATGAGCAGTTCAGCGCAGATCGGCGTCACCGGCCTCGCGGTCATGGGCCGCAACCTCGCACGGAACTTCGCGCGCAACGGCTACACGGTCGCCGTGCACAACCGCACGGCGTCGAAGACGCGCGAGCTGGTGGAGGAGTTCGGCGGCGAGGGCGAGTTCGTCCCGGCCGAGACCGCGAAGGAGTTCGTGGAGGCCCTTGAGCGCCCGCGCCGCCTGGTCGTCATGGTGAAGGCCGGTGCGCCCACGGACGCGGTGATCGAGGAGTTCGCGCCGCTCCTGGAGCCCGGCGACATGATCATCGACGGTGGCAACGCGCACTTCGCGGACACCCGGCGCCGGGAGCGGGAACTGCGCGAGCAGGGCATCCACTTCGTCGGCACGGGCATCTCCGGCGGCGAGGAGGGCGCGCTCCACGGCCCGAGCATCATGCCGGGCGGTTCGGTGGAGTCGTACGCCTCGCTGGGCCCGATGCTGGAGAAGATCTCCGCGAAGGCGCACGACGGCGCGCCCTGTGTGACGCACGTGGGCCCCGACGGCGCCGGGCACTTCGTGAAGATGGTGCACAACGGCATCGAGTACGCCGACATGCAGCTCATCGGTGAGGCGTACCAGTTGCTGCGCGACGTCGCCGGGTACTCCCCCGCCGAGATCGCGGACATCTTCCGCACCTGGAACACCGGCCGCCTGGACTCCTACCTGATCGAGATCACCGCCGAGGTGCTGTCCCACGTGGACGCGGAGACCGGCAAGCCCTTCGTGGACGTGGTGGTCGACCAGGCCGAGCAGAAGGGCACCGGCCGCTGGACCGTGCAGATCGCCCTCGACCTCGGCGTGCCGGTCTCCGCCATCGCCGAGGCCGTCTTCGCCCGCTCCGTCTCCGGCCACGCGGAGCTGCGCGAGGCCTCCCGGCACCTCGCCGGCCCCTCCCCCCGCACCCTCGGCAAGGACGAGGCGGCGGCCTTCGCCGACCAGGTCGAACAGGCGCTCTACGCCTCCAAGATCGTCTCCTACACCCAGGGCTTCCACGAGATCGCCGCCGGCAGCGCGGAGTACGACTGGGACATCGACCTCGGCAAGGTCGCCGCCATCTGGCGCGGCGGCTGCATCATCCGCGCCGCCTTCCTCGACCGCATCACCCAGGCCTACGAAGCCCAGCCTCAGCTCCCCAGCCTCCTGGCCGACAAGGGCTTCGCCGACGAGATCGCCGCCGCCCAGGACGACTGGCGCAGCGTCATCGCCACCGCCGTCACCCAGGGCGTCCCCACCCCCGCCTTCGCCGCCACCCTCGCCTACTACGACTCCCTGCGCGCCCCCCGCCTCCCCGCCGCCCTCACCCAGGGCCAGCGCGACTACTTCGGCGCCCACACCTACCACCGCACCGACCGCGACGGCACCTTCCACACCCTCTGGGGCGGCGACCGCACCGAAATCACCGCCTGACAGCCACGAGCACACCCCAAAACGGACCCTCACGAGCTCCACTCGCCGAACGACACGAAGGCTCGGGACGGACAGCCTCCACCCCGAGCCTTCGTCGCACGGACCTCGTGGCCGGGGCTGGACACCTCGCGGCCGGGTACGGGAAAGCCGCGCGCGGCCGGGGACCATCACCTCGGGCGGCGGCCCGCGCGCGGCGTCGGCGTCCGCCGCTACAGCAGCAGGTCGAACACCGCGGTCACGCCCTCCCAGTGGCTGGTCTGCGGATTCTTGACGTCCGGATACATGATTTTGAACGTCTCGGCGAGGGCGACGCTGAGACCGCCGATGATCTCCGGGTAGCGTTCTTCGGTCTCCTGAGTGGGTGTCCTGTCGAGTGGAGGGTGCGAGGCGAGCTGTTCCAGGATCGGCTTCAGCTCGACCTCCTCGTCGAGCCGCCGGAACCGGTGGATGCTCTCCTGGAGTCCCTTCGTGATCGGAAGGTCCCACGGTTCGACGGTGTCCCTGCCGTTGGCCTTGGCCGACGCCTGGGCGACGACCAGGAGGTCGTAGAGCTTGGCGTCGACGAAGTCGCCGTAGCGCTTCAGGTCGTTCTTGTCGACGTCGAGGCTTGCGGCGGCGCGGAAGAACCTCTCGAACCTCGACACACCCATCACGGTCATGCCTCTCGCCTCCTCACCGGGAACGGACGGCGTGGTTCGCTCCCGCCCGCGCCGCCAACGGCTGTTACCCGGTCGAGATTCGCAGAGCTCCCCGCCGAGCACCTCCGCACCCCAGGCCGAAAAGGAGCAGCCCCTCCCACCCTGGCAGAGCAGCACGAACAGGCGTCTTCCGCCGTACCGCCGCCCCTCCGCGGGAAGGCACACGGCTTCGCGGCGGCTCGGACGAGAGACCCGCACTTGTGCTCGGAGGGGTATCGAGCCCGCCCCCTTTCCTCCCGCGGGGAGCAGGCAGGGCGCGGTCCACTTCCGGAGCATGGAGATGTCCGATTTCACTTGAGAAGGGACGGCTCATGGACTACAACACCTTCCTCGACACCGTCACCCGCCGCGCGCCCGTCCCCCCGGAGAAGGTGGAGCCCCTCACCCGCGCCACCCTGGAAACCCTGGCCGAGCGGCTCACCAGAGGCGAGGCGAAGGACCTGGCGTCCGAACTCCCCAAGCCGCTGAAGGAATCGCTGGTCTCGCCCACTCCGGAGGCCCAGCGTTTCGCCTTCGACGAGTTCGTCAATCGGGTGAGCAGCCGAGCAGGGCTGAGCCCGCACGAGGCCCGCGAGGGCATACGGGCGGAGCTGACCACCCTGCGGGACGCCGTCAGCGAGGGCGAGTTCCGCCAGGTGATGTCCCAGCTGCCCAGCGAGTTCGAGGCTCTCGTCGGCGTGCCGGGCTAGGGCCTGTCTGACAAGGCTCGTCTGCCGCGCGACGCCGTGCACGCACGCTCGTCGCGCCGCCCCCGGACCCCGGTACGTCCAGTACGGGGGCCTGGGGCCGACACGCCGAGAGCACGCACCTGACGCCGCGCGGCCGCCCTCCGGGCGACGACGGGAATGGTCAGACAGGCCCCAGCGGGAGACACGACCGACTCGGAGCCGGACACGGCATATCGCCGGAGGATCGCATGACAGAACCGACAGTTCCCCCAGCCGGCGCACCCATGGACATCGAAGGCGAGGCGCAGCGGCCGTTCTCCGAGCACCCGGCCATGGCCAGGGCGTATCCCGGCGGCAGGATGACCGTCGGCGCCATCACGCCCCTGGAGGGCTTCGACGGGCCCGTGCCGTCCCTGGCCGGGCACATGGAGCGGATCCAGCAGGCCGAGCGGGCCGGCTTCGCCTCGGTGTGGGTCCGGGACGTGCCGCTGCTGGACCCCGGCTTCGGGGACACAGGGCAGGTCTTCGATCCGTGGGTGTACCTCGGGCAGCTCACCGCCCGCACCACCTCGATCACCCTGGGCACCGCCAGCATCGTCATGCCGCTGCGGCATCCGTTGCACACCGCGAAGGCGGCCGCCTCGGTGGACCAGTTGTCCGGCGGACGGCTCCTGCTGGGGGTGGCCACCGGTGACCGGCCCGTGGAGTTCCCGGCCTTCGGTCAGGATCTGGACGGCCGGGCCGCGAGATTCCGGCAGTCGCTGGCGTACTTCCGTGCCGTCCTGGAACACCGCTTCCCGCGCGTGGACTCGCCGCTCGGCCGGATGGCGGGCACCGATCTCCTGCCCAAGCCGGTGTACCAGCGGATTCCCGTGCTGATGACGGGACACGGCAGGCAGGACGTCCGGTGGATCGCCGACCACACGGACGGCTGGCTGTACTACACCCCTCCGCTGCGGCAGCAGGCCGCCAACATCGCGCGGTGGCGGGAGCTGACCCAGGGCGACGGCGGTGCGTTCAAGCCGTACGCGCAGGCCACCTATCTGGACCTGACCGAGGACCCGCTGGCCCTGCCCCGGCCCATCCACCAGGGGTTCTCGGTGGGCCGGGTGTCGCTCCTGGGGATGATGCGGACCTGGCAGGAGATCGGCGTCGACCAGCTGATGATCAACTTCAAGCACAGCCGCCGCCCGGTCGCCGACGTGATCGACGAACTGGCCGAGCACGTGCTGCCGCACTTCCCGCCCGGCCGCTTCGAGGCACGCGGCGAGCAGCTGCGGCCCGTGGGGCGGACCGGGCCCTGAGGGAGGACGGCTCCGAGGCCGCCCCTGCCATGGCAGGGGCGGCCTCAGTCCAGCGCGGCGCCGGACCGCCGCTCCTGCGCGTAGTCGCACGTGCCTTCCGCCCGGAACTGCAGGGCCGCCCTGGTCACCTCCGCGCCGAGGCCGCGCAGTTGGTCCGCGACCGCCTGGTCGGTGAGGCGTCCGTCGGCGGCGAAGACCCGTGAGGACCGCGGGACCGCGAACACCAGCGGCACCGCCCAGCCGCGCAGCGACCGGACGATGAACTCCATCGCGTTGATCGCCTGCAGACCCTGCACTCCACCGGCGGTCGTCAGCATCCCCACGGGTTTGTCGCTCAGGTAGGGCGGGTCGTGGTCGGCCAGGAGAGCGAGCCAGTCCACGGCGTTCTTGAACGCGCCGCTGACCGACCCGTGGTAGGTCGGGCTGCTCCACAGCAGGGCGTCGGCGGCCTGAGCGGTGTCCGCGAGCAGGCGGGCGGACGGCGGGACCGCGCCCTCTGAGGTGTAGAACGGCAGATCCAGCCGCTTCAGGTCGAGCACCTGGGTGTCGGCGCCCGCCTCGGCCGCTCCCTCGACCGCCACGCAGAGCGCGGTGAGACTGGTCGACGGGGTGCGCAGCGAACCTCCCATTCCGACGACGAGCGGGGGGCGCGCCATTTCTGTCGACTCCTTCAGAGCATCTCCAGGGGCGTGGGCCCGTTGGGCGGCGGAAACGTCTGGTCGAGGATGTCGAGTGCCTCGGAGGGGAGGTGGAGGTCCGCCGCGCCGTGGTTCTCCCGAACGTGGTCGGGTGATCCGGAACGCGGAATCGCGGCCACCCCCTGCTGCAGCACCCAGGCGAGTGCCACCTGGGTCGGCGTGGCTCCGAGGGCCCGGGCCACGGCTTCCAGTGCCTCGGCGCCCAGCAGCCGTCCCTGCTCGATCGGGGAATAGGCCATGACCGCCACGTCGGCCTCGCGGCACCAGGGGAGCAGGTCCCACTCGATGCCGCGCCTGGAGAGGTTGTACAGCACCTGGTCCACCGCCACGGCGTCCCCGCCGGGAAGTGCGGTCAGCTCGGTCATGTCGGCGACGTCCAGATTGCTCACGCCCCAATAACGGATCTTCCCCGCCTCCATCAGGTCGGTGAAGCCCGCAAGGGTCTCCTCCAGCGGCCACCGTCCCCGCCAGTGCAGCAGGTAGAGGTCCAGCCGTTCCGCGCCCAGGCGCCGCAGGCTGCCCTCGCAGGCGCCGACGGTGCCCTTCCGGTCGGCGTGGCGGGGCAGCACCTTGCTGACGAGGAAGACCTCTTCCCGCCGTCCCCGCAGGGCTTCCCCGACGAGCTCCTCGGCGGCGCCGTCCCCGTACATCTCCGCCGTGTCGACGACGGTCATGCCCAGGTCCACGCCCAGCCGCAGCGCGGCGATCTCCTGTTCACGCCGGGCCGGGTCCTCACCCAGATACCAGGTGCCCTGTCCGAGCGCCGCGATCTCCTCGCCTGAGGGGAGCGCGATCGTTCCGGCCGATTCCGCACACATTCCGGGCCTCCGTCCGTCGCGGATCCGTGACACGAACCCGCCCCGAGTGCCCAGGTACGCGCCTCCCAGACAACCGGTGCCGGACGACGCCGCGGAGAGGTCACGAGGGGCGGGAGGACCGCGCCGTGACCGCGCCGGAACCGGGCACGCGGTCGCGCAGCGCGACGGCGACCGACACGACGGCGCCGCAGGAGAGGACCGCCGCGAAGCCGATCATCGCGCTCTGCACGGCGAAATACCGCAGGGCGATGCTGAACAGGACGGACGGCAGGCCCATTCCCAGGTACGCGACGACGAAGAACACGGCGAGGACCCCGGCGCGGGAAGCGGGCGCGGCCACGGAGACGGCACGTTCGACGCCTCCCTTGAACAGCAGCCCGGAGCCCGCTCCCGACAGGGACACGGCGACCAGGTAGAGCCAGAGCGCCGGGTGGTAGAGGGCGACGGCGCACAGGACCAGGCCGACCGGGAAGACCACCGCCCCCACGGTCAGGACCCGGGGCAGCGGGCGGCGGCCCAGCACCAGTTGGGCCGCCGCCGCGGAACCGAACATGAGGAAGGCCGACAGGCCGGCCACCAGGTGCGAGTCGGTGTGCAGGGTGCCGTGGAGCACGCTCGCCCCGAGGGAGGAGATCAGGCCGAGGATGGCGAAGGCGAAGGCGCCCACGGCGCCGGCCGCGCCGAACGTCCGCCGGCCGCCGGGGCGCAGGGCGAACCTGCGGGGTGGTTCGGCCGCGGGCAGCTCCAGGTCCACGGTCTCCGGGGTGGACAGGACCAGCGCCAGGCACACCGCCATGGCGAGCGTGAAGATCGCCTGAGCGGTGATCAGGGGCGCGGGAAGCCACTCGGCGGCGGCGCCGGCGATCAAGGGCCCTGAGGCCAGGCCGCCGAGGTTGGCGGCGGTGGCCACGATGCCGGGCAGCACCGAACCCGCCCGGTCCGGACGGGCCTCGTGGTGGAGGTCGTGCAGGTACGTCGTCGCGGTCGAGGCCATCAGCCCCAGTCCGACACCGTTCAGAATCCTGCCCGCGATCAGTCCCGGCAGGTCCCGCCACATGATCAGTACGAGCGATGCGGCGATGCCGACCAACAGCGCCGGGACGATGATGCGCCGCCGGCCGAGCCGGTCCGACAGGTGCCCCAGTCCGAGGAAGGCGGCCGCCGCGCCCACGACCATCGAGGCGTACGCCACCGTGACCGTGGTCGCGCCGAAGTGGTCCCGGGCCTCGTACAGCGGCCACAGCGGGGTCGGCGCGGTGCCGAAGGCCATCAGCACGGTGAAGGCCACCGCCACGAACCAGAAGCCGGTCGTGTGCGAGGCACGGCGTCCGGCCGGGGCGCGGGGCGGCAGGCCGGCGGGGGCGAGTGCGGGGACGTGGTGGGTCGGGTCGCCGGGAGCGTCGGCTGTGGGACGGCTCAGCGGCGTCGGTGCGGCAGGCAGGGGTACCCCTCCTCAGGCTGAAGTGGATGGCGTCTTCCATCCTCCTCACCAGCCACGATCAATGCCAACGAATGTTTTTGCTGGGTTCGAGCAATACGAGTGATACTTCCCCTGTGGAGCTACGTCAGCTGGAGCACTTCATCGCGGTCGCCGAGGAGCTGAGCTTCACGCGTGCCGCCCGTCGGCTGCACGTGGTGCAGTCGGGGGTGTCCGCCGCGATCCGCTCCCTGGAGCGCGAGCTCGGCTGCGCGCTGTTCGAGCGCACGTCGCAGCAGGTCAGGCTCACCGGTGCGGGCGCGGCACTGCTGCCCGAGGCCCGGGCCACCCTGCATGCCGCCCAGGCTGCCCAGGACGCCGTGCGCGCAGCCCAGGACACGCTGCGCGGCACGGTGAACGTGGGCGCCATGGCCTCGGTCGAGGTGGTGGACCTGCCCGCGCTCCTCGGGCAGCTGCACGCGCGGCATCCGGCGATCGACGTCCGGCTGCGGCTGGCGACGACCGGCTCGGCGGGACTGGCGCACGCGCTGCTGAGCGGGGACCTGGACGTGGCCTTCCTGTCGCTGCCCGAGCGCAAGCCCGCCGGGATCGACGCGACGGAGCTGGCCACCGTGCCGCTCGTCCTGGCGGTGAGCGCCGCTCATCCGCTCGCGCGGCGGGGGGAGTTGACCCTCGCGGACCTCGCGGGGGAGCCCTTCGTGGACTTTCCGCCGGGCTACGGCAACCGCGAGGTGGTGGACCGGGCGTTCGCGGCGGCGGGCGTCGTACGCCGGGTGGCCCTGGAAGTGCCCGACATCGACATGGGGGCGGCACTGGTCCGGCACGGTCTGGGTATCGCCTTCCTGCCCGCGTTCGCCGTCGCCCGCACCCCCGGCCTGCACGTCCTGGCCGTCGACGGCACCAGGCTCCGCTGGAGCATGCATCTCGGCACGTCGTCGACCCGGCGGCCCAGCTCCGCCCTGCGGGCGCTGCTCGACCTGGTAGACCTCCACGTCGTCGCCCTGTGACGGCCGGGCCGCGGTCCGGCTGTCAATCACCGTCCACGGCGGGGACATCGGCAGGTGTGAGCGGTCGGGGCGTGGAAACCCGAGGGGCCTCGACTTCAGGGAGGCGTCATGAACGCCCATGCGACTGCCCAGAAAAGTCCCATCGCCACCGTCAATCCGTACACCGGTGAACGGGTTCGGGAGTTCCCGGCGCTGAGCGCGGAGGACGTGGAGCGCGCGATCGACGCGGCGCACCGTGGCTTCCAGGACTGGCGTGCCCGGTCCAGGGCCGACCGGGGAGCCGTCGTGCGACGCGCCGGCCGGCTGGTGAGGGAGCGCAAGGAGGAACTGGCGCGGCTGCTGACCCTGGAGGTCGGCAAGCTGATCGACTCCAGCCGTGCCGAGGCCGATCTCGCGTCCGACATCCTCACCTACTACGGCGAGCACGGTCCCGAACTGCTGGAAGAGCAACCGCTGCCCGTCCCCGAGGGCACGGCCGTGCTGGTGAACGAGCCGCTCGGCGTCCTTCTCGGTGTGATGCCCTGGAACTTCCCGCTGTACCAGGTGGTCCGGTTCGCGGGTCCGAACCTCGTCCTGGGAAACACGATCCTCCTCAAGCACGCGAGCAGTTGCCCCCAGTCCGCACTGGCGATCGAGCAGTTGTTCACGGACGCGGGTGTGCCGGCCGGGGTCTACACCAATCTCTTCGTACGGGGCAGGGACGTCGGGGGGATCATCGACGACTCCCGTGTGCAGGGAGCGTCCCTGACCGGAAGCGAGCGAGCGGGCGTGAGCGTGGGCGAGATCGCCGGCCGCAACGTCAAGAAGTCCGTCCTCGAACTGGGCGGCAGTGATCCCTTCGTCGTGCTGGACGGACACAACCTGGAGCGCACCGTCCACGCGGCGTTCCTCGGCCGGATGGGCAACACCGGGCAGTGCTGCGTGGCGGCCAAACGCTTCATCGCCCTTGCCGACGTCTACGACGCCTTCCTCACCGGACTGCGCGACCGGATGAGCGAGGTCCAGCCGGGAGATCCGGCCGACCCCGCCACCACGCTCGGCCCGCTGTCCTCCGAGGCCGCGGCCGAACTCCTGATGGAACAGGTCCGTGACGCGGTGGACAAGGGAGCCACGGTGGTGCTGGGCGGTGGGCGGCCCGATCTGCCGGGGGCGTTCGTCGAGCCGACCGTCCTCACCGACGTCACACCGGACATGCGGGCCTACCGGGAAGAGCTCTTCGGCCCCGTCGCCGTCGTCTACCGGGTCGCCGACGAGGACGAGGCCGTGGCGCTGGCCAACAACTCCCCCTACGGTCTGGGAAGCGCGGTCTTCGCCGCCGACCCGGAACGCGCTCGCGAGGTCGCGGACCGGCTGGAGGCGGGCATGGTGTGGATCAACCACCCGACGGCGTCCCGGCCGGAGCTGCCCTTCGGCGGCATCAAGCGTTCCGGCTACGGGCGCGAACTCGGCGACGTGGGCATCGTGGAATTCGCGAACCGCAAGCTCGTGCGTTACGTGGACGCCGACGCCCCGATCGCGGAAGTACTGGGCTGACCCTCGAACCGGTCGGCCGGTCAGCCCGGTCCGCCCAGCACGATCCGCCACACGCGGGTCGCCACCTGGAGGTTGAGCCGGTCCTCGACGTTCGCGAGGTCGTTGCCGCTGATGTCGCGGATGCGCTGGAGCCGGTAGCGCAGGGTGCTGCGGTGGATCGCGAGGGATTCCGCGGTCTCGTCGTAGTTGCCGCCGCAGTCGAAGTAACGCGCCAGGGTCTCCACCATCGTCGCGTGGTGCCGGGTGTCGTAGTCGATGAGCTGCCCGAGCCACTCCCGGACGAAAGTCTCCAGTTCCCGGTAGTCGTTGCCGGGGCCCAGGATGCGGTAGAGACCGAGCTCGTCGAAGAACGTCGCGCCGTAGCGTTCGCGGGAGTGGCGGCGCACGTCCAGGGCGCGCTGCGCCTCCTGGTAGTGGTGGGGGATGCCGTCCGGGGAGTCGCAGGGGGCGCTCACCCCGATGGTCCCGGACCGGGTCCCGGTCTCCCGGGCGAGCGCCTCGTACAACGCGCGGGCCGGCGGCCTGTCGTCGGCGACGAGGACGACGTGCCCGGGACGGCGGGTCAGCAGCGAGCGCATGCCCACGGCGGAGGCCGCCCGCGCCACGGCCTGCGCGAAGGAATCGTCCGCCGTCCGGTTCGACCACCGCACCACGACGATGTAGTGGCTGCGGTGCAGGTCGTGTCCGACTGCCTCGGACCGCGCGTAGGCACCCGCCCCGGCCGTCCCCGCCAGGAGGTCGTCGACCAGCTCCCGGTGCAGCCTCCGCTCCACATCGGCCAGGTCGCGCAGGTGCGCCAGCTCCAGGGAGAGCGACTTGGCGGCGTGTCCGAGCGCGAAGACGGTGTGCTCGTCGGCCTCGTCCCGGACATCGACCAGAGCGAGCACGCCCAGGATCTCGCCGTGCAGACGGACCAGGGCGACCAGCCGGTCCTCCCTCCGCACCGGCCCCGCCTCCCTGGCCACGGCGTGCAGCATCTCGTCCCGGCGCACGGGGTCGGGTTCGGGATAGGGGTCGGGGCGGCCGGGGCCGGTCCAGGACCTCAGCCGGCCGAAGCGGTCCTCGACCAGCGCGGGAAGCCCGGTGAGCCTGTGCAGTGCGCGGGTGACGGCTTCCTCCCCGCCTCCGTCTCCGGAGGCGGCGACGCCGGCCATGAGATTGTGCACGGCCCGCTCGTAGGCGAGCTCAGCGACCACGGAGATCAGCTTCCGCTGGAGGGCTGTGCGTTCCTCCCGCAGCCGGCACAGCTCCAGCGCGTCCTCGCGTCGGCGGCGGTGCGCGAAGACGACCGACAGCGCGGCGGCGGTGTGCCCGACGAGCGTGGTGAGCAGGGATCGCTCGGCCTCGGTGGGCCGGGAGCGGGACGTCACCACGAGGTAGCCGTGTAGTCCGTCGAGTCCGCGCAGGCCCATGGCCCGGCCCCAGGCCCTGCCGGGTACGGCCACGGGGCCGTCCCGCCCGGCCAGTTCCCGCACCCTCCGGCCGACGGCCGAGGCGTGCGTCCGCTCGTTCCGCGGGCTGGGGACCAGGTCGCCGCCCACCGTGAGATAGCCGGCCTCGGCGCTGTACGGCCCGGCGGCGGCTATGTGGTCCATGGCCAGGCGCAGGATCTCGCCCTCGTCCGGGGCGTCGAACTGGGCCTGGGAGAGGACCATCAGGTCCTGGAGCGCATGGTCGGCCGGCGTGCGGGCGGGCGGGCGGGGCGCTGAGCGCGCCGCGGTGGGCCCAGCGCCCCGCCCGGCGCCGCCCCGTGGAAGGCCGCCCTTCCGGCCGGAGTAGCGGCGGTGAGCGCTGTGCGCCCGACTGCCGGCCATGGGATCACTCCGTTCTCCCCGTGCCTCCGGGGACGAGTGCGGTAGTACGCGTACCCCTCCCGGGTCGGCTCACCCGACGGCGCGGACTCTTTCTCGTACTCGTGGGGCGACCGGACCCGTGCATTCCTGACTCGCCAGGCGCAGGCGTGGAGAGACCCGGTTCGCCACCCTGGGAAGCGCACGGGTTTCTCCGTGCGCACCGGAATGAACCCCGGCGGAGACCACCCCCAGCCGAACAACGTGATCCGGAGAGCCGGCGCAGGCGCACCGGGAGGAGTTCCTCATGGCCAAGGCAGTGGGCATCGACCTGGGCACCACCAACTCGGTGATCGCCGTGTGGGAGGGCGGCGAGCCGGTCGTCGTGCCCAACAGCGAGGGCAACCGCACGACACCGTCCGTGGTGGCCTTCACCGACACCGGTGAACGCCTGGTGGGCCAGTTGGCCCGGCGCCAGGCGATCCTCAATCCCAAGGGCACCATCTACTCGGCCAAGCGGTTCATCGGCCGGCACTTCGACGAGGTCGCCGACGAGGCCAAGGCCGTCGCCTACGACGTCGTCCCGGGCGAGAACGGCGAGGCCCGCTTCAAGGTGCGCGACAAGCTGTACGCACCCGAGGAGATCAGCGCGCAGGTGCTGCGCAAGCTCGCCGACGACGCCTCCAAACAACTGGGAGAGCGGGTCACGGAGGCGGTCATCACCGTGCCCGCCTACTTCAACGACGCCCAGCGCACCGCGACCCGTGACGCCGGCCGGATAGCGGGCCTGGAAGTACTGCGGATCATCAACGAGCCGACGGCGGCCGCCGTCGCCTACGGCATGGACAAGAAGGAGCACGAGACGGTGCTCGTCTTCGACCTGGGCGGCGGCACGTTCGACGTGAGCATCCTCGACGTCGGCGACGGCGTCGTGGAGGTGCGTTCCACGGCGGGTGACAGCCATCTGGGCGGCGACGACTTCGACCGGCGCCTGGTGGACTACCTCGCGGACGACTTCCAGAAGGAGAACGGCATCGACCTGCGCAAGGACCCGCAGGCGCTGCAACGTCTGTTCGAGGCCGCGGAGAAGGCCAAGACCGAGCTCAGCTCCGTCACCCAGACCCAGGTGAGCCTGCCGTTCATCACCGCCGACGCCTCCGGGCCCAAACATCTCACCGACTCGATCATGCGGTCCACCTTCGAGCAGATCACCGCCGACCTGGTGGAGCGCTGCCTGGGGCCGGTCCAGCAGGCGATGGCCGACGCCAAGGTCGGCGAGAACGACATCGACGAGGTCATACTCGTCGGCGGCTCCACCCGCATCCCCGCCGTCCAGGCGCTGGTGCGACGGCTGACCGGCGGCAAGGACCCCAACATGAGCGTCAACCCCGACGAGGTCGTGGCGCTGGGCGCCGCGATCCAGGCCGGGGTCCTCAAGGGCGAGGTCAAGGATGTCCTGCTGCTCGACGTCACCCCGCTGTCGCTGGGCGTGGAGACGCGTGGCGGAGTGATGACGAAGATCGTCGATCGGAACACCACCATCCCGGTCCGCCGCAGCGAGACCTTCTCCACCGCCGAGGACAACCAGCCGGCCGTCGACGTGGTGGTCCTCCAGGGCGAGCGGGAGCGTGCCGCCGACAACCGGGTGCTCGGCCGGTTCCAGCTGACCGACATCCGGCCGGCGCCGCGGGGCGAACCACAGGTCGACGTCACGTTCGACGTCGACGCCAACGGCATCCTCAACGTCAGCGCGCGGGACAAGGACACCGGCAAGGAACAGGGCATCACCATCAGCGAGAGCTCCAACCTCGACCGGAGCGAGGTGGACCGCATGGTCGAGGAGGCCGAACGCAACCAGGGCCAGGACCAGGCCCTGCGCGAGGCCGTCGACGCCCGCAACGAGCTGGACGCGATCGCCTACCAGGTCGAAAAGCGCCTCGCCGAACTGGGCGACGCCGCGCCCGCGCACGAGAAGGCCCGTGCCGAGATGCTGGTGGCCGAGGCCCGCGACGCGGTCAAGAACGAGGCCGGAGTGGACAAGGTCAGGCCGCTGATCTCCGAACTCCAGCAGATCCACGCCGGGCTCGCCGCCCACCAGGCGCAAACGACGGCAACCGGTCCGTCGGACACCACAGGGCCGGACGGCTCCGGTCAGGGCGGCACCGGCGCCGACGACGACGTGATCGACGCCGAGTTCGACAAGGGCTGAGGTGCCCGCCATGCCGATCCCGCCCCAGGACCGATCGTCCGACCTGCCGCCGGAAGCCGCCGCACCACCGCAGGGCGGCCTGCCCGAGCCCGCGCCGCCGAGCACGGAGTCCGGACCGGGGCCCGACGCGGCCACCGGTCCGGCCGGGACCGAGGACGAGTACGCGGCCGCGCTGGCAGAGGTCGAGGACCGATGGCGGCGCGCCCTCGCCGACCTCGACAACCTGCGCAAGCGGCACGCCAGGGAACTGGACCGGGAGCGCGGGGCCGAACGCGCCCGCACGGCCGCGGCCTTCCTGCCCGTCATCGACAACCTCGAACTGGCCCTGGGCCACGCGGCCTCCGACTCCGGGGCGATCGTCGAGGGGATTCGCGCCGTGCGCGACCAGGCCGTGTCCGTCCTCGAACGCCTCGGCTACGAACGTCACGCCGAGACCGGCGTCCCGTTCGACCCCTCCCTGCACGAGGTCGTCGGCGTGGTCCAGGACCCCGACGCCGAACCGAACACCGTGGCACAGGTGCTGCGCCCCGGCTACGGCGCGGCGGAGCGGCAGTTGAGGCCGGCCGCCGTGACCGTCGCGAAGCGGGAGTGAGCGGCCGTGGCACGCGACTTCTACGAGGTGCTCGGGGTCCCGCGCGACGCCGACAGGGACGAGATCCAGCGGGCGTATCGCAAGCTGGCGCGCAAGTACCATCCCGACGTCAACAAGGACCCCGCCGCGGAGGAGCGGTTCAAGGAGGTCAACGAGGCTTTCAGTGTCCTGTCCGACCCCGGCCAGCGGGCCCGTTACGACCGCTTCGGCGAGGACTTCCGCAAGGTTCCCGAGGACTGGGAGGAGCGGGTCGGTGCCGGCGCGGGACCCGGTGGCGGCTTCCGCTGGTCCACCGGGGGCGGCCCCCGCGCCCAGTACGCCACCGGTGGCTTCGGCGCGGAGGGCGTCGACGTCGACGACCTGTTCAGCTCGTTCTTCGGCGGCGGCGGGCGGATGCGCGTCCCGGGCGCGGACCAGGAGGCCGAACTGCCGCTCACCGTCGAGGAGGCCTACCGCGGAGGCCGCCGCACCGTCACCCTCACCGGGCCCTCCGGACAGCGGCGCTACGAGGTGGACGTCCCGCCCGGCGTCACCGACGGGCAGCGCATCCGGCTGGCGGGCGAGGGCGGCCGCGGCAGCGGCGACGGCCCCGCGGGCGACCTGTACCTGCGGGTGCGGATCCAGCCCCATCCCCGGTTCCGCCTCGACGGCCGGGACGTGTACGTACAGCTTCCGGTCACCCCATGGGAGGCCGCGCTCGGCGCCACGGTTCCGGTGTCCACGCCCAGCGGGGCGACGGCCAAGGTGACCGTCCCCGGCGGGTCCTCCAGCGGCCGGCGGCTGCGGCTGCGCGGCGAGGGTATGCCGGGACCGCGCGGCGCCAACGGCGACCTGTACGCCGAGCTCCGGATCATGGTGCCGCCCAAGCTCGGCGACCGGGAGCGCGAACTGTTCGAGGAGCTCGCCGCGGTCTCCTCGTTCGACCCCAGGAGGACACGATGAGCGACCGACCGGTCGAGGCACGCCGGGCGTCAGCGCCGGCCGCTCCCGCATCCGCGCGCGTCCAGTACGCGATCGTGCCGGTACCCAGGCTCTCCCTGCAGACCGTGGCCCGCCGCGCCGGTGTCCATCCCGATCTCATCCGCCGGTTCGTCGCGCTCGGCCTGGTCGAGGCCGAACGCGACGCCGCCGGACGGCTGGTGTTCGAACCCACGGCCCCGGCCGCCCTTGCCCGCGTCCAGCGGCTGCGCACCGGGCTGTGCCTCAACTACGCATCCATCGGCCTGGTGCTCGACCTGCTGGACCGCATCAGCCTGCTCGAAGCCGCCCTGCGCCGCGCCGGTACGAGGAGTGACATACCGCCATGGACATGAACCGTCTCACGCAGAAGTCCCAGGAAGCACTCCAGGAAGCCCAGTCGGTGGCCGTCGGCATGGGGCACACCGAGGTCGACGGGGAACACCTGCTGCTCGCCCTCCTCGATCAGGAGAACGGCATCGTCCCGCGGTTGCTGGAACAGGCGGGCACCGAGCCGAGGGAACTGCGGGCGGCCGTGCGCGAGGAACTGGCCCGGCGCCCCAAGGTCACCGGCCCCGGCGCGGCACCCGGGCAGGTCTTCGTCACCCAGCGTCTGTCCCGCCTGCTGGACGCGGCCGAGCGGGAGGCCAAACGCCTCAAGGACGAGTACGTGTCGGTGGAGCACCTGGTGCTCGCCCTGGCCGAGGAGGGCTCGGCGACCGCCGCCGGACGCCTGCTCAAGGAGCACGGTGTGACCCGGGAGTCGTTCCTGAGCGCGCTCACCCAGATCCGCGGCAACCAGCGAGTCACCTCCGCCAACCCCGAGGTGGCCTACGAGGCTCTGGAGAAGTACGGCCGCGACCTGGTCCTCGAGGCCCGGTCCGGGCGGCTGGACCCGGTCATCGGCCGTGACGCGGAGATCCGCCGCGTCACCCAGATCCTCAGCCGCAAGACCAAGAACAATCCCGTCCTCATCGGCGATCCGGGCGTCGGCAAGACCGCCATCGTCGAAGGTCTGGCCCAGCGCATCGTCCGCGGTGACGTGCCCGAGGGCCTGCGCGACAAGACGGTGTTCGCCCTCGACATGGGCTCCCTCGTCGCCGGCGCCAAGTACCGCGGTGAGTTCGAGGAACGCCTCAAGGCCGTACTGGCCGAGGTGAAGGCGGCCCAGGGACACATCCTGCTCTTCGTCGACGAACTCCACACCGTCGTGGGAGCGGGCGCCGCCGAAGGGGCCATGGACGCGGGCAACATGCTCAAGCCCATGCTCGCCCGCGGCGAACTCCACATGATCGGCGCCACCACCCTCGACGAGTACCGCAAGTACATCGAGAAGGACGCCGCCCTCGAACGCCGCTTCCAGCAGGTCCTGGTCGACGAGCCGAGCGTGGAGGACACCATCTCCATCCTGCGCGGACTGCGCGAGCGCCTGGAGGTCTTCCACGGCGTGAAGATCCAGGACACCGCGCTGGTCTCCGCGGCCACCCTCAGCCACCGCTACATCACCGACCGGTTCCTCCCCGACAAGGCCATCGACCTCGTCGACGAGGCGTGCGCCCGGCTGCGTACCGAGATCGACTCGATGCCCGCCGAACTCGACGAGATCACCCGCCGCGTCACCCGCCTGGAGATCGAGGAGGCGGCACTGTCCAAGGAGACCGACCCCGCCAGCAAGGCCCGCCTCGAGGAACTCCGCAAGGAACTGGCCGACCTGCGCGGCGAGGCCGACGCCAAACGCGCCCAGTGGGAGGCCGAACGGCAGGCCATCCGCCGCGTGCAGGAACTGCGCCAGGAACTGGAGCAGGTCCGCCACGAGGCGGAGGAGGCCGAACGCGCCTACGACCTCAACCGCGCCGCCGAACTCCGCTACGGCCGCTTGCGGGACCTGGAGCGCCGGCTCGCCGCGGAGGAGGAGCAACTGGCCGCCAAGCAGGGGCAGAACCGGCTGCTGCGCGAGGTCGTCACCGAGGAGGAGATCGCCGAGATCGTCGCCGCCTGGACCGGCGTCCCCGTCGCCCGCCTCCAGGAGGGCGAACGCGAGAAGCTGCTGCGCCTCGACGAGATCCTGCGCGAGCGCGTCATCGGCCAGGACGAGGCGGTCAAGCTCGTCGCCGACGCCATCATCCGCGCCCGCTCCGGCATCCGCGACCCCCGTCGCCCCATCGGCTCGTTCATCTTCCTCGGCCCCACCGGCGTAGGGAAGACCGAGCTGGCCAAGACCCTCGCGGCGGCGCTGTTCGACTCCGAGGAGAACATGGTCCGCCTCGACATGAGCGAGTACCAGGAGCGCCACACCGTCAGCCGGCTCATGGGCGCACCACCCGGATACGTCGGCTACGAGGAAGGCGGCCAGCTCACCGAGGCCGTGCGCCGCAAGCCGTACTCGGTCGTGCTGTTCGACGAGATCGAGAAGGCGCACACCGATGTCTTCAACACCCTGCTCCAGGTCCTCGACGACGGCCGCATCACCGACTCCCAGGGCCGCACCGTCGACTTCCGCAACACCGTGATCATCATGACGTCCAACATCGGCTCCGAGTACCTCCTCGACGGCGCCACCGCCGAGGGCGAGATCAAGCCGGACGCCCGCGCCCTGGTGATGGGCGAGCTGCGCGGGCACTTCCGCCCGGAGTTCCTCAACCGCGTCGACGACATCGTGCTGTTCAAGCCGCTCGGTGAGCGGCAGATCGAGCGGATCGTGGAGCTGCAGTTCGACGAGCTGCGCCGCCGCCTTGCCGAACGCCGCATCACGGTCGAACTCACCGACACGGCCCGGGAGTTGATCGCCCACCAGGGCTACGACCCCGTGTACGGGGCCCGGCCGCTGCGCCGCTACATCTCCCACGAGGTCGAGACGATGGTCGGGCGCGCCCTGCTGCGCGGTGACGTCCAGGACGGCGCGACGGTCCGCGTCGACGCCGAACACGGAGAGCTGGTGGTCACCTACGACCAGCCCGAGGACGTGAAGGGAGCGCGGGCCGCATGAGCACAACGCAGGCGACGACCGTCAGTTGTCCGAACTGCGGGCGCACCAACCGGGTGCCCGCGGCCGCGGAGGGCCGCCCCAAGTGCGGCCACTGCAAGCACCCCCTACCGTGGATGGTGGACGCGGGCGACGACGACTTCACCGAGGTCGCCGAGCGGGCCGACGTCCCCGTCGTGGTCGACCTGTGGGCCACCTGGTGCGGCCCCTGCCGCATGGTCAGCCCCGCGCTGGAGAAGGTGGCCACCGATCTCGCCGGCCGGATCAAGCTCGTCAAGGTCGACGTCGACAAGAACCCGCGACTGTCGCGGCGTTTCGAGGTTCAGGCGGTGCCGACACTGCTCGTCCTGGACAAGGGGGAGACCGTCGCCCGGCAGGCGGGGGCGGCGCCCGCCCCCGCTCTGCGCCAGTGGGTGGAACAGTCGATCAGCGCCCGGAAAGGGTGATCCGGATGACCCTGCACGCAGACCCACATCTCGCGCTGGTCCGGCCGGTCCAGCCCCTGACCCCGCAAGGGTGTCAGGAGTGTCTGCTGACCGGCTCCCCGTGGGTCCACCTGAGACTGTGCCTGACCTGCGGGCACGTCGGATGCTGCGACTCCTCGCCGAACAGGCACGCGCGCAAGCACGCCGCTGCCGACGCCCACCCGATCGTGCGGTCGTTCGAACCTGGCGAGGACTGGCGCTGGTGCTTCGTCCACGAGGCGTTGGTATGACGTCCGCCGACCAGCCGCGACCGGGCGGAGAGCCGGTACGGAACGAGACCGACGAGGGCGCCTTCTGGGAGAGCCCGGACGTCTACGGCGCGTACCCGCGCCTCACACAGGAGCAGATAGCACGTCTGGCGGAACACGGCGAGCGCCGGACCACGTCGGCGAACGACGTGTTGATCCGGGAGGGCGAGCGCTGTGAATCGTTCCTCGTCGTCCTCGAGGGCAGCGTCGCCGTCGTCGAGGACTACGGCACGCCCGAGGAGCACCTGCTGCGGGTGCACGGTCCCGGTCGCTTCATCGGCGAACTCGGGCTGCTGCACGACCAGGTGGCCTTCTACACCGCTGTCGTCAGGGAGCCGGGAGAGGTCCTGGTCGTCTCCCTTGACCAGTTGCGCCGCCTGGTGTCCCAGGACTCCGCCCTCGCGGACGTCGTGCTGCGCGCATGCCTGGGCCGTCGGGCGCTGCTCGTCGGGCAGGGCGCCGGCTTCCGCATCATCGGCTCACGTTACTCGCCCGACACCAGACGGCTGCGCGAGTTCGCGATCCGCAACCGTCTGCCGCACCGCTGGATCGACCTGGAGACCGACGAGGAGGCCGAGGAGCTGCTGAGGCGCTTCGGTGTCAGCCCGGAGGAGACACCCATCGTCATCTGGCGGGACACCACCCTGCTGCGCAACCCCAGCAACGCGGAACTGGCCCGGCTCATCGGTCTGCCGACCCTGCCCGACGGAGACCGTCACGGTGATGTCGTCATCGTCGGCTCCGGACCCGGCGGCCTCGCCGCCGCGGTGTACGCCGCCTCCGAGGGTCTGAGCACGACCGTCATGGAGGCGATGGCCACCGGGGGCCAGGCCGGCACGTCGTCCCGCATCGAGAACCTGCTCGGCTTCCCCGCCGGCATCTCCGGCGCCGAGCTCACCGAACGCGCCGTGCTCCAGGCCGACAAGTTCGGTGCCAGATTCAGCATTCCGATGGAGGCGACCGGTCTCCACCGCAAGGACGAGGACCACTTCGTGGTGACGTTCGCCGACGGCAGCGAGATCACCGCCCGCGCCGTCGTCCTGGCCACGGGCGCCCGCTACCGCCGGCTCCGGGTACCCGGAATCGAACGCCTGGAGGGAACGAGCGTCCACTACTCGGCGACCGTCTACGAGGCCCAGCAGTGCGGCGCCGACCCGGTGGCCGTCGTCGGCGGGGGCAACTCGGCCGGCCAGGCGGTGCTGTTCCTCGCCGCGTACGCGCCCAAGGTGTACCTGCTGGTCCGGGGACCCAGCCTCGACGCCAGCATGTCCCGCTACCTGGTCGACCAGGTGGAACGGCACCCCCGGGTGGAGGTCATGCTGCACACGGAGGTCACCGAGGTCATCGGCGAGGAGGTCCTGGAGGAGCTCGACGTGGTCGACAACCGTACGGGCGAACACCGTCGGCTCGCGGCACGGGCCCTGTTCGTCTTCACCGGCGCCGAACCCCACACCCAGTGGCTGGCCGACAGCCTCGCCCTCGACTCCCGCGGTTTCGTCCTCACCGGCCCCGAGGCGCGGGAGGCCTGCGCCAACCCCGAGGTGTGGCACAGCCTCGGGCGCTCGTGCATGACCCTGGAGACCAGCCTGCCCGGAGTCTTCGCGGTGGGGGACGTGCGGAGCGGCTCGGTGAAGCGAGTGGCCTCGGCGGCCGGCGAGGGCGCGATGGCCATCCACTTCGTGCACCGGCACCTGGGACACGCGGCCGCGCCGGGCACGACGGGCTCGCCCGCGGCAGCGGGCAGCACGGATGCCACCCCGCACACGCGTCACAAGGAGTCCCCGTGGCTCGCGTGACCCCTGGCGAGTTCACGGCCGCCGAGGTCGGCGCCCATGCTCCCGCGGGGCAGCGTCTGGGGCGAAGTGGTCGCGGCGGCCCGCGCGTCCTACGACGCGCTGCGCGCCGACCGCCTGCCCGGCGACGCCGACGCGGTGCCCCTCCGGGGTGCGGAACACCGAGGTCGGGCTTGCCCCCTGAGGTGCTGGGGGCAGGGAGCCGGAGGTGACCCTCGGACCCTCCAGGGCGCCGGGAACCGGGCCGGGCGGGCCCCGCACTCCCCCGGCCGGTCCTACGACGTGAGCGGAGGACCCGGCTCCGGGCTGGGTACGGGCTCCGGCCCCGGCGGAATAGGAGAGGGCGACGGTCCCGGCGGCACAGGCGACGGCGGCGGGACCGGCTCGGGCCCCGGCGGGACGGGCGGAGTCGGCGACGGGCCGGGCGGCACCGGGGACGGCGGGGTCGGCACAGGACCTGGCGGTACCGGAGGCGGTGTCGGCCCCGGTCCCGGCGGCGTCGGCCCGGGACCCGGCTCCGGGGGCGGTACCGGGCTCGGGTACGGATCCGGCGGCTCAGGCCCCGGACCGGGCGCCGGCGCGGGGGGTACGGGATCGGGATTCGGCTGGGTCATGACTGTCCTCCGGACGGTCCCCGGACCTGGTGACCCGGGACCACCACCCGACTACCCGACCGCTCCGCGCTCACTCACGCACTCACGCCGACACGGCCTGCGGGCTCCGCTCCTGATCCGACCCCGGCACCGGCTCGGACGGATCGGCCCCGAGCGCGACGATCCGGTTCTCCGCGTCGACATGCACGACCTTCGGCTTCAGCGCCCGCGCCTCGGCGTCGTCGACCTGGGCGTAACTGATCAGGATCACCAGATCCCCGGGGTGCACGAGGTGCGCCGCGGCCCCGTTGATCCCGATGACCCCGGACCCCCGCTCCCCCTCGATGACGTACGTCTCCAGCCGCGCCCCGTTGGTGATGTCCACGATGTGCACGAGCTCACCGGGCAGCAGATCGGCGGCGTCCAGCAGCTCCGCGTCGATCGTCACGGATCCCACGTAGTGCAGGTCGGCCTGGGTGACGGTGGCGCGGTGGATCTTGGACTTGAACATGGTGCGTATCATCGAGGTACTCCTGGACATAGGCTCCCTGCCTGCGTTTTTGCAGGTCAAGGGCTGTTTCCACAGCCTACAACGAGTCGCAGGTTCGGGCAGCTGTCCCGAGGTTTCCCAGGACTCTTGCTGACCACTTGCTGACCACTTGCCGACTTTGCTGACGCGTCATCAGGCGACTGGAGGGGGGCGCGCGCTCTCCCGTCCCCCACCGTGACGACGACACAAGCCTACGCAGCGCCCGCTCAGGAGCATTCGTGACGACCGTCACACGAGTGGTCGGGAGGGCGGCCAGACGCGGTGCTTGATCGGGAGCCGGGCCACGCACCGCCGTGAGTCAGCCGAACGAAGTCAGCCCTCGATGGTGGCGAGCCAGTCGGTCAGCAGGCTGTTGACCTCGTCGGGGCGTTCCTGCTGGATCCAGTGGCCGCAGCCGTCCAGGAGGTGCGAGGCGGACAAGGCGGGAAGGGTGGTGGGGTAGGCATCGATGGCGTCGGCCATCCAGGTGGTGGAGGCGTCCAGGGCACCGCCGACGAACAGGGCGGGCTGTTTGATCGGGGCTCCGCGGTGGGGGGCGAGGTCTTCCCAGTCGCGGTCCATGTTGCGGTAGCGATTGAGGGCGCCGGTCAGGCCGGTGCGCTCGAACTCGCCCGCGTAGACGTCGAGGTCCTCCTCGCTCAACCAGGCCGGGAGGGGGCCGACGGGGAAACGGTCGCGCAGCTGACAGCCCGGCGCGACGAAGTACGGGGCGGGCTCGCCCTCGGCCGGCATGGTGTCGGCGGACAGGGCCGCGTAGAAGCCTGCGAGCCAGCCCCGGACGTCGGGCTCGATCTCCGCCTCGGCGCGACCGGGCTCCTGGAAGTAGGAGACGTAGAACTCCTGCTCGGGGCCGCCGATCCGACCGAAGATGTCGGTGGGGCGCGGGCCGCCGGGCGGCGTGTACGGGACGCTCAGCAAGCCGACCGCGCGGAAGACTTCGGGGTGGAGCAGGGCGGAGGCGGCGGCGATGTTCGAGCCCCAGTCGTGGCCGACGACCACCGCGCTTTCCTCGCCGAGGGCGCGCACGACGGCGACGTTGTCCTCCACCAGGTCGAGCATTCGGTAGGCGTCGGTAGCGGCGGGCTTGGAGGAGCGGCCGTAACCGCGTACGTCGATCGCCACCGCCCGGTACCCGGCCGCGGCGAGGGCCGGGAGTTGGCGGCGCCAGGAGTACCAGGACTCGGGGAAGCCGTGCACGAGCAGGACCAACGGGCCGGTGCCCTGCTCGGCCAGGTGCAGGCGCCCGGCAGGGGCCTCGACGGTGCGGAGGCGGAGTGCGGCGGTCGGCTCGGACTGCATGGGGACTTCTCCTCGAATCGCGGGCGGGCGGCGGGTCCCCACCGATCATGCGGCTCGGCGGCCACTCCACGCGATCAGCGTTGCCATTCTGGCAAGCTTGCAGAACAGGGCGGTGAAGCGGCACGGCGGGAAGGAACCAGGGGCGGTGGCAGAGGACGACGTGGCCCAGACGCTGGCGGCGATGGGGCCCCGACTGCGGGTCGTGCGAGAGCGCCGTGGCGTCACACTCGCCGATGTCAGTCGCGCGACCGGCATCTCGCCCAGCACCCTGTCGCGGATCGAGACCGGCAGGCGCAAACCCACCCTGGAGGTGGTGCTGCGGCTGGCGAAGGAATACGGAGTCTCCCTGGACGAGCTGGTCGGCACCGCACCCGCCCCTGCGGCCGAGCCCCGTAGCACGGCGCCGCCCACCTTCGGCGACGACAAGACGGTGTTCCCGCTGACCCGGTACGTCGGCGGCCTGCACGCCCACAAGCATGTCCTGCCTGCCGTCGCGGAGCCGCCTGGGCGGCCCCGTCAGGTGTCCCACGAGGGCTACGAGTGGCTGTGCGTCATGTACGGGCGGCTGTGGCTCGCACTCGGCCGCCAGGACCTCATCCTGGCGGCCGGGGACGTCGTCGAGTTCGACACCCGCGTCCTCCACGGAGTCGCGAACGCCGGATCCGACGGACCGGTCGAGTATCTGATCATGTTCGGGCCTCAGGGAGAACGTCTACGGCCGCGCACCCCTCCAGCCGCTGGTCGCGGAACAGGTGACGGAAAGCCTGCTGAATGAGCAGTGTGACAAGCGGCGTGCCTCGTCGGTGACAACCACGCTGCTCCGCTCGGTCTCGTTCGCCACGTCATCCGGCTCTGCCGGTGACAACTACTGGGCTTCGGCTCGATCCTTGAGCTCGTGCGCGGGGCGAATGCCGCCTGACCTGCAACGTCGTCTGGCAGTGTCACCACAGATACAGGTTGGCTGCGGACATCGTCGTAGCCGTCCTGAGCCCGCCCGTCGACGTCCGACAGGTCCGCCTCGGCTCGTGCGCGCAGCTGCGCGAGCAAGTCGGCCGGCGCTCCCGGCGCGAGGGCGTAGTTGTCACCGGCGGCACCGGCTGCGCCGGCGGATGGGGACGATCGAGGCAGCCCGGGTGTCACATACGAGGCAGCCGACTTGTCATAGACGCTGATTCAGCAGTCATTCCGTCACCAGATTGGACCTGCACCCGCTCTCGCATACACAGCTCCGCAGACGCCAACCCATCCCCGCACTGCTTCCCATCGGCCGCCGATGAGTTTCGGTGTGCCGGACGGTCCAAGCCGGCACACCTCACAAAGGGAGAACCCGATGGGCAAGACGCGCTTGCATCCGATCACTCACATCGCCCGTCGCATGTTCGAGCTCCTGGAGCCGATCTGCCTGGTCACGTTCCTCGCCGACGAGTGCAACGAGGAACTGGCCGCACTCGGCCACCGCACCTACTGGGACGGCTACTTCGCCAGCCGCGCCGCACCACTGGGACGGGTGCCGGCCCAAGTCGTGCACGCAGCCTTCTACAGCTTCGCCGAAGGGGAGGCCGCACGGCACATCCCCAGCTCCTGGGAGACGATCTCGCCCGAGGCGTCCGTCGCCGCGCGGGAGCGGGGCAGCGCGGCCTCCCTACGGCGAATCCTCGGCGACGAGCTGGCCGAGTCCCCGGGCCTGGTACGCGCCGCGGACCTGACCACCAAGGCCGCGACGAGCGCCCCTACCGAAGGCCGGGTGATGTACGCCGGTATGCGCACCCTTGAGGTGCCCAGCGACCCCGTCGCCCGACTGTGGCATTCCGCGACCATGCTGCGCGAGCACCGCGGCGACGGGCACGTCGCCGCTCTCGTCGGCGCGGGCATCGGCGGCACGGAGGCCCACGTGCTCTGCGCTCTGGAGCAGGGCATCCACCCCCCGGAGTCGTTCGGACGCATCCATCACCTACCGAAAGAACGCCTGGCCGCAGTCATGGAAGGCATGCGCGAACGCGGACTCATCGACTTCGACGGCCACTTCACCGACGCAGGCCGCGCGCTCAAGCACCGCATCGAAACCCTCACCGACGAACTCGCCATCCCGCCCTACGACGCCTTGTCCTCCGCTGAACTCGACGAACTCTTCACCAACCTCGAACCCATCACCGCGGCCCTGGTGGCCACAGGCTCCCAGTGACACGCGGAAATCGCTACAGACCGTGAATCTTTCGGCGGAAATTCCGGAGGAGGTTGTCGCCTCTCTGACTCGAAGGCTCCCTGCCCGCGTATACGGGCAAGGCAGCCTGCTGCGGAGCCGCAGGTCAAGCGCCGGTTCGGACAGCCACTGCGGAATGTGCGGCAACTGACGCCGACTTGGCTGATGACATCCGGGAGTTCAGACCCCGGAGAGCCATCTCGCCGGACTTCACCTGCGCGGCTCGATGATCAGCGCCGTCGGCGGTGTCCGCCCTGCCGTCCGCCCTTGTTCCTGCTGGGTCGTCTGCCCTTGGCCTTGCCCGCTTGCCTGCCGGGAGCCTGCACGGGGCGCCCCCGCCAGTCGATGCTGTCGTCCTCCGACAGGCTCGCCGCGTACGAGAGGGCATGTTGGATCTGCCGCGACAACAGGCGTTGGGACTCCTCCGAGGGAAGCTCACTCTGCCAGGGGCGGAGCGAGTACCAACCCTGGCCCGGATCCGTCAGGGGCGGGCAGGGCTCTGCGCGTTCCAGGGGCTCGGCCGGCACTCCGGGAAGGCGTACCAGCAGGCTGCTCGTGCCCAGGGCGACGACCGCGGCAATGCCCTTGGCCGCAAGCACCGGCACCCCGAACGTGGCCAGGACGGGCCACCGGGGAGCGAGGTCCTCCAGTCTCTCCACCAGATCGGGGTGGGTATGGAGCTCCCACCCCTCGTAGGCGTAGGCGCCGCGCTCCTGTGGAGTGCCCTGCTGCCGCAACAGGGCGAGCAGCGCCGTGTTCTGAGGCAGGTCCGGCAGCGGCGTCATGACTCGACACGCTACGCGCCGTTTGGCGATGGGGGCAGTCGGTGCTCCTCCCCAGCAGGCTCACCGGGCTGCACCATTCGGCAGCACTGGTACGGCCGGTGGTGTCGGGCCGCTCCCGCCCTCCACCCGCCGCGGGGGCGAATCCGCAGTGCTCGACACCCTCGTGCTCGGGGCGAGGAAGTACTTCGGCGCCGCCTTCATCCAACGTCGCCCCGCAAGCCACGAGTTCCGGGGCGAGGAGACCGCCCGGCTTTCCCCGCTCGGGCACCGCGGCGGGCGAGAGCGAGAGTGAGTACCAGAGGCCGTCGGATCAATCCGTGACAGGCAGGCACTCGGTGAGCAGGGCGACGATGTCCCGCCATGCTCGCTGCGCGTGCCGCGGGTGGTGGCCGACGCCGGGAGGTGCGGGGTGGTCGACCGGTGGGTGGTGGAAGGCGTGAAGGGCTCCTCCGTAGACCACGAGGCGCCAGTCGACGCCCGCGTCCTGCATCTCCGCGGCGAACGCATCCCGTTGCGCGGGCGGCATGATCGGGTCCTCCGACCCGACCCCGGCCCACACCGGGCAGCGAATGCGCGCCGCCTCGCCCGGTCGGCCCGTGGTCAGTGCGTTGACTGTTCCGATCGCACGCAGGTCGACGCCATCGCGACCGAGTTCCAGCGCGACCGCGCCCCCGGTGCCGTATCCGATGGCTGCGGTCCGGTCGGGGTCGGTCCGCGGTTCGGCGCGCAGCACGTCGAGCGCGGCGTGACCGATTCCCCGCATACGGTCGGGATCGGCGAGCAGCGGCAGGCAGCGGTCCAGCATGTCCTCCGGGTCTTCCAGATAGCGTCCGCCGTGGAGGTCGAAGGCCAGCGCCACGTACCCCAGCTCGGCCAGAGCCTCGGCCCGCCGGCGTTCGACGTCGCTGAGCCCCATCCCCTCGGGTCCGATCAGGACTCCCGGCCGGCGCCCGGTACCGGCCGGGAGCGCGAGGTGTCCGATCATCGTCAGGTTGTCGGCCGGGTATGCGACCGTCCGGGTTGTCACCGTCGTCATGCGACGGGACGGTAACGACCGTTGCGCCCGCCCGGGGTGGCGTTCACCGGTGGCAGACAGCGGTCCGTCCCGACCACGTCACCCCGACGCGTCCAACGAACCCGTGCAATCCGGGGCTTCGCGGCGGCGCCAGGTCGTGCCGGCCGGCTGCCGTCGGCTCCCCCGCCGTTGTGAACGCACGGCCGCACACTGCCTCGCCTTCGTCGGCACAGCCGCAGCCCTCGTCGGCCACCGCCGGCTCGCCCGTCCGGGTGCGCCGGGGCATTCACGTCCCCGTCATGCTGTTCCTGGGCACCGAGGGCTGGTGGATCAACGGGCAGACCATCTTCGCCAACGGGGGCTCCACCGTTCGCTGAGCCGAACCCCTCTCGGGTGTCTGAGGCCCGTCCTCCGGACGGTGCAGGGACGGCGCAGCCAGGGAGCGTCTCCCCTTAGGCTTGGGCCATGACCATCTGGGTGCCGCGAACGGACGGCGGCCGACCCGAGGGCCGGTACTGCGCGCACGGCGATCAGCCCGAGCCGCCCCGGACGGCCGACGGCTGCCACGAGTGCACGGCCGCGGGCAGGCGGTGGGTCCACCTGCTGACGTGCCTCACGTGCGGACACCTCGGATGCTGCGACAGCTCTCCCGGCGCCCACGCCACCTCGCACCACGAGGAGAGTGGACATCCCGTGGCCAAGTCGGCCGAGCCGGGGGAGGAATGGGCGTGGTGCTACGTCGACGAGGTCTACCTGCGGCGGCGGTGACCGACGCATCCTCTTCGGCAGTGACTTCCCCCCCCTACGGGGTCCCGCCCCTCGCAGCAGTCTTCGACCGGCCTCCGGACGCGCACGGCGGGGCCGCGGACGAGCGGGGACCGCCTTCGGCCACGGCAACGCCGAGAAGGTCCGGCGCACGCCGCGCCCGGCGGGCGTGAGCCAGCGTGTCACGCGGTGTCGTCGTCGCCCGGGGGCCATCCTGGGGGCACGTGAGAGCGCGGGGTCAGCCGACGTGAAGGAGTCATGCGGGTGTCGTCTCAGGGCGTTACGACCGTGACCCTCCTGGCGGATCCGGACACGCCGACGGAGATCGCACGGCGTCTGGCCCGGGTGCTTCCCGCCCGGCTCGCCGGGAAGTCGGGCCGGGGGCGGCGCTTCGACGTACAGGTCGTCAGTGAGCCCTTCACGGCGGGGACCGAGGATCCGCCCACCTTGATGCGCCGGATCATCGACCGCAGAAACGAGGAGGGCTGGGACATCGTCGTGGCCCTCACCGACCTTCCGCTGCACTCGCACGGACGCAAACTCGTGGTGGATCTGAGTCACGAGCATCGCGTGGCGCTGCTGTCCCTTCCTCCGCTCGGCGGCCTGCGGCTGCGGACGAGAGCCCGGCAGGCGGTGGAGGAGGCCGTGCTGAGCCTCGCGGAGCCGCGGGGCGCCGAAGCCGGGGAACGGCGGTCCAGCCCGCCGCTGGGACGCTTCGCCGGTGGACTCGCGCCCATTCACCGGGACCATGTCGGTGAGGACGAGGCCGCCGATCTCCGGTACGTCGCCGGCGGGGCGCGCGGCTACCTGAGGGTGCTCGGCGGTATGGTCCGCGCCAACCGGCCGTGGCGGTTGGTGCCCGGGCTGTCGAAAGCCCTGGCGGCCGCGCTCGCCACGGGAGCCATCGCCACCGTGAACTCCACCGTCTGGAGCCTGGCCGGCTCCCTGAGCACACCGCGCCTCGTGATCGCCATGGTCGGATCCGTCGCGCTCATGATCGGCTGGCTGATCGTGGACGCGAGCCTGTGGCATCGGTCCAAGGACGCCTCGCCGGAGGAGAAGAAGAGGACGAGCCTGTACAACGCCTCGACGGTCCTGACCGTGGGGATCGGGGTGCTCGTCTGCTACGTGGGTCTGATGGCCGTCAATCTGCTGTGGGCGCTGTTCATCCTCAACGACCGTGTGTTCGCCGCCTTGACACGAAGTCCGCTGGAGGCCACGGACTACTGGACCCTGGCCTGGTTCGTCGCCTCGGTCGCCACGGTGGGCGGCGCGCTGGGGTCGGGCCTGGAGAGCGACGAGGCGATCCGGGCGGCCGCCTTCTCCAAGCGCGAACAGGAACGCCGCGACGCGCTGCGGGACCACGACGACGAGTAGGCGGTTTCCACAGCCCACTTCGTGTCGTCGGTTCAGCGACGTCACGGCCGAAAAATTCCGCTGATCCGTCAGTGCGCGGCGGTTTCGCACGCAAGCCGACGGGGACCCGTGCGGCACGCCACCACGGCGCCGGCACTCCGGCCGGCGGGTCGGCGGTGGCGTCACCGTTCCGCCCGTTCCGGGTGGACGGTCCGCACGGACATGCCGGAGTCAGCACCCCTGTGCGGTAGCGACGTTCGGGAGTCGGCTCTGTGCTCTGTCTCCTCACACCCGTGCTGCGGCCATGCCGGGGCACCGAGGGAAGTCATCATGAAAGCAGCGGTATACGACGGACCGCGAACGGTCACCGTGAAGGACGTACCGGACGCGAAGATCGAGCACCCCTGCGACATCATCGTCAAAATCACCACCACCAACATCTGCGGTTCGGACCTGCACATGTACGAAGGCCGTACCTCGTTCGAGTCCGGCCGCACCCTGGGCCACGAGAACATGGGCCAGGTCGTGGAAGTCGGCCCGGCCGTCCGCAAGGTCCAGGTCGGCGAGTACGTGGTGCTGCCCTTCAACATCGCCTGCGGCTTCTGCAAACAGTGCGAGAAGGGCCTGACCAACTACTGCCTGACCATGCAGCCGGAACCGGCCCTCGCGGGAGCCGCCTACGGATTCGCCGACATGGGCCCCTACCAGGGCGGCCAGGCGGAGCTGTTGCGCGTCCCCTACGGCGACTTCAACGCTCTGCGCCTGGGCGAGGACGCCGCCGAGCGGCAGACCGACTACGTGATGCTCGCCGACATCTTCCCCACCGGCTATCACGCCACCGAGATGGCCGACGTCAAACCGGGCGACCAGACCATCGTCTTCGGCGCCGGTCCCGTCGGGCTGATGGCGACCTACTCCGCCCTCCTCAAGGGCGCGGGCCGCGTCTGGACGGCCGACCATCACCCCGACCGGTTGCGCAAGGCGGAGGAGATCGGCGCCATCCCGATCAACACCGCCGAGCAGAACCCGGCGGAGGTCGTCAAGGAGGCCACCCTGGGGCTGGGCGCGGACAACGGCTGTGAGTGCGTCGGTTACCAGGCCCACGACCCGCAGGGGCACGAGGACGCCAGCCTCACCCTCAACGAACTGATCGACTCGGTCAGGTTCACGGGCGACATCGGCGTGGTGGGCGTGTTCCTCCCCGAAGACCCCGGCGGTGCCGAGGCCCAGGGGGAGCTGGAGGCGCACGGCAAGGTCCCGCTCGACTTCGGGATGATGTGGTTCAAGGGCCAGCAGATGGGGACCGGACAGGCACCGGTGAAGAGGTACAACCGCGCGCTGCGGGACCTGATCGCCGGCGGCAAGGCGAAGCCGAGCTTCGTCGTGTCCCATGAACTCGACCTGGACGAGGCCCCCACCGCCTACGAGCACTTCGACGCCCGTGACGAGGGCTGGACCAAGGTGGTCCTGCATCCCGACGGCCACCAGCAGTAACGACCCCGGGCCGCCGTCCGTCCGCTTCCCCGGCATGGCCGGACGACGAGCGGCGTCCGGCCCCGGCTCCGTCCGGGGGTGGACGAGCCGTCCTTTCCCGCGCTCCGGTCCTGCCGGAGCGGCGGCGCTCGCCCGCGTCCGGGCGGTAACCCTCACCAGCCTCGCACTCGAGGAGCGAACACCATGACACACGAACTCCGCGATCTGAAGGTCGCGATCCTGGCGGCCGACGGCGTCGAGCGTGTCGAGCTCGAACAGCCGCGTGGCGCTCTGTACGGCGCCGGCGCGACGACCGAGATCCTCTCCATCCATCCCGGCGAGATCCAGGCGCGGCAATGGGATCTGAACGCCGCGGGGACCTTCTCGGTCGACCGGCTCGTCTCCGACGCCTCCCCAGAGGAGTACGACGCCCTGCTGCTGCCGGGCGGCACCATGAACCCCGACCAGCTCCGGATGAACGAAGACGCCGTCGGGTTCGTCAAGGCCTTCGTGGCGACGGGGAAGCCCGTGGCCACGATCTGCCACGGCCCCTGGACCCTGGCGGAAGCCGATGTCGTACGCGGACGCCGGCTCACCTCATGGCCGAGCATCCGCACGGATCTGCGCAATGCGGGAGCCGAGGTCGTCGACGAGGAGGTCGTGATCGACGGCCAGTTCATCTCGAGCCGGTCGCCCGCGGACCTGCCTGCCTTCTGCGCCGCCGTGGTCGAGCGGTTCGCCCAGGCCGAGGCGCCGGTCTCCGGCGGCTAGCCGGGCGACGAGAGCAGCGCGCCAGGGGCTCGCGGGGCGTTCCACGGCTCGTGCGGCTACGGGGGCCTGGTGCGTCGCCTTCCAGAGAGGAACGACATCGTGAAAACGTCCACAGCGAACGGCGCGGTCTCCACCGTGGTCGGCATGGGAACCGACGCCCTGAATGCCGCGGTCTCAGCGGCCCGCCGCGCCGGCGAAGCCATCCGGTCAGGGGTTTCCCCCACCCGGGAGACCAGGCCCCGGTGGCACGTGATGACAGTGTGCGCGTCCGCGGAGGAGGTGGCGCCCGGCGGGAGACTGCCGGAGCCGCTCGCCCGGCTCGGCGACGCCGTAGACACCAAGTTGCGTCCCGCCCCGGGGGACCGGGGCACGGAACTGGCCTGCCGGTCGCACGACCGGGAACACGGCGGGCTGCGCGGGGCAGCCGAACGGGTGACCGGACACGACGCGGCCCTGGAACTGCGGACCGCGCTGCGGGAGGCCAAGTCGCTGGTCGAGACGGGGGAGATCCTCCTCCCCGCCCGCCGTCGACCAACCGGCCCACGATCACCGGGCGCCCGCTGGACAAGCTGATCGAACGGGGCCGGGGGGAGGGACGGCTGTGAAGGCACTGACCTGGCAGGGGACCAACGACCTGTCCGTCGAGCAGACGCCCGACCCCGCGATGCGCAACGAGCAGGACGCGATCGTGAAGGTGTCGCAGACCGTGACCTGCGGCTCGGACCTGCACCTGCTCGGCGGGTACATCCCGTTCATGAGGGCCGGCGACATCCTCGGCCACGAGTTCATCGGCGAGATCGTCGAAACCGGGCCCCAGGTGAAGCGGCACAAGGAGGGCGACCGCGTGGTGGTCTGCTCCTTCATCTCCTGCGGCCGCTGCTGGTACTGCAAGGAGGGTCTCTTCTCCCTGTGCGACAACGGCAACACCAATCCCGCCATCACCGAGCACCTCTGGGGTTCCGCCCCGGGCGGCTGCTACGGCTACTCCCACGCTCTGGGCGGCTTCGCCGGCAGCCATGCCGAGTACATCCGCGTTCCCTACGCCGACCAGGGTGCCTTCCCCGTGCCGGACTCGCTGGACGACACCACGGCGCTGTTCGCCTCCGACTCCGCGCCCACCGGGTGGATGGGGGCCGACCTCGGCGGGGTGAAGCCGGGCGACGTGGTCGCCGTATGGGGGTGCGGAGCGGTGGGCCAGATGGCCGCGCGGGCCGCGATACTGCTCGGCGCCGACCGGGTCATCGCCATCGACCGCCTCGACTACCGCCTGGAGATGACCCGTCGGCACATCGGCGCGGAGACTCTCGACTACGAGAAGACCGACGTCGACGCCGAACTGCGCGAGCGGAGCGGCGGTCGCGGCCCGGACGTGTGCATCGAGGCCGTCGGTATGGAAGCCCACAGCTCGGGAGCCCAGCAGCTCTACGACCAGACCAAGCAGCAGTTGCGCCTGCAGACCGACCGGTCCGCGGCCGTACGCCAGGCCGTCCAGTCGTGCCGCAAGGGCGGCAGCGTGTTCGTCCTCGGCGTCTTCGCTGGCTTCGTCGACAAATTCCCGCTCGGCGCGGTGATGAACAAGGGGCTGACCCTGCGCGGGGCCCAGCAGCACGGTCACCGCTACATCCCCATGCTCCTGGAGCGCATGGAAAGGGGCGAGCTGGAGACGGCCCACCTGGCCACCCACGTCATGTCCCTCGACGACGGGCCGGAGGGATATCACCTCTTCAAGGAGAAGCTCGACGGATGCGTACGCGCCGTCTTCCGGCCCGGCGGCTGACGAGGTGCCGGTCCCGGCTCGCGCCGCGGGGGTTCGGGGGTGGGCTGCTCGGCGGCGGGTGCGCCGGGCTCACCGAGTATCCCCCGGTCCGTGCCGGGCGTCCGGTGCGAAGGTGACCGTGTCCGCTGTCGGGGCGTTCAGCCGGGCCGGCCGAGTTCCGCCGCTGGACGGAGGTCGTCCTCCAGTCCTTCGGCCAGGGCTGCCCCGGCCAGTGCCCGTCCCAGCCGGGGCGCCTGTTTGAACAGGTTGTGCCCGGCGGCGAAGAAGATCCCGTCGGCTTCCCAGACCGCCATGCCGTCTTCGCTCCACGGCAGGCTCGTCACCCAGCAGTGCAGGTACTCGACGGGCTCGGGGTCGAGGCCGGGCAACGCGCGGGCGACGTAGTCGCGGGCGCGGTCGTTGAGCGCCGCCAGTGCTTCGGGGTCCGCGAAGCTGCCGTCCTCGCGGATTTCGACGGTCTGGCTGAGGCCCACCGCGTAGCGGCTGTTGCCGGGGTAGGGGGCCGCGTAGACGCCCACCTCGCCGAAGTCGCCGCTGCTGTCCTGCAGGCAGGCGACCCGTTCGGGGGGTGCTCCCCTGACCTGGAAGGTGAGGCGGACGTGGGCGGCCGGCTGCACGGGGAGCGAAAGCCCCACGTCGCGCGCGAGCCGCGCCGTGCCCAGGCCCGCGCACACGACGACCGTCGCGTACTCCTCGCGGCCCGCGGTGCTGCGCACCTCCACCGTTCCGTGGCCCGTGGGACGCAGCGAGATGACCTCCTCGGTGACCACGGAGTCACCCAGCGCGGCGGCCAGGCGCTCGACCGCGACCCGGGTGCGGATCGCACCGCCGTCCTCGTCGAGCATCGCTGGACCGCTGTAGTCGGCGAGCAGCGGCATGTGGGCGTGAACCTCGGCGCTGTCCAGGCTCCGGACCGTCATGCCGCCGACATCCCGCAGGGTGCGCAGCCTCCCGGGAACGGTGCCGCCCAGGGCGACCACCCCGTCCTGGGAGATCAGTTCGGCGCCCAGCCGGTCGGCCCACTCGTCCCAGACCGCGCGGCCCTGCCGGGTGAATTCGACCAGGCGGGCGTCGTCGTGCGCGTGGCGGAAGATGCGGGACTGACCGCTGGACTGTCCGTGACCCGGAAGCCCGCGTTCGTAGACCCTCGCCGTCGTTCCGCGTTCGGCCAGTGCGTAGGCGGTGCACAGGCCGACGATGCCTGCTCCGATCACGGCCACCTCGGGAACCCGGTCCATTCGATCGCCTCACTTCGCGTCCCGGAGCCGTCCCCCTGCGGACCGGGGGTCGGATGCGTCTGTCGCCGCCGCGAACTGGTGGGTGACTGGACACGGTGGGCGGCGTTGCCATGCTCTGCGTGAGGTGAGGGCGGAAACCGTGTCTTCTTCAGCCTCACACCGCCTGGCGATATGTCAACCGGCCGCCCCGGACGGCGGCCGGGCGCCGGCGCCGGAGACCCACGAACCGGTGCGGCCGCGGGCCGGGCGTCACAGGAAGCGCCTCACCGGCGTGACGGCGGCCTCCTTCAGCCGCTGGAGGGCGGCTCTGCGCCGCCATCTGGCGAGGTCGATGGCCACGCTGTTCTCCAGGTCGGCGTCGTAGTCGCGGTCGAGGGCTGCGGTGAAGTCCTCGTCCAGTACGGCGAGCATGACCTCCTCGTCGTGGTCCATGGAGCGGCGGTTGAAGTTGGTGGAGCCGATCAGGGACGCCACCGAGTCCACGGTGATGATCTTGGCGTGCATCATCGTCGGCTGGTACTGGCGGATGTCGACGCCCGCGCGCAGCAGCTTGGAGTAGTGGTGCTGTCCGGCGAGCTGGCAGGCCCGCTGGTCGGTGTACGGGCCGGGCAGCAGGATCTCCACCTTGACGCCCCGGCGGGCGGTGCGGCACAGCAGGTCGATGAAGTAGTCGTCGGGGGCGAAGTAGGCCGTGGCCAGGCGGAACCGCTCCTCGGCGGAGGTGAGCATGACCCGGATCAGGGTCTGCATGTCCTGCCAGCCGATGCTGGCCGATCCGCGCACGACCTGGACGACGGAGCCGCCGATCTGCTCGTGCCCGGTGAATCGGTCGCGGTCGTCGAAGAGTTCGTCGTGGCACTCGGCCCAGTTCTGGGCGAAGGCGGCGGCGATCCCGTCGACCGCCGGTCCCCGCACCTGGACGTGGGTGTCGCGCCACTCGCCGGGGTTGCGGGCGTCGCCGCACCACTCCTCCGCGATGCCGACGCCGCCGGTGAAGGCGGTGTGCTCGTCCACGATCAGGGCCTTGCGGTGGCAGCGGTGGTTCTGCTTGAAGGGCGAGAGCCAGACGGGCTTGCGGAACCAGGCGACCTGGACCCCGGCCTCGTCCATGAGGTCCAGCAGCCCTCGCTCGATCCGCTGGGCGCCGAACCCGTCGAGCAGCAGCCGTACCCGGACGCCGTCCCGTGCCCGTGTGGCGAGGGCTTCGGCGAAGTCACGGGCGATCTGGCCGCGCCAGTACACGAAGGTCATCATGTCGATGGTGTGCCGTGCGGAGCTGATGGCCTTGAGCATGGCGGGGAAGATGGCACGGCCGTTGCGCAGTGGGACCAGTTCGTTCCCCTCGGTCGCGGCCACCCCGATCAGCCGCTCCAGGCGGCGGCGCAGGCGCTGTTTGCGGGCTTCGACGCCCGAAGAGTCGCCGGGTGCGAGACCTACCGGTATGCCGTCGAGGGTCACAGCGAATTCTCCAGTTGTGCCGTGGGGCGGATCGGATCGGGACGGCCGGTGGTGACCCCCCGACGACCCTCATGCCCGGTACGCGGCCCGTCATCCCGCGCCCGTGCGCATCCTGCCCGTCGGGCGGGCCGAGGGTCGCGTACCTGATTCCGCTCGCACCGGGGGCTATGGCCGGCTGTGCGCGCTGCGGGCCCGCTGCTTCAGTTCGATGACGGTCGCCACGGCGTGCAGCCATGTCGCCGCCGTGTCGTCGGCGGTGAGGCCGCCCCCGAGTTCGGTGGCGGCGCGCAGCCACTGTCGTACGAGGGCGGCGGCGTCCAGGCGGGGCAACAGCTCGGGCAGGTCCGCGGCGCGGGCGACTCCGCCGGCGTGGACCGTCTGCGCGAGGAAGGCGACCGAGCGGGGTTCGGTGCCGAGGCGGTCGAGGAGGACGGCGGCCGCTGCCGCGCCGTCACCGAACAAGGCGGTGCGGCGGGGTCCGGGGGCGGCGGTGAGGCCGTGGCGCAGGAGGTCGGTGATGTCGAGCCGGGCCAGCTCGTCGTCCGTGCGGTTCGGCGGATGCGGGGTGTCGGCGTTCACGGCGGTGCCTCGGGTCATCGGACGGTGACGGTGTAGGTGATGCGCTCGGGGGCCGTGGCCGGGCCGGCGGAGGCGCCGGTGGTCGCGGCGGGGCTGCCGGAAACTCCCGTCGTCGCGGGGGGCTTGGTGGAGGTGTTGCCCTGGCAGGTGGTGAACGTGCAGTGCAGCAGCGTGAAGTGGGTCGTCCCCCTGCCCTTCGCCTCGAAGGTGAAGGTGAGCCGGCGGGCGGCACCGGCCGTCGTCCCGTCGCCGGAGTCCGGCGCGGCGGCCCCGCCCCGGCTGACCAGCACCGAGCTGTCCGGCTCGGGGGCGACCAGGTACCAGTACTCGCGGGTGGAGGCGTTCTGGTCGACGGTGAGCGTGAAGCGCTCGCCCGGTGCGGCGCTGATGCTGGTGTCCCGCACCGAGTGGCTCGTCGACCGGCTCGGGGCGCCCGCCGTGCTCGTGGGCCCACCGGCCCGGTCGCCGCCCGAGCCGCAGCCCGTGGCGAGAGCGAGGAGCGCGGCCGTCGCGAAGACCGCGGCACCGCCCCGGTTACTGCGGAAGGTAGACGCTGTACGCGTTGGGGAGATCACTGTTGGAAGCCTTGCCCATGTGGCCGTTGATGAAGTCGTCCTCGCTGACCCAGGTGGTCTCGCCCCAGGGGTTGTACACCTGAAGCATGTCACCCTCCTGGGCGATGATGGTCATCGCGTGGGCGCCCTCCTTGCCCGAGACGTCGACCGGCACCGGCCGCCCCTGCGCCACCGACTTCTCCACGTCGGTGAGGACGGCCCTGCGGTCGGCGGCGCTGTCCAGGTCCTGGCGTGAGTAGTCGGTGCCGGTGGCGCTGCCGACGTGGGTGTCGTTGATGCGTTCCTGGCCCTCGGGCCCCATGCCGCCCCAGTTCTTGCCGCCCTCGCCCTCGGTGTGCAGCCGGTGCTGTTCGGCCACCAGGCGCTGCCGGAAGGCGTCGGGGTCGTCCTGCTGTCCGTCGGGGCCGCCGGTGAGGCCGAGCGCGTACACGGGGTCGACCATCGCGCGGGACGTGACGGTGGAGGAGGCCACGCAGGTGCCCTCGGAGCCGTCGCCGCCCTGGATCCAGCGCTGGCCGTCGAACGTGACGTAGTCCTTGTTGTTGTTCGAGCCGTCCGGCGCCAGGCCCTCGTCCTTCATGCCGTCCTTGGCGGTGACCACCGGAGTGAGGTGGCGGCGCAGCCAGGCGGGGTCCTTGCCGTGGATCTTGGCCTGGAACTGTTCGATCTCGGTGACGCTGTGCCCCGCGGCCAGGGCCTTCATCAGATAGGCCCGTTCCTGCGGGCTGTCCGACTTCGCCAGCATCCGCTCCATGGCCGTCTCGTCGTCCAGGCTCAGCAGGTCCATGCGCGCCGACGCCCGGGAGAGGTCCCCCGCCGTGAGGATCTCGTTCAGGTCGGTGTCGGCGCCCGCGACGCCGGTGTCGGCGAGCATCAGCTTGTCCACGGCGGTGAGTTCGCTGGTCTCCATCGTGCCGACGCGCGCTTCGGAGGCCCACTTGTTCAGGTCCCGGGCCGCGACGCGGGTGGCCTCCTGGGCGTCGGCCACGGCGGCGTGCATCAGGTCGACAGCCGAGGAACCGAAGTGGGCCGCGTTCTTGCGGTCCCACTCCTCCTCGTCGTTCTCGTGGAGGTCGTCGAAGAAGCCGTCCTTGCCGCCCAGCATCTTCTTCTGTTCCAGCAGTTGTCCGCGCCCCTGCTCGTCCTTGAGCTGTGCGGCGCCGATCGCGTCGGCCAGCGTCAGCAGCACGGTCGCGCAGCCCTGGAACGCCTCGCCCATCCGGGTCACCGACCGCCCGGCGGCGTTCACCACGTCGGAGGCGAGGACGCTCGTGTCGCCGACCCACACCTCCGGAAGCCCCTTGCGGCCCACCCGGTCGACCTGGTCGAAGACGCCGCCGACCGGGTCGACCTGGCCGCGGTAGAGCGCGGCGAGACCCTCCAACACGCCCTGGTCGCCGCCCGGTCGGGGTACCGAGAGCGCTTCGTCGATGAGGTCGAGGACCTCGTTCTTGGTCCCGGCGCCGAGCAGCTTCTTGGACAGCCCCGCGAGCCATTCGAGGCGGAGGGAGGGCGAGTCGAAAGGAGAGGAGAAGAAGGACATCGACCCGTCGCTCAGTAGCTCGCGAGGACCGACGTGCGGCCGCTCGTGTCGGTGGGACCGCTCGCGCCGCCCGCGGGAACGCTGTCGACGTTCGCCCGCACCAGGCCGTCGGTGCCGTGGTACGTCTTCTTGGTCGACTGCACCTTGTCGCCCAGCTCGTGCAACGCCGACGCCAGCGCCTTGGCCTCCGCCTCCCACGCCGTGACGAAGGCGTTGAGCGCGGCAGCCGCGTCATGGCCGCCGGTGTCGTCGTAGGAGTGGCTGGTGCGGGACCGGACGGCCGAGCCGACCCCGTCCATGTCCGTGCCCGCGTCGTCGAGTTGCCTGGCCTGGCCGGTCATGCCGGCCTTGACCCGATAGCCGTCCGAACCCATCGTCACTCCCCCGAATGTATGACCATGGACACGCTAACACTCGCGGTCCGTACGGCTGTGCGGCCTCGACGGCGCGGACGTGGCGGGCGTGGACCCGCCGGACGGCATCTCCGTCCGGCTCAGTCCGCGCACACGAAGCTGGACGCGCTGTCCGGATCACCGGCCCGGTACCTGGGCCAGCCCGGGTACTCGCACAGGGGACGCGTGCGGTCGTGGAGGGTGTCGGACACGACCTCGTCGGCCGGCGGCTCGTCCTTTTCGACCCAGTGTTCGAGCGCGGAGAGCGAGTCCGTGGCGGCGGCGAACGCGGGGGCGCCGAAGTTGGCGTGGTTCGCGCCCGGCACGACGTAGTACCGCAGGAACGAGTGGGTCGGTCCGGCGCCCAGGGTGGCGCGGACCCGCTGGTAGTAGTCGGTCGTCGAGTACGGGGAGACGAGTTCGTCCGCGGCACCGTGGAGGAGGATCAACTTGCCTCCGGCGTGGGCGAATGCGCCGAGATCGGTGACGTTGCGGTCCTGGATCGTGGACAGTTGGCTGATCCGGGCGAGCCACTTGCCCGGGCGCTGCGGATCGACGGCAAGGGAGTTGTGCCCGGGGTCGCGGGTGAGGAAGTATTTGACCCATTGATCCCAGAACTGCATGCCGTAACCGCTCGTCACCGGCATGGGGTTGGCGGGCGCGGTGGTGCCGAAGCCGAGGAACGGGGTCCGCATGTCCGCCCCCGAGAGGAACGGGAAGCCGGGATACCCGGTCTCGCCGCTGGCGATCCGGTACGGCCATCTGAACGGCGACGACATGGCGGTCACGGCCTCGATCTGCGCGTCGGACAGGCAGTTCGGTCCTGTGCCGGTGCCCTTCGGACAGCGCAGCCTGTGGGGATCGAAGTGACAACCGCCCGGATTCGAGACGACGCCGTCCTTGACGCCGTCCAGCCCGTCACACGCCTGGACGACCCCGTCGTGGAGGAGCTTCTGCTGATCGACTCCGGGGAACGCGCCGGGGCGGGACAGGACGTGGACCAGGTGTCCCAGGTACAGCATCTCGCTGAGGTTGTTCCAGGCGGGGAAGGCGGAGATCACGCCGTCGAACGCGGTCGGCCACCGCTGGGCCACGACGAGCGCTTCCCGGCCGCCTGTCGAGCCTCCCGAGAAGTAGATCTCGGCCGGGTCCGCCCCGTAGGCGTGGCGGACGAGGAACAGGCTGGCGTCGCGTGTCTTCTTGAGCGCGTCACCGGCGGCGAAGTTGTTCAGGGCCTCGTCGTTCACGCCGAAGGAGCCGTCCAGCGACGGAGGGGCCGTCGGGCTCTGCTGGTGCCCCGAGTCACTGGCGAACGTCACGTACCGCCGGGCCAGCGGCGCCGGTTGACCGGTGGGACCGAACGGCACGTTGGCCGTGAGGTCGGGGATGGTGCCGTTGTAGCCGCCCCCGCCGAACATCAGCGCCTTGCCGTTCCAGTCGTACGGCAGGGCGACGCGCATCTTGATGGCGGGCGCGGCCGGATCGACGGGAAGGATGTCGGCGTCGGCCTGGCAGTACGTGATCGTCTCGCCGCTGACGAGGCTGGTTTCGACCGCGGCGGAGGTGACGTGGCCGCCGGTGGTCGGCAGGCTCATGGCCGACGCCGGGATCTCCATGCCGTCCAGCCCGTCGCACGCGGGTGCCGTCGCCGTACGACCGGCGCCGGGTGGGCTCGTCGCCGTCGCCGCCCCGGCCCCGAGGACCTGACTCGTGCCCACCAGCACAACCATGGACGCCAGCACGCCGAACCGGCGAACCGTCGTGCCGCTCAAGGATGTTCTCCTCACGATGACCTCTTCCTCGAAGTCGAGCGCGCGCAGAGATACGGGACCGGGACGGCACGGGAAGCCGCCGTAGGCGCGGGCGGGGTTGGTCCCGGTCGGACGCCGCGCCGGCGAGAGGCGTTGCCGTGCGTGCCGCCGTCGCCGAAAGCGCGCAGCGGTGATGACGGTGAGATTAAGGCGCCGTTACGCTGTGGTTGAGGTGTGGGTCACCCACACCTCGCACCGTTCCGGTGGGAGTTTCTCCCACCCGCCCGCAGGGGGACGACACTGTGGTCAGCGAACCCGGCAGCGAGACGGAGACGTTCTCGCTCGTGCGCCGACAGCGCGAACTGGCGTCGTTGTACGCGACGGCCAAGTCCCTCACCGCGCTGGGCGAGTTGGACGAGGTGCTGCGCTCGATCGTCCACCACGCCCACGAACTGATCGGCACCGACTTCACCTATCTCTCCCTGGTCGGCGCGGACGGCAGGCTGTCGGCCAGGGCGTCGGAGGGAACGGTCTCCGCCTCGTTCCTCGCGGCGGGCATTCCGGCCGGAGCGGGGCTCGGGGGCAAGGTGCTCGCCTCCCGGAGCCCGCACTGGGTGAGCAACTACGCCGCCGCGACGCTGATCGAGCACGACCCCGAGTTCGACCGCCTGGTCGCGGCCGAGGAGCTGGTCGCGCTCCTCGGTGTGCCCCTGGTCATCCGGGGTGAGGCGGTGGGCGCCCTGTTCGCCGCGGACCGCTCCGAGCGGTCGTTCCAGGCCGACGAGGCCGCCCTGCTGAGCGCGTTCGCCGACCACGCCGCCGTCGCTCTCGACAACGCCCGTCTCTACGAGGCGAGCCGGACCGCCCTGCGGGAGCTGCGCGTGGCGTACGGGCGGATCGAGCGGCACATGGCCGTGATGCAGCGGGCGCAGGAGATCCACGAAGCCCTGACCGGTGTGGTGCTGGAGGGCGGCGCCCCGGACGATGTCGCCCAACTCCTCGCGGACCGGCTCGGCGGCAGCGTCACCCTGCTGGACCGGTCCGGCACCGTCCTCGTCCACCGGGACTCGGCGTCGAGTCCGTGCCGGACTCCCGCGGGGACGGCGCTGGCGGATGCCGTCGAGGAGGCGTGCCGTACGGGTCGCTGCGCGATCTCGGCCGACGCCGACGGCACCACCGTCCACAGTGTGGCCTCCGTCCAGGCGGGCGACCACCGGCTCGGCGCGCTGGCATGGAGCCGGACCACGGCCGCCGGCGACGACGGGCCGGACGACACGGATCTGCGGACCCTGGAACGGGCCACCCACATCCTCGGCCTGCTGACGCTCAAGGAGCGGGCCGTGGCCGAGGCGGGCGAGCGGCTGAGCGGAGAGCTGCTGACCGAGCTCATGACGGGAAGCCCCGGGATCAGCCCCGCCCAGCGCGCCCGTGCGCGGGCCCGCGGCATCGACCCGGACCGTCTGGACCTGGTCCTCGTCGCGGACTCCCCCGCGGTGGCGTCGGCCGACCTCCTGCGTCACCTGCACGACATCGCCCGGGACCGCTCCGGACTGGCCGGCGAGCATCTGGGCAAGGCGACGGTGATCCTCCACAGCACGGAGGACGACCGGACCGTCGAGGACGTCCACCGCCGTCTGCGTCGCGCGCTCGGCGCCCCCGTCCTCGTCGTCGGCGAACGGGTGTCCCGCCACGACTGGTCACGCGCCTTCTCGCTGGCCGGCCGCTGCGCCGCCGTGGTGCGGGCGCTGGACCACACCGACCTGGGCACCACCACGGGCAGGTACGCCCTCTACGCCATGGTCTTCGACCCCGACCGGGTCCACGAACTGGACCGGTTCGTCTCCGGCTCCATAGGTCCGCTCCTCGACTACGACCGCCGCCGCGGCACCGAACTCGTCGAGACGCTCGGCACGTACTACGAACACCGTGCCAACGTGGCGGCGACCGCCCGCGCGTTGTACGTGCACGTCAATACGCTGGTCAAGCGACTGGACCGGGCCGGCAGCGTCCTCGGTCTCGACTGGCGCCACGGGAACGACCTCGAACTGCGGCTCGGGCTGCGGCTGCACCGGCTCAGAACGCTCGCGCACACGCCCGCGTGATCCCCGCGCCGCTCGTGTGCGGCCCGCCGCTCAGACGCCTCCGGTCGACTCCCGCAGCGCGCTCTTGGAGAGCTTGCCGGTGCCGGTCCTCGGCAAGCTGTCCATGAAGACGAACTCGTCGGGCAGCCACCATTTGGCGACCATGGGCGTGATGTGCCGCCGCAGGGCTTCGGCGGTGGCGGCACCGCCGTCACGCAGGACGACGTAGGCGACGGGACGCTCCGTCCACCGCAGGTCCGGGCGGGCGATCACGGCGACTTCGACGACGTCGGGGTGCGAGGCGATGGCGGCTTCGAGTTCGACCGACGAGATCCACTCCCCTCCGGACTTGATCAGGTCCTTCATCCGGTCCACGAGCCGCAGATAGCCGTCGGTGTCGACGGTGGCCAGATCGCCGGTGCGCAGCCAGCCGTCGTCGGTGAAGCTGTCACCCCCTTCCACCCGGAAGTAGCCGCCCGCGACCCAGGGGCCCGCCACCTCCAGCTCCCCCACCGCCCGTCCGTCGCGCGGCAGTTCGCGCCGTGTCTCGACATCGACGATCCGCAGGTTCACGAGGGGCAACGGCTGGCCCTGGGCGGCGCGCACGGCCACCTTCTCCTCCTCGGTCGCCTCCTCGTGCTGGGTGCGCGTGCCTCCTATGGCCCCGATGGGGCTGACCTCGGTCATCCCCCAGGAGTGGGTGATGGGTACGCCGATGGCGGCGCGGTACGTCTCGGACAGGGACGGGGGGACGGCGGATCCGCCGCCGAGCAGGAACCGGGTGGCGCTCAGGTCGAAGGCGCGCAGCTCGGGGGCCAGGCTGGTCCACACCGTGGGGACCGCACCGGCGACGGTCACCCTCTCGGCTTCCATCAGCTGCAGCAGGTGGACCGGTTCCGCGGAGCCGCCGGGAAGGACCAGGGAGGCGCCCGTCAGCATGGCGCTGTACGGAAGTCCCCAGGCGTTGGCGTGGAAGAACGGCACGATGGGCATCACGACGTCGCTCTCGCTCAGGCCGACGAAACCGGCGGCGAGCGTCCCGAGGCAGTGCAGCATCGTCGAACGGTGGCTGTAGAGCACGCCCTTGGGCGGTCCGGTCGTGCCGGAGGTGTAGCACAGCCCGGAGGCGAGGTGCTCGTCCGCGAGCGTGAAGGTCTCCTCGAACGAACCCTTGAACGGCTCGGCGCCCAGGACCAGTTCGTCGTAGTCCAGGACCCGCGGGTCCGCCGGGACGGGCGTGTCGGTGCCGTCGGGCAGCACCACCCAGTACCGCACCCGGGGCAGCCGGCCGGCGCTCGGCCAGATCCGCGGGAGCAGCCCGCGCTCGACGAACACCACGTCGTCCTCCGCGTGGTCGACGATGTACTCGAGATGGGGCGCCGCGAGCCGGATGTTGATGGTGTGCAGCACCCGCTTGGTGGCCGGCACCGCGAGATACAGCTCCAGGTGCCGTCGGCTGTTGCTCGCGAACGTACCGACACGGGCGCCGACCGGGACGTCGAGCGCCGCCAGCGCTGTCGCGAGGCGCCGGGCGCGATCGGTCACCTCGGCGTACGTGAGCAACTCGGTGCCGGCCGTGGCGACCTGCTTGTGCGCGTAGAGCCGTTCGGCTCGTTCGAGGACGTGGGCGAGGGTGAGCGGCCGGGGCTGCATCAGTCCGTCCATGTCGTCTCCGGGGAGGGGGTGGCCATCGTGAAGCGCGGTGGGTGCCAAGGGAGGTGATCCCAATCCATGAGTGTCTTCTCGACGCAGGGTCCGTCGCGTGCCGCAGGTCACTTTAGGAACGGCGGTGGAGCGAAAAGAGGTGAGACTCCCACACTCCTTCCGCGGCGTCGGCAGCGGTTCCCCACACCTTGCGGTGGCCGTCGGCATCCGGCACGACTTGACGCGAACACTGTTCGTAAGTAGAACACTGTTCGTATCGAGTGTTCGTATCGAGACGGCGTAAGGGATGTGGACCAGAGCATGGGGACAAGCGTGGACGTGACCGTGGTCGGAGCCGGGCCGGTGGGACTCGTGCTGGCCGCCGAGCTGGCGCTCGCCGGGGCCACCGTGGAGGTGCTCGAACGCCGGGAGCGGCCCGACGAGGCGATGAAGGCGCAGTCGGTCAACGTGCCGACGGCCGAGGCGCTCGACCGGCGGGGACTGCTGCCTGCCGCCCGGCGGATACAGCGGAAGGTCCTCGAACGGATGGGTTCGTATGCCGGTGTGGCCGGGGAACGACGGCCCGGGGCCCGCTTCACCGGACACTTCGCGGGCATCGTCCTCGACCCCGGCCTCGTCGACTGGTCCGACCCCGACCTCGCCGCGCACACCGCCGCCGACGCGCGGATGGTGCCGCAGCGCGAACTGGAGGCGCTGCTGACCGAGCACGTCACACGGCTCGGCGTGCCGGTGCGGCGCGGGGTGGAGGTCACCGGGCTCGAAGACACCGGAGAGGGCGTGCTCGTCGGCACCAACTCCGGCGTTCTGCACACCGGTTGGCTGGCCGGGTGCGACGGCGGGCACAGCACCGTACGCCGCCTCGCGGGGATCGGTTTCCCCGGCACCGACCCCGAACTCACCGGGTACCAGGCGGTCGTCGACGTCGCGGACCCCGGGAAGCTCGCGAGCGGATGGACGTGGTCCGCGCGCGGGGCGTACCGCTACGGTCCTCAACCCGGCCGCGTGGCCACCGTGGAGTTCGACGCGCCTCCCGCCGACCGCTCGACGCCGGTCACCCTGGAGGACGTGCAGAGCAGCCTGCGGCGGATCTCGGGCACCGACGTCACGCTGACCGCGCTGCGCGCCACGCCGACCCGCTGGACCGACAACACCCGCCAGGCCGCCGCCTACCGCTCGGGGCGCGTCCTGCTCGCCGGTGACGCCGCCCATGTGCACCCGCCCTTCGGCGGCCAGGGCCTCAACCTCGGGGTCGGTGACGCGATGAACCTCGGCTGGAAACTCGGCGCCGTGATCGCCGGCCGGGCCCCCGCCGGACTCCTCGACACCTACGACACCGAGCGCCGTCCCCTCGGCGCCTGGGTGCTGGACTGGACGCGGGCGCAGATCGGCGTCCTCCGCGGCGACCCCAAGTCGGCCGCCCTCCGCTCGGTCGTCACCGACCTGCTCGGCACGCGCGACGGCACGACCCACGCCGTCAAGCAGATCTCCGGCGTCACGCAACGCACCGCTCTCCCCGGCGACCACCCCCTGACCGGCCGCTATTCCCCCGACCTCCACCTGACCGACGGCTCCCGCCTGGCCGACCATGCCCACGACGGCGGCTTCCTGCTGCTGGACCGCTCGCCGGACGGCACCTTCGCCCGCCTCGCGGCGGGGTGGGCGGACCGGGTGCACCGCGTGACCGACACCGGCGCGGCGCCGACGCCGGCTCCGATGCCGACGCCCACCGGGGTGCTGGTGCGTCCCGACGGCGTGATCGCCTGGGCCTCCGACACGGCGGACACCGCTGAACTCACGTCAATGGAGGGTGCGTTGCTCCGGTGGGCGGGTGAGCCGTCGCCCCGCCGCGCGCCGTGATCGGGAAATCGGCTGGGAAAGACCAGGTCACCTGGGCCAGGATGCCCGCATGAGCGAAGAGACGGACGGGGTACGGGAAGCGATCGCGGGCGAGCTGCGGCTCATGGACCCCGGCGTGCGCGCATCGCCCTCACTCTCCCGGCAGTTGCTGGACCCGGAGTTCGTGGAGGTCGGCTCCTCGGGGCGGCGCTGGACGTACGAGGAAATGGTCACCGAGATGCCCGGCATGGACGGCGCGACGGACAGCGGCCCGCGCTACGAACCCTCGCACTTCACCGGCGTCCTGCTGGCCCCCGGCCTGGTGCACCTCACCTACGAGACCACCTTGAACGGCAAGCGCTCCCGCCGCAGTTCACTCTGGCGCAAGCAGTCCCCGACCACCCCGTGGCGAATGTACTACCACCAGGCCACACCGGTGCCGCCCGATCGCACGTGACCGCATGACCGCCCGTCCGGGCCAAGGCTGTCGCACCGCCACCCGACGGCCTTGTAACCTCCGCCGGTGACCAACCATCCCGCACCCGCCCAGCCGCCCCACCACCAAGCCCTCCTGGACGACACGGACTGGGCATCGCTCGCCACCGCGTGCGGGACTGCCGAGGCCGTGCCGTCGGCGCTGGTCCGGCTGCTGGATCCCGACCCGGACGTCAGGTCGGCCGCCATCGGTGACGCACTCGGCGAAGTGAGCCACCAGAACACGATCTACGAAGCCACCCTGCCCGTGGCGCTCTACCTCGCCGCCATCCTCAACCACCCTGCCGTCGAAGGTGACTTGCACCTCGATACCGGCCGATCCCCGGACCGTCCGACCCTGGTGCGCCTTCTCGAGTGGCTCGGCGACACCGCCTATGACGCCGACGACGGATGCGTCGCGGTAGGGACACACTATTTCGGCGAGGGGTTTCTCGCCGGGCACGAACCACTGCGCGCGTTCCGCGATGCGCGGCCGGCGATCTTCTCCGCCGTCCGCCCTCTCCTCGGCCACGACAACGCCGCCGCGCGCGAGACGGCCCTGATCGCCGCGGTCCCTCTCGCGGAGCACCCCGCCCTCATCGCGCATCGAGCCGAACTGGAGGGCCACGCCCTTCGCCTGCTCGCCACCAGCACCGACCGCCGCCGCCGGGACCGCGCCCTGGACGCGATGAAGTCCTGGGGCCACGACACCACCGTTCTGGAGAACGCGGACGACATCGCGGCCCGCGAACGCTACGCCCGCCTCAGGGCCGAACGCGATTCCTGGGCAGGTGGCCACACCTAGGACCCGCCCTTCTGAACGCCGAGCCACCCCGACCCCACCTCGGCGTCCCCCTGAGCCCGTGACCGGCGGGATTCCGTCGCGGGGCCGTCGGCGTCCCCGGTGGGCGGCGGACGATCGGCGATTCGGGTGGGGGCGCACAGGAAAGCGCTCGCTGTGGGTACTGCGGTAAGGAGCGACCGCGACGACAGCGAGGTGAGCCGGACATGGCGAACGACGGCGGCGGGGTGCGGGAGAACCTGCTCTACGGGCCGCAGCCCGATGCGGCCGGAGCCTCCGGTTACCCCGACGCCCTACCGCGCGCTGGCGGCTTCAGGCGCGGCACCGAGGCATGAAGGGCGGCGGCACGGGCACTCGTGGGGGACCCGACCGGCACTTTGCGCGAAAGGACGGGTGAGGCGCGTGCGTACCTGGATCGGCCGCTGGCCGGCCTACCGCCAGCTCAAGGGCGACGACCCGCTGGGCCGGGGTGCCGCCGCCAAGAGCGCCAGGAGCGGGCGGCTCGGTCCCCGGGTGGCCTCCGCCGAGCGGGTGGTGAAGTCGGTCTGTCCGTACTGCGCGGTGGGCTGCGGCCAGAACGTGTACGTGGAGGACGACCGCGTCATCCAGATCGAGGGCGACCCCGACTCCCCCGTCTCGCGCGGCCGCCTGTGTCCCAAGGGTTCCGCCAGTCTCCAGCTCACCACCGGGAGCGCCCGCGAGCACGAGGTGCTGTACCGGCGCCCGTACGGCACGGAGTGGGAGCGGCTGGACCTGGACACGGCGATGGACATGATCACCGACCGGGTGATCGAGTCACGTCGCGCGGGCTGGCAGTGGGAGGCCGACGGGGCGCGCACCCGCCGTACGCTCGGCGTCGCGAGCCTCGGCGGAGCGACCCTGGACAACGAGGAGAACTATCTGATCAAGAAGTTGTTCACGGCGCTCGGCGCGATCCAGATCGAGAACCAGGCCCGTATTTGACACTCCTCCACGGTTCCCGGTCTGGGAACCTCGTTCGGGCGCGGCGGCGCGACCACCTTCCAGCAGGATCTCCAGCACTCCGACTGCATCCTCATCCAGGGCTCGAACATGGCCGAGTGCCATCCGGTCGGTTTCCAGTGGGTGATGGAGGCCAAGGCACGCGGCGCGAAGGTGATCCATGTCGACCCGCGCTTCACCCGCACCAGTGCGCTGGCGGATCTTCATGTGCCGCTGCGCGCGGGTACGGACATCGCCTTCCTCGGCGCGATCGTCAACTACGTGCTCCAGCATGACAAGTACTTCCGTGACTATGTGGTCGCGTACACCAACGCGCCCGTGATCCTGCGCGAGGACTTCCGCGACACCGAGGACCTGGACGGCGTCTTCTCCGGTCTCGACGTGGAGGGGCGCCGGTACGACAACGCGAGCTGGCAGTACGAGGGGGTGGAGGTCCCGGCGCCGTCGGGCGAGCAGGACCGGCCGGAGGACGAGGGGCGCGGGGACGACGACCAGGCGGACCAGGCGGACCAGGCGGACCAGGGCCGTACGGACGAGGGCGGTGCCGTCGCGGGCGCCGCGCGCGGCGAGTCGCACGGCTCCGGCGGTGCCTCGATCCCCGAGGGTGAGCCCGAGCAGGACGAGACGCTGACCCACCCCCGTTGTGTGTTCCAGGTGCTCAAGCGGCACTACGCCCGGTACACCCCGGAGCTGGTCGAGCGGGTCTGCGGGGTGCCGAGGGACGTCTTCCGCCAGGTGTGCGAGCTGGTCACGGAGAACTCGGGGCGCAGCCGGACCACGGCGTTCGCCTACGCGGTGGGCTGGACCCAGCACACGGTCGGGGTGCAGTACATCCGCACGGCCGCCGTGCTCCAGACCCTGCTCGGCAACATCGGCCGTCCGGGCGGCGGCATCCTCGCCCTGCGCGGACACGCCTCCATCCAGGGCTCGACGGACATCCCCACCCTGTTCAACCTCCTCCCGGGCTACATCCCCATGCGCCACGCGCACCGGCAGGAGGAGGACCTGGACGCCTTCGTGGAGGCCGAGTCCGCGCACAAGGGCTACTGGGGCAACATGCGCGCGTACGTGGTGAGCCTGCTCAAGGCGTACTGGGGCGAGGCCGCCACCGAGGACGACGACTTCTGCTTCGACTACCTGCCGAGGCTCACCGGCTCGCACTCCACCTACGAGACGGTGATGGCCCAACTGGAGGGCACCTGCAAGGGCTACTTCCTCATGGGCGAGAACCCCGCCGTCGGTTCGGCCGACGCCAGGATGCAGCGCCTGGGGATGGCCAACCTGGACTGGCTGGTCGTACGGGACTTCTCGCTGATCGAGTCGGCCACCTGGTGGAAGGACGGCCCGGAGATCGAGACGGGCGAGCTGCGCACCGAGGACATCGGCACCGAGGTGTTCTTCCTGCCCGCCGCCGCGCACACGGAGAAGGACGGCAGCTTCACCAACACCCAGCGGCTCCTGCAATGGCACCACCAGGCGGTCGAGCCGCCCGGCGACGCCCGCAGCGACCTGTGGTTCACGTACCACCTCGGGCGGCGCGTGCGGGAGAGGCTGGCCGGTTCGGCCGACGAGATGGACCGGCCGGTACTCGATCTGGCCTGGGACTACCCGACCAGGGGCGAACGCTCCGAGCCGGACGCGGAAGCCGTCCTCGCGGAGATCAACGGCTGTGACGCGCGAGGCAATCCGCTCACGTCCTACGAGCAACTGAGGGACGACGGCTCGACCGCCTGCGGCTGCTGGATCTACTGCGGGGTCCGCGCCGACGGTGTCAACCAGGCCGCCCGCCGCAAGCCCGGCAGGGAGCAGGACTGGGTGGCCGCCGAATGGGGCTGGGCCTGGCCCGCCAACCGCCGCATCCTCTACAACCGTGCCTCCGCCGACCCGGACGGCAGACCCTGGAGCGAGCGCAAGGCGCTGGTGTGGTGGGACGCCGGGAGCGGCTCGTGGACCGGCCACGACACCCCGGACTTCAAGGCCGACAAGCCTCCGGACTTCCGCCCGTCCCCGGGCGCGACCGGCCCGGACGCCCTGTCGGGCACCGACGCGTTCGTCATGCAGGCGGACGGCAAGGCGTGGCTGTACGCCCCGGCCGGCCTGACCGACGGCCCGCTGCCGACCCATTACGAGCCCCAGGACTCGCCGTACCCGAACCTGCTCTACCCGCAACAGCGCAATCCTGTAAGGCACTTGATGCCCTCGGTGCCGGACAACCGCTACCAGCCGAGCGGCCGTGAACCCGGTGCGGACGTCTTCCCCTACGTCGCCACCACGTACCGTCTCACCGAGCACCACACGGCGGGCGGCATGTCGCGCTGGCAGCCGTATCTGGCGGAACTGCAGCCGGCGTTCTTCTGCGAGGTCTCGCCCGAACTCGCCGCCGAACGCGACTTGGAGCACCTGGGCTGGGCGACGATCGTGAGCGCGCGGGGGGTGGTCGAGGCGCGGGTCCTGGTCACCGACCGCATGACCCCGCTCACCGTGCACGGTCGCCGGTCGCACCAGGTCGGGCTGCCGTACCACTGGGGGCCGAACGGCTGCACCACCGGCGACGCCGCCAACGAGCTGCTCCATCTCTCCCTCGACCCCAACACGCACATACAGGAGGCGAAGGCGTTCGCGGTCGACATCCGCCCGGGGCGCAGACCACGCGGCAGGGACCGGCTGGCCCTCGTGCGGGATTACCGGGCGCAGGCGGGCATCGACGGCCACACCGGCATGGAGATGTGAGCGGTCAGCGGCGGCGCAGGGCGGCGAGTGTCGTGGCGAGATCCGCCTGGCGGGGGCGGTTGTGAGGCAGCCTGGCCAGCAGGAGGGCCATGCCGCAGGTATCGGTGAGCGCGGACACGACGAGCCCGCCCGCGACTCCGGCGGAGAGGATCTCGAAGGCGGGGTGCACGAGGAGGCCGAGGAGGAGGCCCAGGAGGACCAGTGCTCCCGCGGTGAAGCGGACCTGTCGCTCCATGCTCCAGCCGGTGCGGGCGCCGGTGGCGGCGGGCCGGTGCAGGTCGTGCCCGGCGACTGCCCACGCGGTGGTGCCGCCCGTGAGGGTGGCCGCCGCGATGCCCTGCTCCGCGAGGGTCCGGCAGGCGTTCGCGGAGCGGTTGCCGGAGGCGCACACGATGAGCAGGTCGCCCCGCTCGGCTGCGTGACGAAGCTCGGGCAGGGCGTTCCGGAGGCGGTCGAGCGGGATGTTGAGGGCGCCGGGGAGGTGGCCGCCGGCGTACTCGGCGGGGGTGCGGACGTCGATGACGGTGAGGTCCTGGAGGCGGGCGCGGGCCTGGTCGGTGTCGAGGGTGCGGAGTGTGGTCATGGCGGATGTGATCCTTGGTTGCCTGCGGGGTCGTCGCCGTCCCGAAGCGGGACGTACAGTACCCCTAGGGGTATTTATCGAGGAGTGAGCGTGGAACTGGAGCTTGAAGGCGCGAACTTGAAGTCCGTGCTGAACCGGCTGCGGCGGGCGCAGGGTCAGATCTCCGGCGTGATCCGGATGATCGAGGAGGGTCGCGACTGCGAGGAGGTCGTCACCCAACTCGCCGCCGCCTCAAGGGCGTTGGACCGCGCCGGTTTCGCGATCATCGCGACGGGACTGCAGCAGTGCCTCACCGACGTCGAGGAGGGGCGGAAGAGCGGGGAGGACACGGCGGCGATGCGGGCGCGGCTGGAGAAGCTGTTCTTGTCGCTGGCCTAGGGGTCGTCGGCGTAGCGGGATGGAGCCGGGTGCAACGGGGTACGGTCGCCGCCGCGTCAGGTCATGTGAACCGCTCATCCCGCCACCGTGCCGACCAGCATGAAGCACGCAAGACCGAGCAACGCGACGGCGAAGAGCCGCTGGAGAGTGCGCCCCGACAGCTTGGCGGCCAGCCGCTTGCCGTCCCAGGCGCCGAGCACAGCCGCCGCGGTGAACGGTCCTACTACGGCCCAGTCCAGACCGTCGGCCGTCCCCGCGCGCAGGGCGAGGGCGGCCAGCGAGTTAACCGTGATGACCAGCAGGCTGGTGCCCACGGCCACGCGCATCCGCATCCCGAGGACGCCGACCAGCGCGGGTACGGCGAGGAAGCCGCCGCCCACCCCGAGCACGCCGGTGACCAGCCCGAGACCGGCCCCGGCGGCCGCCGCCCGGCCCGGCCGTACCGTCTGGACAGCGCCCTCGGACCCGGCGACCCGGGGCCTGAGCATCCGGAGCGCGGTGGTGCCCGCGACGAGCGCGAAGGCCACGGTCAGCACCGCTCCCGGCAGACGTCCGGCGAGCGCGCCGCCCAGCATGGCGGGTCCGATCCCGGCCGCCGCGAACAGCAGTCCGGTGCGCCAGCGGACGTGCCCGTCCCTGGCGTGGACGGACAGCCCGGCGGCTGAGGTGAACGCGACGATGACGAGGCTCGCGGTGGTCGCCGCGACCGGAGTGAAGCCGAGCAGGTAGATCAGCGCGGGTACGGCGAGCACGCTGCCTCCGCCCCCGAGGCCGCCGAGCGCCAGTCCGACGACGGCTCCGGCGACCAGGGCGAGTATGAGCGCGCTCATCCGTGGGTGCGGGTGGCCGGTGCGGCCTGTTCGGTGACTTCGTCGCGCGCGTGGGTGCGTACGACCAGTCCGGCGCGCTCGGCGGCGTCGAAACCGTCGTCGATCGCGACAACCTCGCGGCCGACGGCGTGCAGCAGGGAGGCGGCGATGGCGGCGCGCATGCCTCCGGCGCAGTGGACCCAGACCCGGCCCTCGGGAACCTCGCGGAGGCGGCGGGGCAAAGTGTGGAGAGGGATGTGGACGGAGCCGTCGATGAAGGCAGCGGCACGCTCGGAGTCCCGGCGGACGTCGAGGACGACGGGGCGGGGTCCCGGGTGCCGGGAAGGGTCGGCGTCGGAGTGCGCGTCTGGCCTTGCCGCCAGGTCGGCGAAGGTGGCGCGCGGGAACGACACGAGTCCGTCCGTCACCCACCCCTCCGGCTCCCCCGTGGCCGCTGCGGCGGGCCGGTCGATCCCGACCCGAACCAACTCGCGCTGTGCGGTCGCGAGTTGTTCTGGGGACGCGGCGAGCAGGGTCACCGGCTTACCCCACGGGATCAGCCAGGCGAGATAGGTCGCGAGCTGCCCCTCGGCCTCGAAGTTGAGCGAACCGGCGACATGTCCTTCGGCGAAGGCGACCCGGTTCCGCAGGTCGATCACCCATTCCCCCGCGGCGAGCCGGGCGGCTATCTCCTCGGCGTCGGCCGCGGCGGGCGGGGTCAGGTCGACGGGCGCCGGTCCCGTGGCGTTGGCCGGACCCATGTGCGTGTAGTACGCGGGGACGTCGTCCAGTCCGGCGAGCAGGTCGGCGACGAAGGTGTCGACATCCCGGAGCAGCACCTCGTTGCAGACCTTCTCCTCCCCGATCGTACTGACCTCACCGTCGGCCCGTCCTGACGAACAGAAGCTGCCGAACCCGTGCGTGGGCAACACCGCGGTCTCGTCCGGCAGTTCCCTGGCCAGCCGGTGTGCGGACGCGTACTGATCCCGGGCGAGCCGCCCGGTGAGCCTCGGTTCGACCAGGTCGGGCCGGCCGACGGTGCCGGTCAGCAGTGAGCCCCCGGTGAACGCGGCGACGACCGCGCCATTCTCCTCCAGGACGTACGCGGTGTGGTGCGGGGTGTGCCCGGGGGTGGCCAGCGCCCGCACCACCAGCCCGGCGCCGCTGTCGACCTCCACCCGGTCCCCGTCCCACACGGCCACCCGCTCGTACGAGACCCGGGCCCCGGCGGGGACGAGATAGGCGGCACCGGTGACGCGCGCCAGCTCCAGCCCGCCGGTGACGTAGTCGTTGTGCACGTGCGTCTCCGCGACGTACGCGATCCGCACGCCGCGCCGCGCAGCCGCCGCGATCACCTGGTCGATGTCACGCGGCGGGTCGACGACGAGGGCGGAGCGCTCGCCGCCGGCCAGGTAACTCCGGTTGCCGAGACCGGCGATGTCGAGGGTGTCGATGAAGAACATAGGGGGACTCCCTTCCTGTGATATTACCCCCGGGGGTATACATGGACGGTACCACGGGTACCCCCGGGGGTATTTTTGGGAGCGGGGAGTTACCGTGAGGCGATGACGCCGACCAGGGAATTGACACCCTTGCGCCAGGGAGAGCCGAGCACGCATGGCCGGCGACTGATCACGGCATCGCGCTTCCCGAGTTCCGGCTCAGATGACCAGCGTCGTGTCCGAGCCGCCGGGCTCCGCGGCGGACGCGCAGTGATCGACACCGTGACCGGCGGTCAGGTCGGTGGGGTGACCGGCCCGGTCATCGACTGGATGCCCATCGGTGTGGCGGTCAGCGGTAGCCCAGGCGGGCGGGGTGCTGGTGGGGCCGGTGGGTCCGTCAAGTCGGATGACGGCATGGAAGTGGACCTGACCCCGTTTCTGGTACTCGGCGACCTTCACGTACGAGAGCGTGGCGTGGTCCCGCAGGGCCCGCTGTGTCAGCCCCGCGGTCTTGGCGATCTCCCGCCGTAGGTGGGTGGTGAAGCGTGCCCACAGGGCGGGGGCGTGCGCGTTCCACAGGACCGCGCCGGTGTAGTCGTACCGCTCGGGGTCGAGCGGCGTGCCCAGCAGCGGGTCGTCGTCACCGTGGAGCTGGCCACAGTGGCAGCGACCGGTGTCGGGCTGATTGTGGACGGGGCCGAAGCCGGGCGCGGTGAGGGTGGCGAACACGCGCGGGTGCACGGCGACGCTGGTGGGGACGGTCTTGCCGCCGCGCAGGCCGGCGGCAATGAGCGTTCGTCCGCCGGGAGCCGTCCGGAGTCGAAGTGGTCGAGGATCTCACCGGTCGCGCCGTTCACGCGGGTGCGGTGGCCGGTGAGGCGGATCGGGTGCGCACAGCCACCGAGACTGGCTATCTGGCGTTACGCCGCGCCGGGCTCACCGCCAAACTGGCGAAGCTCGCCGCCACCGGCCAACTCGTACCCCTCGCTCACGCACCCGCCGGTGATCATCACCGCGCCCCGCAGACCAGCCCCTACATGCACTCGGCCATTCGCTGCGGCCAGCTCCCGACGCGGCCCACGGAGGCGCGTCGGGCCTTGAGCGAGGACCGACTCAGGATGCGTCGACGGCTGGTGACCGAGCTGACCAGAAGCTGGCTTCCGGCGCAGCAAGCCGTCCCGGCGGACGCGCTGATGTAGCAGGACCAAGTGCCTGCCCCGTTCGCTGGCCCGGCGTACAGCCCCGTGCCCGTACCCGACCCCAGGCAGGCCACCGGCCCAAGATCCCGCCAGCACCTGCGAGGACCAGCGCACGCACGTTCGGAGATCGGCTCCGTGGGGTGAAGCCCGGTGTCAGCGCAGGGCAGCGCCCGTATGCTGGCCTCGGCAGCCACATCCCGTCCAGTGGAGGTCCCGATGAGCACACCCGACGCGGAGTACTCCGGCTACCCACCGCTTCGGCCCCGCGTTTCGGTCGAGGAGCTGCTGGCCGCGAAGAACACCCAGCCGATCCGGTCCCTGGACGACCTCGCCGCCGACACCTTCGAGTCGGACGAGGAACTGGAGGAGTTCCTGGCCTTCACGTACGCCGAGCGCCACCGCGACGTCGCCTGAGCCGCCGCCATGCAACCCGTCATCCTCGACACCGACGTCGCCTCGCTGTCCCACAAGCGCAAGCTCACCGGCCCGCTCGCCACCAGGCTGATCGGCCGCAAGCCGCTGATCACCTTCGTGACCTTCGGCGAACTGATCAAGTGGACCGAGATCCGCCACTGGGGCACCCGCAGCCGCCAGGAACTCGCCGACTGGCTCTCCGGCATCCCGATCCTGCCCGGCGACGAAGCCGTCGCCGCAACCTGGGGCCGCCTGTCAGCCGCGGGCATCCAGCGCGGACGCCCACGCCCGATCAACGACATGTGGATCGCGGCCTGTGCCCTCACCTATGACCTGCCGCTGACCACGCTCAACCTCAAGGACTACGAGGACTTCCGAGCCCACCACGGTCTGCGCATCCTCGGCGCGGAGTAGCCGCTCGCCGTTGGCGCAGCCGGACCCGGCTCCCAGACGAGGCAGCGGCCCGTGACCAAGCTGACCAATAACTGGCTGCTGGCGCGTCGTTGTCCCGTTGGATATCCCAACGGGCTATCCAGGGGAACAGGGCCGACCAGGGGGCCAGCTCTCCGCGCGAATCGCCAGCTTGTCGTCGAGCGGTGGCTGGCGTCGCCTCCGACGGGGAGCGAAGCTTCCAGCTCCTCCGAGCGGCGAACCCGTCCCGCCCCGGTCCCCGCACTGCCAGACTGGCGGACGCACGAACCTTGCCGTGCGCGGACCGAGGGCCGCCTCGGAGGCCCACCGCCGAGCCGCTGCGAGGCCCCAGCCCTGCGTGAGTGGTCTAGATCCTTGACGGCAGTAGTGACGGCAACAATCACGAACAACCCCGGCCGAATCCGTACCTCAGCGGATCATCGAACGCCGCTTGACCTGCGAAAACACAGGTAGAGCGGGGGCGCGTAGCACACGTACTTTTCGACGACTGCTGCGAGGCGGACAACCCGGCGCCTTGGCTGGGGCGGTCTCTTCGCACGACGGAGGAGGTACGACTGATGGCCGGCCTGGGCGCCGCCTACGGCGCGGTGCAGGACTCGGTCGGCGCCGATGCCCCGGACCAGGTCTGCCTGGACTCACCTGGCTGGCCCGCCGTGGTCACCGCGGCGCGCCGACTGGCTCGGGTGCTGAAGTCCAACGAACAGGCGGCGTCGAACCGAACCCGATGACGCCGACGGCCGACCGCGTTCAGCCCTCGGCCGGAGCCGCCGCGTCCTCGTCCGGCAGGTAGCTCGCGAGGCCCCGCAGGATGATCTCCAGGCCGATGTCGAAGCGGTCGTCGGAGGAGTCGACCACCATCAGGCCGGAGAGGGCGCGGAGGTGGGGGAACTCGCCCTCGGGGAGGGACGCGAAGTAGTTCTGCATCTCGTCGGCCATCTCGCGCCAGTCCGGGCGGGCGAGGGAGTCGCCGCTCTTCTCGCCGTGGGCTGCGCGGTCCCGCCACATGCCCTCTTCGAGGACGAAGCCGTCGATGTAGGTGGAGATGAGGTCACCCGCTTCCGCCGCGATGCGGTCCGGCAGCCCGGCGGTGCGGAATATGGCGAGCAATCCCTCGACGTGCGGCAGCAGTTCGGCCGTGAAGGGCACGTGGGCCATGGAGATGCGGGCCACGTCGCGATGGGACAGCAGACGGCGCCGTCCCGCGCGGGCGTAGTCGCGGACCTGGTCCTGCCAGTGCTCGGGATCGGGTTCCGGCATCCGGAAGCCGTCGAAGAGCCGGGTGTACATCAGCTCCAGGAGGTCGTCCTTCGAGCTGACGTAGGCGTAGAGGGCGGAGACGGTGACGCCCAGTTCGGCCGCCACCTGCCGCATCGACAGCCCGTCGAGCCCCTGGCGGTCCAGTACGACGAAGGCGGCCTCCACGATTCTGTCCCGCGAGAGCGGCGCCCGGGCGGGGGCGGCCTGCGCCCGGCCGGAGCGTCGGCGCTCCCAGGGGGACGGCGGAGGGGTGGCGGGGGTACCGGCGGCCGCATCGGTCATGGGGACAGTCTAGGCACGCGGGAGAACAGTGTTCTCGTCGGTGAACAGGCGATTTCCACAGCCGGACGCGATATATCTTGTCCTGGCTCGGCGGTTGCGCTATATCTTAATGAACAGCGTTCTCCGGGTGAGCAGTGTTCTGTTACTGTGAACACCGTTCACCCGGCGTCGGGCCGCATCGGCTCACCGGGCCGTACCGGCGAGCCGGGCAGTCGCGTCCATCCACCAGCCGCCGTACCCGTGAGCACGATCGCGGGCACGGCCCTTCCGCCAGGAGTCCCGATGTCCACCACCGGTGTCGCGTCCAGCGAGGCGCCCGCCGACTCCCCAGCGCCCTACCGGTGGCGCTGGGCCGCACTCTTCGTGATCCTCGCGGCCGAGGTGATGGACCTCCTCGACGCCGTCGTCACGAACATCGCCGGCCCCTCCATGCGGGCCGACCTCGGCGGCGGCGCGTCCACGCTCCAGTGGCTCGCCGCCGCCTACACGCTCTCCATGGCCGTGGGCCTCGTGACCGGCGGTCGGCTCGGCGACATCCACGGACGCCGCCGGATGTTCATGGTCGGCGCCGCGGGCTTCACCGTGGGCTCGCTGCTGTGCGCCATAGCGGGCTCACCCGAGATACTCATCGCAGCGCGGGTCGTCCAGGGCCTCTTCGGCGCGGTGATGCTGCCGCAGGGCCTCGGCATGATCAAGGAGATGTTCCCGCCGAAGGAGTCGCAGAAGGCGTTCGGCATGTTCGGCCCGGTCATGGGTCTGTCCGCGGTGTGCGGGCCGATCCTGGCGGGCTGGCTCGTGGACGCCGACTACTTCGGCACCGGCTGGCGCATGATCTTCCTGATCAACCTGCCGCTGGGCATCGCCGCGCTCCTGGGCGCCGCGCGCTATCTGCCGAAGGGCCGCTCCGAGACCAAGCCGCGCCTCGACATACCCGGAATGCTGCTGGTCTCGGTGGGCGCGATGCTCATCATCTTCCCGCTGGTCCAGGGCCGTGAGTACGACTGGCCGGTGTGGACCTTCGCGATGATGGCCGCCTCGGTCGTCGTGTTCGCCGTCTTCGCCCGCTACGAGTCGAGCCGCAGCCGGGCCGGCCAGGACCCGCTGGTCGTCCCGAGCCTCTTCCGCAAGCGCGGCTTCAGCGGCGGCATGGTCCTCGGCCTGGTCTTCTTCTCGACCATGCAGGGCTTCATGCTGGTCTTCAACCTCTACACCCAGATCGGCCTCGGCTACTCACCGCTCAAGGCGGGTCTGGTCATGGTGCCCTGGTCCGGCGGCATGATCGTCGGCTTCGGCATCGCGCAGGGCGTCGCCCGGTTCGGCCGCGCCGTGCTCCAGGCGGGCACCGTCATCATGGCGCTCGGCGTGTTCGGCGTGTGGCTGACCCTGGACATGGTGGGCGCGGGCGTCGGCCCCTGGCAGCTCCTGCCCGCGCTGCTCGTCACCGGCATCGGCATGGGCCTGCTGATGGCGCCGTTCTTCGACATCGTCCTCGCCAGCGTCGAGCAGCACGAGACGGGTTCGGCGTCGGGCACCATGACCGCGATGCAGCAGCTCGGCGGCGCCTTCGGCGTGGCCCTCCTCGGCACCGTCTTCTTCGGCCTGCTGGGCGGCGGCATCGCCACCGCCGTCGACCACCGGGCGGACGATCTGCGCGGCCGGCTGGCCGCCGCGCACGTCACCCCGGCCGCCCAGGACCGTGTGGTCGCGGACCTGCGCCACTGCGCCTCCGACCGTGCCGTCGCCAAGGACCCGGAGGCCACCCCGCCGTCCTGCGCCCGCCTGGAGAAGGACACCCGCGCGGCCGTCACCTCCCCGCAGGCCGCGAAGCAGATACCCGGCGCCCTGAAGGCCACCGCGTCGTCCGCCTTCGAGAGCGGCTTCGGCTCCGTCATGAAGACGGTGCTGTGGATCGTGGACGGGATGCTCGTCCTGACGTTCCTGCTCTCCTTCCTCCTGCCGCGCCACGCGCGTCCCGGGGAGTCCGCCGGGCACTGACGCGCTCGGCAGCGGGACGGGACGGCCGGGCGGCTCCTTCGACAGGGCTGCCCGGCCGTCCCGTGCCGTACGAGGCGTCGGCGTACGACGGAAGTCGCGTACCGTAACGCCACGCGGGCGGGACGGCGGATACCACCGCTCCCGGCAGCCCGCGCGCACCACTCTCGACACCGTTCCGGAAGGACGGCCTCGTGCTCACGTCGTACGCAGCGCACTTCGACACACCCGCGGGGTATCTGGACTTCGCCCGGTTCGGTCCGCCGTCGCGGGACGCCGTGGCCGCCATCGCGCACGCCATGCAGGACTCGGCGCGCGCCGACCACACCACCGTGGACGGCCTGATGCGCGCGGAGGACACCGCCCGGAACACCGCTGCCCGCCTCGCGGGCACCGACGCCGCCCACACGGTGCTCCTGCCGAACGCGTCGACCGGCGTGTTCCACGCCGCGCTCGGCGTCCGGGAGGGCGTGGTCCTCGTCCCCCGCAGCGACTTCCCCGCCAATCACTACCCCTGGCGCCGCAGTGCTCACCTGGGCCGGGCCACACCGCGCTGGCTCGACCCGGCGCCCGGTGGCGGTGTCACCCCGGAGCTGGTCCGTGCCGCCCTGACCGACGACGTGGTGGCGCTCTCCGTCAGCGCGGTGGACTTCCGTACGGGCTTCCGCGCCGACCTGGCGGCACTGCGCGAGGCGATCGGACCGGACCGGCTGCTGATCGTGGACGCCATCCAGGCGTTCGGCGTGGCCGAGCTGCCCTGGGGTGCGGCCGACGTGGTGATCGCGGGCGGGCAGAAGTGGCTGCGCGCGGGCTGGGCCACGGGCTTCGCCACGCTCTCCGACCGAGCACTGGAACACCTGGAACCGGTACTCACCGGCTGGACGGGCGTCGAGGACGTCGCTCTCTTCGACGGCGCCGAACACCCTCCCGCCCCCGGCGCCGGCCGCTGGTCGATGACCAACCTCAGCCCGGTGACGGCCGCCGCGTTCGCCGCCGCGCTGGAACTGGTCGAACGACACACCGTCGCGGCCATCGAAGCGGCGATCGAGACACGTGTCGCCGAACTCACCGAGGCCATGACGGCCCAGGGCGCTCGCATCCTCTCCCCCACCACCCCGTCCCATCGCGCGGGCATCCTCTCCTTCACCCTCCCCCGTCGCGACCCCGGGCTCGTGGCGAAGGCCCTCCACGCGGAGGGCGTCACCCCGACGGTCCGCCCCGACTCGCTCCGCCTGTCCCCCCACGCGTCGACTCCCCCGGAGGCGACGGAGCGGGTGACGGCGGCACTTGCGTCCCTGCGGAACCACTGAGGACGGGGGCCCGCGCGCCCGGCACTCGGCGCCCGGCACTCGGCACTCGGCACTCGGCACTCGCCCAACATCAGGCCGGCGCCTGGAGCCGGCCGTTCACAGCCGCCCGTGCCGGCGGGAAGCCTGCGGCAACCGGCGATCCGGCCCGCACCCGCACCCGCACCCGCACCCGCACCCGCACCCGCCGACAGCCCAGCCGAACCGCCACCGAACCGCCCCGCCCCGATCCGACCCCGGACGGGACGCCTCAGCCCAGGTCCAGTTCCGGGCCGTACATGTCCAGCCACAGCGCCAGGTCCAGCGTGCGTTCCATGCCGCGGCGCGCGGACTGGGTGACGACGGGGCCGGTCGTCTGGGTGGTACGGCGGACCTTGTCGCGGTCGAGGAGGTCGAAGACGGGGTGGGAGGGGCGGGAGAGGAGGTCGTGGACCTGGGACTGGAGGGCGAGGCCGTAGCCGGGGTCCTGGGTGGAGGGGTAGGGGCTCTTGACGCGGTCGTAGACCGAGCGCGGGAGGAGGTCGGCGGTGGCTTCGCGCAGCAGGCTCTTCTCGCGGCCGTCGAAGGACTTGAGGGACCAGGGGGTGTTGTAGACGTACTCGACGAGCCGGTGGTCGCAGAACGGTACCCGGACCTCCAGGCCGACGGCCATGCTCATGCGGTCCTTGCGGTCGAGCAGGGCGCGGACGAAGCGGGTGAGGTGGAGGTTGCACATGCGTCGCATGAGGTACTCGAAGTCGCTCTCGCCGTCGAGGCGTTCGACGCCGGCGACGGCCGTGCGGTATCCGTCCGCGATGTAGCCCTCCAGGTCGAGGGACTTGGCGAGGTCGGCACGCAGGACACCCGTGTCGTCGCCGAAGTGGCGGCCGAAACTGACGAGCCAGGGGAAGGTCTCGGCGTGCCGGGCCTCCTCGTCGAAGAACTGGAGGTAGCCGCCGAAGACCTCGTCGGCGGACTCGCCCGAGAGCGCCACCGTGGACTGGTCGCGGATGGCGCGGAACAGCAGCAGCAGCGAGGCGTCCATGTCACCGAACCCGGCCGGCAGGTCGCGCGCGCGGATGACCTTCTCGCGGGCGGCGGGGTCGGCCAGGGACTGCGCGTCCAGGACGATGTCCTGGTGGTCGGTCCGCGCGAGCCGGGCCACGTCGTGGACGAAGGGCGTGTCGGGCGTGCCGCGCAGCTCGTCCGCGACGAAGTTGTCCGCCTGACCGGCGAAGTCTACGGCGAAGCTGCGTACCTTCTCCCCCTGCTCACCGAGCTGCCGTGCGGCCAGCGCGGTCATGGCGGAGGAGTCGAGGCCGCCGGAGAGCAGGGTGCAGCGGGGCACGTCGGCGACGAGCTGGCGGCGCACGATGTCGTCGAGGAGGGAGCGGACGGTGGCGATGGTGGTGTCGCGGTCGTCGGTGTGCGGGCGGGTCTCCAGCCGCCAGTAGACGCGGGTGCGGAGACCGGAGCGGTCGACGGTGACAACCGTGCCGGGCTCGACCTCGCGGATGCCGTCCCAGACGGCGTGCCCGGGCGTCTTGATCAGGGTGAGCAGCTCGCGCAGGCCGTCCAGGGTCACGCGGGGGCGGACCAGCGGGTTGGCCAGGATGGCCTTGGGTTCGGAGCCGAAGAGGACGCCGTCGGACGTGGGGTGGAAGTAGAACGGCTTGATGCCCATGCGGTCGCGGATCATCACGAGCTTGTCGTGGCGGCCGTCCCACACCGCGAAGGCGTACATGCCGTTCAGCCGCTCGGCCACCCTGTCGCCCCATTCGAGGTAGCCGCGCAGGACGACCTCGGTGTCGGAGTCGGTGGTGAACCGGTGGCCGCGGTCGAGGAGTTCGCGGCGCAGCTCGGTGAAGTTGTACGCCTCGCCGGAGTAGACGAGGGCGACGGTGCCCTCGGGTGTGCGGACGGTCATGGGCTGCCGGCCGCCGGGGAGGTCGATGATGGCGAGTCGCCGGTGTCCCAGCGCGGCGGGGCCCTCGGCCCACGTGCCGCGGTCGTCCGGTCCACGGCAGGACATCGTCTCGGTCATCGCATCCAATGCGGAGTCGTCGGCCGCGAGGTCACGGTCGAAGGAGACCCATCCGGTGATGCCGCACATGCGCTGCCTCCTGCCTCCTGGCGGCAGCCGCCCTCGCGCTCACCTGCACTTTCCGGGTGGCGTGGGAGAGACCGCCGAACCAGTTGTATCGAGCACCTATATGACGAGCGTCCGCCTCCGGGCCGCCGGGGTCAACGCGTCCGTAACACCCACGACCCATCTCCCTCACACCCCGGACACGATTTCAGCCGCCCTTTGCCAAGGCGAAAGCACGCGAGCGGGGCGAGTTCTGCCCGAGCGCCCCTCGGGCACCCCGGATCAGGCCACGGGCAAAAACTTCCCCAAGCGCCCGGGGAAACGCGCCTTCGCGAAGAGAAACGGGGCGGCCGCCTCGTGCGAGGACTCCGGGGCGTCCGCAGAAGGCGCGGACGGACCCGTGTCAGACGATCCAGCGAGGTCCGCCACGCGCCCGCGCCGAGGGCGACACGCCGTCGGCGCGGGCGGCGGCCATACGGCGTACGGCCTCGCGCAGGGTCTCGGGCGGCAGGGTGTAGGGGATCCGGAGGCGCTGCTCGAAGACGCCCGGGTCGGCGGCGAAGCAGGAACCGCTCTCGATCCGCACCCCGTGGTCCAGGGCACGCTCGGCCAGCATCGGGGCGATGGGCTCGCCCAGGTCGACCCACAGGGACAGACCGCCGGGCGGCAGTCGCCAGGTCCACTGCGGAAGATGCTCGGACAGCGCGGCGGCCAGCGCGGACCGCTGCTCCCGCAGCTCCCCCAGCCGGTGTGCCACCGGACCCGCGCCCCGCGCCAGGAGGGCGACGGCCAGGAGCTGGTCCATGACCGAGCCGCCTACGTCGGTGGCGATCCGCCGGGCCACGAGTTCCGTGACCAGCTGCGCCCCGGCACGTACCCACCCGATGCGCAGACCGCCCCAGTGGCTCTTGCTCATCGAGCCGATGGTGACGACCCGCCCGCCGCCGCCCCTCGGGGCCCGGGCGGCGAAGGGCGGCGGGGCGGGCACGTCGAGGGCGAGGTCGCTCAGCGTCTCGTCGACGACCACCCAGGTGCCGGACCGGTGAGCGGCACGCAGCAGGCGGACGCGCTCCGCCTCCGGCATGAGGACTCCGGTGGGATTGTGGAAGTCGGGGATCAGACAGGCCAGCCGGGGCACCGCCTGGTGGAGGGTCGACTCGGCGATCCCGATGTCCCAGCCGTCGTCGGTCACCGGCACCGACACGGGCCGCAGCCGGGCGTGGCGCATGGCCTCCAGCGCGTTCGGATAGGAGGGGCTCTCGACCATGACCCGGTCACCCGGGCCGCACAAGAGTCCCAGCACCAGTGTGAGCGCGTGCTGGGCGCCGGAGGTCACCAGGATCTGCTCCGGCACCGTGGCCAGGCCCCGCTCGGTGAAGCGCCCGGCGATGGCGGCGCGCAGCTCGGGCAGGCCGTAGGGGTGGTAGCCGGGGGTGTGCGCATGCGCGGTGAGCTGGGGGGTGATCTCGGCCAGAGCGTCGGCGAGCGTGTGTTCCGGAAGGCCGGGGGACGCCCTGGCCAGGTCGATCACGGCGTCCGCCGGTGCGAGGAGCCTGGTGACACCGCTGGGGGTACGTCCCCGCGGCAACGCGGTCCAGGTGCCGGAGCCCTGACGGCTGTGCGCGTAGCCGCTCTCGCGGAGCAGGTCGTAGACCGCGGTGACGGTGGGGCGGCTGGTGTGCAGCGCGGCGGCCAGCTCCCGCTCGGCGGGGAGCCTGACATGCGGCGCGATCCTGCCGTCCAGGATCAGCGTGCCGATCGCCCGCGCCAGGTGCCGGTACGCGGGTCTCGCCCCGGCCGGGTCGGGCAGCATCGCGGCGAGCTGCCGGCCGCCGAGCCTCCGCTCGACGCGACGTGACTGGTCCCCGGGCCGGTACGGAGTCGAGGAGGCCATACCACTCTCCCGCAATTGGCCATGCTGTCGAAGCCGCTCAGCGTACAGACTCCCGTGCCATTGGCCTGAACAGCCTGTACCAACGGAGGCATTGGCATGGAACGTCCCGAACTCGACCGCCCGCGCCCTCGCGATGAGGGTCCCCCGTCCGGACGACGATCCGCCACCCCCGGCGAGCGTATGCCGACAAGCCCGCCGCCCGCCGCGCACCCGCTGACATACGTGCCCCTCACCGAGCGGCCGCTCCGGCGCGTTCCCCAACTCTTCATCGGCCTGGCCCTGTACGGCTTCAGCCTTTCGCTGCTGGTCCGCGCCTCCCTCGGGGTCAATCCCTGGAGCGTGCTGTACGAGGGCCTGGAACTGCACACCTCCCTCAGCTTCGGAACGATCAGCGCCGTCGTCGGGGCTGCCGTCCTCCTGCTGTGGATCCCGCTCCGGCAGCGGCCGAGGTTCGGGACCTTCGCCAACATCGTCGTGCTGGCCTGCTCCTCGGACCTCGGCCTGTCGCTCATCCCTCACCATCTCGGTCTTCCGGTCCGATGGGCGTTGCTGGCCGGAGGCGTCCTGCTCAACGGCTTCTCGGTCGCGGTCTACGTGGGTGCCCGTCTCGGGCCGGGTCCCCGGGACGGTCTGATGACGGGAGGCTCCGCCGCGACCGGGCGTTCCATCCGGTTCGTCCGCACGCTGATGGAGATCGCCGTACTCGTCCTGGGCTGGCTCCTCGGAGGCGGCGTGGGGGCGGGCACGGTGCTCTACGCCCTCGCCGTCGGCCCGGTCACCCAGTTCTTCGTGCCATGGTTCGCCTACCGAGGAGCCGAGGCAGAGGTCGCGGACGACGCGCCGCCCGCGGTTCACTCCACCTCCTGATCAGCCTCCGGAACGTCCGTCTCCACCTCCACCGCCACCTCCACCGCCGAGCACGGCCGCCCCACGCACGTCAGGGCAGACCGGCCACGTCGCGATGCGCAAAGGCTCGGCGCTCACGACGATGTGACCGGTCGAAGGGCCGGATTCTCACGCGTTGCCGGTTCCGGGCAATGCTGGCTACGCTCCGGTTGATCAACACCGGCAGGAACACGTCAACGGTGTGCGCAACGAATGGGGGCACGGTGTCTGAGCCGGACACGGCCGGATTCCTGGGCGGGTACGCCCGCACGCTGGCCGAGGTGTCCGCCACCGGGCGCAGGCTCACCCGGGAGGAGCTGGAGGAGCGGCGGGCGCTCGGGAAGCGGGCCGCCGAAGCCGGACACAGTCTGCGCGCTCTGGTGCGCGGGCATCTCGCGGCGGCCCGCGCGTCCTGGCCGGCCGGGACGCCGGGGAGCGCGGTCGGCGGGGTGCTGGCCGCCGTCGAGCAGGCGGTGGACGCCTTCGCGGAGGGGTACGAGCGGGCGCAGCGCCTGGCGGTACGTCAAGAAGAGGCGGCTCGGCGGGAGTTCATCGACGACCTGCTGTACGGCCGCAGTGATCTCGGGCGGCTGGCGGAGCGGGCCGAGCGGTTCGGGCTCGTTCTCTCCCACGCTCACGCGGTCGCGGTGGCCGAGGGGACGGACGCGTACGACGACACCTCCCCCGCCACGCGCCGGGTGGAGGCCGCGCTGATGGCGCGGTTCGACCGGCGGCACATCCTGCTCACGACGAAGAACGGCAAGCTCATCTGCATCGCCCCCGGCGACGAGGGCGAGATCCTGGACCGTTTCGCGGAGCAGGCGCGGTGGGGGACCGACTGCGTACGAGTGGCGATCGGGCGGCCCCGGCCGGGTCCCGGCGGCGTCGTGCAGTCGTACGAGGAGGCGCTGAACACACTCGATCTCACCGAGCGGCTGGGGCTGGCCGCTCCGGTGGTGCGTGCCGCGGATCTGCTGGTGTATCCCGTCCTGGCGCGGGACCGGCAGGCGATGGCGGACCTCGTGCTCAGCGCGCTGGGGCCGCTGCGGGAGGCCCGGGGCGGTGCGGAGCCGTTACTGCGCACGCTGGAGGCGTACTTCGAGTCGGGGTGCACGTCCGCGGCGGCGGCCCGCCGGCTCGCGCTGAGCGTGCGCGCGCTGACGTACCGGCTGGACCGCATACACCAGTTGACCGGCGCCAACCCGGCCGATCCCGTGCACCGGTACACCCTGCAGACCGCCGTCATCGGGGCGCGGCTGCTGGGCTGGCCCGGGGAAGAGCTGTAGGGAGGCGGAGCTGCGAGGAGACGGACGGGCTCGTCGGAGCCGGTCGTCGCAAGGACCCCCGCGACGACCGTCGAAGACCGGCGACAGGACGAGCGGCACGACCCCCGTGTTGCCCGGTCCGAGAAACCGGGCCCTGCGTGCCGTCCCCCTCTCGCCCCGTCGCCGGTCTCCGGCTCGGCCGAATCCTGGCACAGGGGCGGAGGGCTTCTCATTGCCTGGTTCCGGCAGTTTTCACGCTTCTTTCGTGCCGCCCTCCGGCCGCCGTCGCGGGGCTCGCCCGTCGGGGGTGTTCAGCCTTCGCCGCCGCCCAGGCTGCGGATGATCGCGGCCGAGAAGGCGTCCAGGTCACCGGGGTTGCGGGAGGTGATCAGCGTGCTGCCGCCGGTGGTGTCGACGACTACCTCCTTGTCGTGCCAGGTCGCGCCCGCGTTGGTGAGGTCGGAGCGCAGCGAGGGGTACGAGGTCAGCTCGCGCCCCTCGGCCAGCTCGCTGTCCACCAGCAGCCAGGGACCGTGGCAGATCGCGGCGATGGGCTTGCCGTCGCGGGCGAACTCGGCGACGAGCCGGCGCGCGGTCTCGTCGGTGCGCAGTTGGTCGGCGTTGAGGGTGCCGCCGGGGACGATCACCGCGTCGTAGTCCGCCGCCGACACCTCGTCGAGGGTGGTGTCGGGGGTGACCCGCTGTCCGGGGTCGTGGTCGGAGACCAGGGTCTGCACCGGTTCCGCGCTCTGTGCCGCGACGACGACGTGGGCGCCCGCGTCCAGCAGGGCGGACACCGGCTTGACCAGCTCGTCCTGCTCGGTGCCGTAGTTCGTGGTGAGCACGAGGACGTTCGTGTCTTGGATCGCCATGGTCCGGCCTCCTCCAGGGGGGTGCGTGTTCTCGCCCCTCCGGCTGCCCCTGTGGAGACGGTTCATTCGGATACGGAAGGATTCCGGGACGCACGCGGGTGGGGCCGCGGTGCGCGTCCCGGCCCCACCCGCGTCCGGTCAGCGGCTCGCGCGGTAGTAGGTCACGTCCCAGTGGGAGCCCTCACGGGCGTAGACGTTGCCGTTGGGCGACCGGTACTGCTTGGCGTGGTCGCCCTTGCGTTCGCCGATGTAGCGGAACTTGTGGGTGATGTACGAGTTCACGCACGGGGTGAGCTTGATGTCGACCTTGTAGCCGTTCCAGTGGCTGTACGTGCCGGAGGCGTGCCCCTTCTCCGTGCCCGCCGTGAGGGTGACGGCACACTTGGCGGCCCTCTTGAAGTCGATCACGCCCGCGACCGTGCTCCTGTTGATCTTCTCGAACGAGGTGCACCTGCGGTTGGTGCGGTCGGTGCAGCGACCGGACGACGTCCAGGCGACCCCGGCCCGCTTGAACTGCTGCGCGGCGGCGGCCTGGGAGTACTTGGCGGGTGCGGCGGCGGCGTCCGGCACGGTCGCCGCCAGCAGACCTCCGGCCAGCAGCGCGGCCGATGCGGTGAATGCGACGGGACGGGCCATACGTCGGCTCATGGGAAGTTGCTCCTGTCCTGGGCGTTTTCCGTTACGCCCGAGTCACTTCCCACCGGCCACGGCCGCGACTCCGGCCCCAGGGGGCGCACCGGGGTGCGACGGGGCGCCCTTTTCCGCTCAACCTCTTCTTTCACCGGTGCGGGTGTGCCAGCGCGGATCCTCGGCCGCTCTTCCGGGGATCCGCGCTGGAGAATGTGTGGCCGGTTTTCGTTGTCCGTGGCCGAGATCCACCTTCCACCCGGGCGTCGGGGAAAGTCAAAGAGGGATTTCCGAAGACGCGATAGGGGGTGTTTATCGGTGCTGAGCGGGCCGCTAGATCGGCTGCGGCTCGAAGTCCCAGTACGGCCGCGCCCGCGAGCGCATATAGCGGGTCTGGTCGTGGTCGGGGCCGTGGCTGGCGGCGAGGGTCATGAGGGCGACGCGTTCCAGCGCGGCCGCCTCCTCCGCGCGGCCCAGGGCGCGCAGGTCGAGGGCGAGACCGGCGCGCAGGTTGGCGGAGAGGACGTGGTGAGCGCCCATGGCGGGAATGGCGCGGCCGAGCGCGTCGCGGCCGAGGCGTTCGGCGCCCTCCACGTCACCCAGCGCGGCCAGCGCGGCCGCGCTGTTCATGGCGCAGCCCAGCGACCAGACGTGGCCGCGTCCGATGGCCGCCTCCAGTTGCCGCGTCGACTCGTCGGCGAGACGGGCGGCGGCCTCCGTCTCCCCGTCGTCCAGCATGAGCAGGGCGAGGTTGTTGCGGGCGCCGATGGCGTACGGGTGCAGGGTGCCGAGCCGGGCGGCGTACGCGCGGGCGGTGGACTCGGCCAGTCCGCGCGCCTTGGTCCGCTCGCCGAGGACGCGCAGCAGCATCGCGTAGTCGAGGTTGACCATGAGCACGTCGGGGTGGTCGGCGCCGCTCAGCACGATGAGCCGTTTGCGGGACTCGCGCATGATGGCGCGGGCCCGCTCGAACTCGGCGTCGCGCCTGAGGCACAGGGCCAGGTTGTGCTCGGCCAGCAGGGTCTGGCGGTGGGCCTCGTCGAGGGTCCTGCGCAGTTGGCGCACGTTGTAGTCCTGGAGGCTTCTGGCCTCGGGGAGTCTGCCGAGCAGGCGGAGCATACGGGCGGTGTAGTAGCCGGACTGGAGGGTGCGCCGGGCCCGGCCGCCGAGAAGGCCGACCCGGCGGTCGTAGACCTCGCGGTGCAGGGCGCAGGACTCCTCGTAGTGACCCTGGAGACCGAGGGCGAGCGCGAGGTTGGTGCGGAACTGCAGGGTCTGCGGTATGTAGCGGTCGCCGAGCCAGTCGGTGGCGTTCTGCGCGGCCTCCTCGTACAGGGCGCGGGCCTCGTCGTAGCGGCCGCGCGCCATGAGGGTGGCGCCGAGGCCGTCCTTGGCGCGCAGCAGTTCCAGGCCGCTGTCGGTGCCGGCGTCGCCGAGGATGCCGAGGATGCTCCGGTCGGTGCGCTCGGCCTCCTCGTAGCGGCCGAGGCCGCGCAGCATCCTGGCCTCCTGGTGGGCGGCGGCGAGGACCCGGCTGTCGGTGGGTGCGGAGGTGTCGCGCCAGCGGTCGAGGATCCGGTGGGCCAGGTCCCAGCCGTCCTGGTACTCCCCGCGCACGCGGAGGTAGTCGAGGCAGTTCAGCAGGAGCTGGCGTACGTCGCCGTCGTCGGAGTCGAGGGCGCCGGAGGGTTCGAGGTGGGGCAGGATCTCGGCGTAGCGGTGCCAGTTGCGTGGGGCGCCCGGCTCGCCGGGGTCGGAGGCGACCAGGACGCGGGCGGCGGTCGCGGCGTACTCGCGTTCCGTCTCGGGGGTGAGGCTCGCGCGGATGAAGCGGCGGAAGCTGCGGTGCATCCGCAGGGAGACGATGCTGGTGCTGTCCTGCCGGGACTCGGTGGCGAACTCCACACGCATGGAGGCGAGTTCGGAGATGGTGAGCAGGGCCGCGTCCCAGTTGCCGGGTTCGGCGACGGATCCGGCGAGATGGGCGGGCAGATCGCTGGGGCGGGCGGCGCGCAACAGCGGGACGGGCAGCATGTCGGGCGAGAAGAAGGTGAGCAGGAGCAGCAGTTCGTGCACGGCCGGGGAGCGCGCGGCCAGGGAGGCGAGGGTGTTCGCCCATACCTGGCGGTGGGCCGGGGGCGCGGCCACGGGGGTCTCGGGGCCGGGTTCCGCGGGTTCGCCCGCCCTGATCGAGGTCAGATAGTGGGGGATGTCGGCGGCGGGATGGGCGTCGATCCAGGCCGCGCTCTGGTCGATCACGAGGGGGAGGTCCCCGAGGGCGGCGGCGAGTTCACCGGCCTGGGCCTCGGTCATCCGGGGTGCGCGGCGGCAGGCGAAGGCGACGCTCTCGTCCCGGTCGAAGGGCGGCAGTTCGCGCGGCCGGGCGCCGTGCCGGGACCAGGCGGTGTTCTGCGCGGTGAGCAGGATCTGGCCGCGGCCCTCGGGGAGCAGCGGGGCGATGCCGTCGATGTCCTCGGCGCCGTCGAAGATGACGAGCCAGCGGCCCTTCTCGTCCTTCTTCAGGGCGTCCTGCACCGCCTCGATCTGCCCGGTGAGCTGGTCGCCCTCGCTCAGCCCGACCTCGCGGGCGAGCGCGGCGAACCCTTCCCGGGCGGCGGCCTTGGTCGCGGAGGGCACCCACCAGATGAGGTCGTACTCGCTGGCGAACCGGCGGGCGTACTCCCCCGCCGCCTGGCTCTTGCCGACGCCGGGCGGTCCGTGCAGCAGGACGCGGCGGCCGTGTCCGGCGTTGAGGGTGTCGTGCACGTCGTTGAGCAGGACCTCGCGGCCGGTGAAACGGGGGTTGCGGCGGGGGCTGTTGGTGACGTCCGGCGGGTCCTCGGGGTAGCGGGGGCCCTCGTCCTGGCGGCTGTAGGGGGTGCTGGGCCGCAGGCCGACCTCGGCGAGGACCCGGCGCCTGGCCTCCTCGGGGCCGATGCCGCGCAGGGTGACGGCGCCGAGGCTGACGGCCTCGTCGGGCAGGGCGCGGGTGGTCACGGTGACGGCGCCGACCCGGTCGTGCAGCCGGGGCATGACCCGGCGCAGCACCTGGGCCCACTGCTGGTTGCGTCCGGTGTCGAAGCGCAGGTACCAGTCGTCCAGGACGAGCAGGACGCGTCCGGGGCGGGCGAAGAAGTCCTCCAGGTCCGCCATGCCGGGCAGGGGGCTGAGCGGGGACCAGCGCACATGGGTGACCGGGCAGTCCTCCTGCCCGAGCACCCAGGCGATCCACTGCGCCCAGCCGTTGCTCACCCCGGCGTAGACCAGGGAGACGGGCGGCGGGGTGGTCAAGCGCCCTGCGTTCATGGGCAGACTCCCGGGAGGCGGTGGCGGAAGGCGGCGGCTCGCTTCCGATCGAGCAACAAATACCCTGATTTGTCAACGAGTTGGCATACGAGTTGACGCGCCGGGGGTTTTGGAGGCGCGCTCACAGCGGCTGCGGTTCGAAGTCCCAGTACGGGCGCAGCCGTCGCTGGGCGTCGCGGGTGTGCGGGTGCTGGGGTCCGAGCGTGTCGCCGAGGGTGCGTACGGCCTCCCGTTCGTGGGTCGCGGCCTCCTGCGCGCGGCCGAGGGCGCGCAGGTCGTCGGCGAGCGCGGTGCGGGCCGACAGGGTGAGCGGGTGGGCGGCCCCGAGGGTACGGGCGGCGCCGCGCACGGTGTCGCGGCTGAGTTCCCAGGCGCCGTCCACCTCGTAGGCGAGGCTGCGGGCGCCGCTCAGGTTGAGCGCGCAGCCGAGGGTCCAGGGGTGGTCGCGGCCGACCGCCTCGGCCATGTCGTGGTGGACCCGCTCGGTGAGGTGCAGGGCGAGCCGGTGGTCCCCGGTGTGCACGACGGCCAGCGCGAGATTGCCGAGGGCGCCGATGGTGTACGGGTGCCGGGGCCCGAGCAGTTCCTCGTACCGCCGGGCGACCGACTCGGCGGCGCGCAGGGCACCGCTCAGCTCACCGTGCTCTCTCAGGAAGGTGGACTGGTCGGCCTCCACCACGAGGGTGTCAGGGTGCAGCGGGCCGAGCACCTGGGCGGCGCGCCGGACGGCTCCGGCCAGCCGCTCCCCCGCCTCGGAGATGTCCCCGGCCCGGCGCCGGGAGACGCCCAGCTGGTGGTCGGCCATGATCGACTGCGGATGGCGTTCGTCGGAGGTCTGGCGCAGGGTGCGGACGATCTGTTCGAGGCGGGAGACGGACTCGGGGTAGTCGCCGAGCAGCCGGATGAGCCGGGCGTAGACGGTGCCGGAGTGCAGGGTGAGGTGGTGGCGGGAGCGCAGGCGGCGCTGCCGTATCTGGAGGACGTCGCGGTGGATGGCGCGGGCCTCGCCGTAGCGGCCGAGCAGAAGCAGGGCGAGGCCCTGGTTGTGGCGGGCGGCGAGGGTCTGCGGGGCCTCGGTGCCGAACTGGTCGGCGAAGCGGGCGGCTGCCTCCGTGAACAGCTCGCGGGCCTGCGGGAAGCGGCCGAGGGCGAGCAGGGTGCTGCCGAGTCCGTCCTTGGCGCGCAGCAGTTCGGGGTGGTCGTCGGGGCGTACGGCGGTGAGCTGGGCCACGACCGAGCGGCCGAGTTGTTCGGCCTCGGTGTAGCGGCCGGCCAGCCGGAGCAGTCCGCCGAGTTTGTTGCGCAGGGCGAGCAGGGCGCCGTGCGCGGGGTCGAGGGCGCTTTCCCAGTGGGCGAGGACCTCGTCGCAGAGCCGGAGCGCGGTGCGGTACTCGCCGCGCAGGCGCAGGTATTCGACGCAGTTGAGGACGAGTTCCTGCACGGCCTGGCGCGGGGAGTCGAACGCCCCGGCGAAGCCGAGGTGCGGGATGAGCAGGGCGTAGCGTTCCCAGTCGCGGGTGTCGGAGGGGCGCCGGGGATCGGCGCCGACCAGCACCTGGCAGGCGGTGTCGGCGTGGGCCCGGCGTTCCTCCTCGGTCAGCGACTCGCGCAGGAAGCGCTGGTAGAGGCGGTGCATACGGACCTGTTCGACGGCCGGGTTCTCGGCCAGCTCCTGTTCGTAGTCGAGGCGTACGGCGGTGTACTCGGAGAGCCTGCGCAGCGCGAGGTGCCAGGAGCGGGGGTCGCGGACGAGGGCGTCCAGGGCCGGGGGCAGGTCGCCGTAGCGGACCTCGGTGAGCAGGCGGACGGGGATCTCGCCGGGGGCGAAGAAGGCGAGCAGGTTGAGGAGTTCGGCGGCTTCGGGGTTGCGGGCGCGCAGGGTGCCGAGGGTGGTGGACCAGGCGGTGCGGAAGCCGGGCGGGTAGGCGGTGTCGTCCGGGTTGTCCGGGCCGGGTTCGGGGGTGGCGCGCAGGGTGCCGAGGTAGTCGGCGGCGGGTACGTCGTTGGCGGCGAGCCAGGCGGCGGTCTGGGCGAGCAGCAGCGGGAGGTCGAGGACGGCGTCGGCGAGTTCGTCGGCCTCCTCGGTGGTGAGCCGGGGGACGCGGCGGCGCACGTAGGCGACGCTCTCGGCGCGGGTGAAGGCGGCGATGTCCGTGACGCGGGTGCCGGGCACGTCCGTCCACTCGCGGGTCCCGGCGGTGAGCAGGACGTGGGCGCGGTGGTCCGGGAGCAGGTCGGCGAGCAGGGCGGGGTCCTCGGCGCCGTCGAAGACCAGCAGCCAGCGGCCCGGGGCCACGGAGCGGGCGGCCTCGTGCACGGCGCGGATGCGCTCCCCGATGCGTTCGCCGACGGGCAGGCCGAGGCGGGGCGCGAGCGCGGCGAGGCGTTCGCGGGCCTTGGCACGGTGGGTGGCGTCGATCCACCAGACGACGTCGTACTCGCTGCCGAAGCGATGGGTGTACTCGACGGCGATCTGGGTCTTGCCGGTGCCGCTGACGCCGTGCAGCACGATCCGGGTGCCCGCGTCGGCGTGGTCGGCGTCCCTCGCGGTGAACGCGGCGCGCAGGCGCTCCAGTTCGGGGTCGCGGCCGGTGAAGCGGCCGTTGCGGCGGGGGGTGTCGAAGACATCGGGGGGTTCGTTGGGGAAGCGGGGCGCGGTGGGACTGCGGGGCAAGGGGGCGGTGTCGATGGACAGTTCGCGCAGCACCCGGCGCGCCGCCTCCTGTTCGTCCAGGTCGTGCAGGTCGGCGGGTTGCAGCAGGGCGACGGCGCGGGGCACCGGACGGGTGGCGACGGTGACGGCGGCGAGCCGGTCGGCGTGGCGGGGCACGGTGCGGCGCAGGACGCGGTCCCAGTCGTGGGCGGCGATAGGGCCGAGGCCGAAGTACCAGTTGTCCAGGACGAGAAGAAGCCGTCCGGGGGTGTCGAGCAGGGTGGCGAACTCGTCCTCGAAGGGCACGTCCACGCGAGGGTCGAAGCGGTCCAGGGTGACGTCGAGGCCGCGCGCGGTCAACTGGTGGGCGATCCAGGCGGCCCACGGCCGGTTGTACCCGGCGTAACTGATCGTGATGTGACCCATGTCGGGCCCGCTCCGGCTGTCCATGCGCCTGCTCCCCTCGTGGACGCTGTGCTTGATGGGACGTCAGATGGGCTGGGGCTCGAAGTCCCAGTGGGGGCGGCGTAGTTCCTCGGCGGACTTGGTGTGGGGGTGCTGGGGGCCGAGGGTCTCGCGCAGCCGGGTCACCGTGTCCCGGCGGATCTCCTCGGCGTCCTCGGGGCGGGACAGCGCGCGCAGGTCGCAGGCGCGGGCGGTGGCGGCGGCCAGGGTGAGGGGGTGGCTCTCCCCCAGGCGGCTCGCGGCGGCGGCGTGCAGGTCGGTGTCGTGGGCCAGGGCGGCCGGGATCTGGTCGGACTGGGCGAGGCGGGCGGCGAGGTTGAGCCGGGTGCCGAGGGTCCAGGGGTGGTCGTCGCCGACGGCGCGGGCCATGAGCTGCCAGGCGGTGTGGGCGGAGCCCTCGGCCTCGCCGTGTTCGTCGCCGTCGGCCCACTGGGCGAGGGCGAGGTTGCCGAGCGCTCCGGCGGTGTAGGGGTGGTCGGGGCCGAGGAGGTGCAGATAGCGGTCGTAGAGGGTGCGGGCGAGGTCGTGGGCCTCACGGGGGGAGTTGTCGCGCAGCAGGGTGGCGCGGTCGGAGGTCATCATCAGGGTGTCGGGGTGGAGTTCGCCCTGGAGTTGCCGGCAGCGTACGACGACGCTGGTGAACAGGGCGGTGGCCTCCTCCAGTCGGCCGTCGCGACGCAGGCACTGGGCGAGGTTGTGCTCGGCGCGCAGGGTCTGGGGGTGGTCGGGACCGAGGACGCGGCTGTGCAGGGTGGCGTTGCGCTGCTGGAGGGCGAGGGCCTGGCGGTAGCCGCCGAGGAGCCGGGTCATCCAGGCCAGGCAGAGGCCGGAGTAGAGGGTGTCGTAGTGGTCGGGGCCGAGTTCGCGGCCGCGTCGCTCGTACAACTCCTGGTGTATGTCCAGGGATTCGGTGTAGTGGCCGAGGAGTCCGAGGGTGAGGGCCATGTTGCTCCGGGCCATGAGGGCACGTGGTCCCTCGCCGCCGGGGCGGCTGGTGTGGCCGCGCCAGACCTCCTCGAAGAGTTCGCGGGAGCGCTCGAACCGGCCGAGAGCCATCAGCGTGCCGCCGAGGCCGTCCTTGGCGCGCAGCAGTTCGGGGTCGTCGGGGGCGCGGGTGACGGTGAGGGCGTCGAGGATCTCACGGCCGACCGCTTCGGCGGCGCGGTAACGGCCCACCCGGCGCAGGAGGTTGGCGTGCTGATGGATCAGGACGAGCATGTCGGCGTCGTCCTGGTCGTGCCGGGGGCGCCAGCGGGTGACCGCCTTCTGGCAGAGCCCGAGCCCGGTGTCGTACTCGCCGCGCAGCCGCAGGGTGTCGACGCAGTCGAGGACCAGGCGGCGTACGCCGGGTTCGTCGCGGTCGAGGGTGCCCGCGTAGTCGAGGTGGGGGATGAGCGCGGAGTAGGTGCTCCACTCGCGCCGGTCCCCCGGGCGGCCGGGGTTGGCGGCGGCGAGGACTCCGTTGGCGGCGGCGGAGAGTTCGCCGCGGCGGGCGCGGCTGAGCCCCGCGTGGACGAAGCGGTGGTAGAGGCGGTGCATCTGGGCGGACTCGACGCCGTACTCCAGGGACGGGTCCTGGGTGTAGCTGAGGTGGATGGCGGTGAGGTCGGCGAGGGCGGCCAGCGCGCTCTGCCAGCGGGTGGCGTCGGTGACGGTGCGGGCGAGGCTGCCGGGCGGGAAGACGGCGGCCGGGGCGGCGGCGATGAGGCGCAGGGGAATGGCGTCCGGCGAGAACAGCACCATCAGCTCGATGAGTTCGGCCGCCTCGGGGTTGCGCTCGCGCAGCAGGTTGAGCAGCAGGCCCCAGGAGCGGACGAACCCGACCGGGTAGTCGTCCTCGGTGCGCACCTCCAGCTCCTGCGGGGTCTGGCCCTGGAGCGCGTCGAGGTAGGCGTCGACGGGTTCGGCGGGGTTGGCGATGAGCCAGGCGGTGGTCTGGGCCAGGACCAGGGGCAGGTCCTGGGCGGCCTCGGCGAGGGCGCGCGCCTGGGCCTCGGTGGCCCTCGGGACACGACGGCGGATGAAGGCGGCGCTCTCGTTCCGGGTGAACGGGCGGACGGTGTACTCCTGGAAGCCGAGCATCCCGGACCAGTCCCGGCTGAGGCTGGTGATCAGCACGTCGCCGGGTCCGTCGGGCAGGAGGTCGCGTATCGCGCCCACGTCGTCGGCGCCGTCGAAGATCAGCAGCCAGCGCCTGCGGGGGCCGGTGCGGGCGCGCAGGGCGGCGTGCAGGGCGCGGACGCGCTCCCCCGCGTCGCGGGCCACCGGCAGTTCCAGATGGGCGGCTAGAGCGGCGAACTCCTCGCGTGCGGTGGCACGTTCGCCGGCGGTGACCCACCACACCACGTCGTATCCGTCGCCGTAGCGGTGGGCGTACTCGGTGGCCAGGTGGGTCTTGCCGACACCGGAGATGCCGTGCAGGACGACGCGGGCGCCGGTGCCGGCCGGTCCTGGTTCGGCGAGGAGTTCGGAGAGTTCCTCCAGGTCGTCCTTGCGGCCGGTGAAGTAACCGTTGCGCCGGGGGGCCTCGCGGACCTGGGGCGGGTCGTTGGGGAAGCGGGGGCCGTCCCAGGCGGGGTCCTCGCCGGGGTCGATGCCCAGCCGCCGGAGGATCTTGTGGCGGGCCTCGCTCTCGTCGAGTCCGGCCACGTCGACGGGGCGCAGCACCTCCATGGCGGGCAGCGGCTCGTACGACAGGGCGAGGGCGGCGAAGCGTTCGCGGTGGGGGCGGACGACCTGGCGGAACGCCTCGGACCAGGCGGCCTCGTCGTGCAGGTCGGGGCGGAGCGCGCGTTCGTTGAGGAGGAGCAGGACGCGGCCCGGGGCGGCGAGCAGGGCGCCGAGGGAGTCGAGCGGGGTGCGCGGGGCGGTGTCCCAGTGCAGCAGGCTGATGGTGCAGCCCGCGCGTTCGAGCTGGTGGGCGGTCCAGCGGGCCCAGGGGCGGCTCTCGCCCGCGTAGCAGATGCTGATGTGCCCGGTGCCGGCACGCCGCCCGGCGGGGTCCGCTGCGGGGTCGTCGGTGAGGGCGGGGTCCGTGGTGAAGGCGGGGTCGAGGTCGGGCAACGGTGTGGTCTCGGGCTGGAGGACGGCCGGGGCGGGCAGCCGGTAGGTGGCGCCGTCGGCGGTGTGCAGCCGGCCTCCGGCGGGCCCGACCCACTCCTCGACGGTGGCGTTCCGGCCGACGAGGATGGTCCGTACGGAGTTCGCGGTGACCAGTTCCACCACCCGGGGGTCGGTGTCCGGCACGGTGATCGCGAACTGCCCGGTGTCGAAGGGGCTGTCGCTGAGCGTCAGCACGGGTCCGTTCCAGCCGAGGTGGAGCGCCGCCGTCGGCAGCCCGCGCGCGATGACGGCGACGTCGGCGAGGGCCAGCCGGTCGGGGCGGGCGCCCTCGGGGGGCTCGGCGGAGAGACGGACGGCGGAGAGGGTGAGCAACTGCCAGGCGGTGGTGGACCGTCGGACCCGCTCGGGCAGGGTCTCCCAGGCTTCGGTGAACCAGCGGGCGACGCCGTCGCGCTCCTCCTCCACCAGCGCGCGCAGCGCGGGCCGCAGCGCCTCCTCGATCAGCGGCGCGGCGTCGGGGCGCCCGCTCACCGCCTGCCAGGTCGCCGCCTCCTGGGCGCGCATGGCAGGAGAGGCGCCCGCGCGGACCCGCTGGAAGGTGGGCCACAGCCGGTGGACGGGGTCGTCCTCGCCCGCCCGCTCCAGGCGTTCGGTGAGTTCGGCGCGCAGTTCGTCCAGGAGGCCGGGGTTCAGCACGACGTAGCCGAATCCCGGGTGGGTGACCAGGTCGCCGAACCAGAGGTCCACCTCCGCCGACACGTCGAGACCGGGCGCCACGCGCAGCCGTACGGCCCGCATCAGCTCCGGTTCGATCCGGGCGGCGATGCTGAGCAGCACCGCGAGGGTGCGTCCCGGCCGCTCGGCGGCGCTCAACGCCGGACCTCCAGCGCCTTGCCGACGGTGGTGCCGCGGTCCCAGCTCAGCAGGGGCAGCAGCGAGCGCGCCCAGCGCGGCCAGTACCGCTCGGGCAGCGGGACGAGCGCCACGGGCTCGCAGCCGCGCTGGCGGATGGTGGTGACGGTGGCCCGCCACTCGCGTTCGGTGGCCCGCCAGGGGTTGAGCGGGGGCCCGCCCGCGCCGAGGTCCGACAGGATCAGCACCCGCACCCCGGGCCGGGGCGGGCGGTACGGCCGCTGCCAGGTGGACCTCGCTCCGGGGCCCGCGCCGCGCGAAGGCACGTCGGCGAAGCGGAGGACCTGGGTGCCCGCGACGCCGGCGAGCGCGCGGACGTGGCCGATCACGTCCTCCACGTCGCGGGCGAAGGGCTCCATGGCGCGGGAGGTGTCCGCGAGGATCTGCACGCCGTGCCGCAGGGTGGACAGCGGCAGCCGGGGTATCGCGGTCAGCGGGCGGGCGCGGGCGAGTTCCTCGGTGGCGCGTTCCACGTCGAGTTCCCCCTCGGGGCTGACCCGGGAGAGGACCATGGTGAGCAGTGCGGCGGTGGAGCGGGGGGCGAGCAGCGGCAGGTGCGGGGGGCGCGGGGCGGGGTCGGCGCGGCCCCGGGGCGGGGGCAGGGCGGGGGTGGTCCAGTGGGGGGCGGGCGGGGTGCTCTCGTCGACGGGGACGAGGAAGGTGACGGTGCCGGTGCGGCCGCCCTGTTCGTCGCGTCCGAAGGGCGGCGGGTCGTCGTCCTCGCGGGGCCGGTCGGCGTCGTCGTCCTCGCGGGCGGGTGCCTGCCAGCCGGGGGTGTCCTCGGGCGGTTCCACGTCCACCGGGGGCCTGGCCGGTTCCGGCGGGGGTCCGCCGAGGCCGAGGAGGGCGGCGATGCGGGCACAGTCCTCGGGGTCGCGGGTGCCGAGGGCCCGGGCGGCGCGGGCCACGTCGCCGAGCCACGCCTCCCCGGTCATGCCGGGTCACCGGCCAGTTGCTGCGGCTTGACCAGGACGTTCCGGGTGAGCATCCGCCATTCCTCGGTGCCGGGGCGGATGCCGAGCGAGCGGCAGGCGCGCAGCGCGTCCAGGTACTCGGCGGTGCTCGGGCGGCGCACGTCCTGCTTGTCGACCTGCTCGCGGACCTCCATCAGCTTGTCCGCGACGGCCTCGGCCAGCTCCTCGTCGGCGGAGGTGACCTCGCCGGGCCAGTCGGCCATGTGCCGTCCGGCGATCCGCACGAGCATGTCCCGGTCGTGCTCGGGCAGGCGGTGGACCACGCAGCGGCGCAGCAGGGCCTGGGGCAGTTCGCGTTCCTCGTTGGTGGTCAGCACCACCAGGTGGCGCGACCACTGGGCGTGCTCGTCGGCGGCGCCGGGACCGCCGGAGGGAGTGCCGGCGGGCTGCTCGGTGTGGATCTCCTCGCCGATCTCGGAGACGACGAAACGGTGCGAACCCAACGGGACCAGAAGGCTGTTGGGCACGTCCGGGTCGGCCTTGTCGATCTCGTCGATGAGGACGACCGCGTGATCGCGTTTGCGCCCGGCGTTGACCTTCTCGAAGGGGTCGGGGCACGGGTCGGTGATCTCGGCGCCCTCGGGCCTGCCGCGCCTTCGGGCCGACTCGGGGGCGAGCGCCCACCACAGGACGCCGGGCTGGACGTAGCTCGCGTCGTCCGGGGTGCCGCCCCGGCGAGCCGCGACCTGCGCGTCACCGAGCCTGCGGACGCTGTCGAAGCTCCACAGCAGCTCGCGGGGCTGGGTGCGGTAGGTGACGACGTGCTCGTAGTACCGCCATCCCAACTGCCGCGCGATGTACGGCGCGAGGGAGGACTTGCCGGAGCCGGGGCTGCCGCGCAGCAGCAGCGGGCGCCCGGTGGCGCGGGCGACCCTGACGGCGAAGTCCAGTTCGGGCGGCATCACATAGACGCGGCCGTCGCCCCGGTCGGGGGTGTCGAGCCATTCGGCGCCGCCGGGTGTCCCGGACGGCTCTCGCGCGGCGGTCTGTTCCTGGCTCATCAGGCCCCCCAGCCGATCGAACCCACGTGCTTGCTCACCCGACGGATGACGGCATTGACCAGAGTCTCATGTCCGGGTCCGAACGGCGGGTCGAGAACCAGCACTTCGTCGGGACTTCCCGGCCAGCTCCCGCGCACGTCCACACCCCGCCCGGTGATGACGAGGACGTGCATCCACGGGATGCTCTCGTGCAGCCGGGAGATCACCCGGTGCACCACGGCCAGGTCGCAGCGCTTGGCGTCGAGCAGCAGATAGAAGCGGCCGAAGCTCTCCGGCTCCTCGGGGGTGCCGAGTTCGTCGTACGGCTCCAGGCCGATGGCCTGCTTGACCGCCTGCTCGCACTGGTCGAGCAGATAGTCCTCGGGGTCGTCGTCGCCGGGCGGGTGGCCCGCGGCCTCGGCGATGTAGTAGCTGCGGATGTCGACGCAGAACGCGCGGTCCAGGTAGTGCTTGCCGACGACCGTGCTGTCCACGTTGAGGATGACGACGCGGCGCACCACACCGTCGGTGTCGCGGACGATGCGCCGGGCGTCGTCGCGGTCCACCCACACCGGCAGGATCATCTTGGCCAGGTCGCCCGCGCGGCCGCGTTCCAGGCCGCCCATCAGGGCGGCGAGGACGGTGTTGTGCAACTGCACGATGTCGTGGGAGTCGAGCATCTGCGAGGCGATGAGCAGCGGGGCGAAGCCGGGGATCAGTTCACCGAACTCGTCGTCGGGGACCTCCAGTTCGCGGGCGAGCCGGGCGAAGACGGAGTGCTCGCCTATCTCGCGGAGCTGGATGCAGATGCTCTCCAGCCAGACGCTCATGGAGTCGTCCCAGACCTGGCGGACGTCGGGGAAGCGTCCGACGAGCCGGGCGACCTCCTCCGTGCTGCCGGTGACGATCCGCTCCACGTCGTCGGTGGCGAGGTAGCCGAGGTCGGACTCCTTCAGCTTCCCTGCGCTGATGCCGTCGACCAGGACGGTGACCAGGACCATGTCCGGGTACAGCGTCTTGCGCCAGTGCAGGATGTTGGTCTCGCGGCGCACCCAGGTCGAGCGCAGGGCAGCCTCGTTGACGAGGACGAGGGCGGCGTCGCACTCGCCGAGGAACCGGGCGAGCTTCAACTGCCAGGGGCGCCCGGGTTCCTGGATGCGCACGTCGAGCAGGACGGTGTGCTTGGCCTTGTCGAGGCCGGTGGCGAGGGCGTCGCGCAACTGGGCGGCCGGTTCATCCGTGTTGGTGCTGTGGCTGATGAACACCCTGACCACCCTCGCCCCGCCTTCAGTCCGCGATCCACTTGGCCATCCAGCCCTCGTTCTGCACCGAGACGACGTGTTCGGTGCGCTCGGCCAGCCGGTCGGCGTCCGCGTCGGTGGCCGGATCGCGCTCGTTCCACCAGCGCAGCAGCCCGTCCAGCTCGCGCGCGGTCCGGCTGAACTCGATCTCCTGGGAGACGAAGCGCGCCGACGCGCCGTAGGACACGACACTGGCGGAGACCGCGGCGACGACGGGGATCCAGGCGGCCGCCTCCTCCGCCGCGAAGGCACCGGCGACGGCGCCGAGCACGACGGAGATCCCGGCGAGCACCTGGCCCCAGCGTTCGACGAGCCGGGCCCTGGCGGCCATCTTTCGGGCCTTGGGGCGGTAGTACTGCTCCAGCTGCCTGCGCAGGCGCTGCTCGGCGTAGTCCGCGATGCCGGTGACCGGGGGCAGTGGCCGGACGGCGGGCTCGAGGTCCCCGAGGGCGCGGTCGAGGGTGCCGACGTCGGCGAGGACGGCGTTCGTGCGGGCGCGCAGCTCCGCGTCGCGGGTCTCGGGGCTGCGGTACTGCGCGGCTCCGGCGAGATAGACGTAGACCTGGCTCTTGAGTTCCTCGGAGACCGAGCGCAGAGCCGTCCACCGGCGCACCCGGTCGGGGGAGGCACCGGCGGCGGTGAGCGGGGCGGTGCCCGCGGCGAGCAGGGCGAGGAAGGCGAGGACACGGCCGGCGACCGGGGCGAGCGGCAGCACCTGGGAGGCGGCGGCGCCGAGCACGGCGGCGGTGACCACCGCGCAGAGGGTGGCCGTGCGGGACCGTTCGATCGCCGCCTTGGCGCGGTTGGCCGCCCGCGACCAGACGCTCTGGGCCCGCCAGATCTCCTCGGCCGCGGCCGCTCCCCCGAGTGTGCTCACGACAGAATTCTGACGCGGCTTCAACTCCGGTGCAATGCAAACGGGTTCAATCGGGCAGGAGGGGACCGGAGCGGAGAACCGGTTCGATTCTCCGCGCGATGTGCCGGATGAGCAGGGCCAGATCGGCGCAGTAGACGGAAGGGTGGCGGAATCCGCTGCCCGCGCGGTAGCGGTGGGCGTAGTGGCCACCGCCGCAGACCCGCAGCAACGGGCAGCGCAGACAGTCCTCGGAGAGCGCCCCCTCCCCCAACTGCCTCGCCACGATGCCCGGATGCTCCAGCACGTCGTCGAAGCTGTCGTCGAAGACGCTCAGGCCCGTGGAAGGCGCCCTGGAATAGGCGGCCTTGAGGGAGTCCACCTGCTCGATGGCGCCGTCGGTCTCCACCAGGACGGCGGCGACCGGGGAGAGTCCGACGGCCTCGGCGCTGCTGGGGAAGCCGACCAGCAGCCCGATGATCTCGGTGAAGATCCTGATCCCGGTGCGGTGGCGGCCGCCGTCGAACCAGCGGTCGAAGACCCGGGCGAGCCACTGCCCGTAGGGCGCGGTACCGGCGCTGGAGGGACCCTTGCCGGGCGGCGGGTGGGCCCAGTTGGCGTGCGGCAGAAGCAGGTCGAGGGCGGCGGGCCGGAACTCCAGCAGGGAGTCGTAGATCTCCTCGGGGTCCTGGTCCAGGTCGATGGTGCACAGGATGCCCGCGTACGCCTCGGGGCGCCTGGCGAGCAGGTCGAGGCCACGGGTGGCGGCGGGCCAGGCGGGACGGCCCGCGTGGTCGACGCGCCGTTTGTTGTGTTCGGGGCGGCCGCCGTCGAGGCTGACGCCGACACGGACTCCGGCGTCCGCGAGGCGCCGTACGGTGTCGGCGGTCAGCAGGGTGCCGTTGGTCTGCACGCCGACCCGGACCTCGCAGTCGCCCTCGGCGGCGGCGCGGACGGCGGACCGCACCTCGGCGACCTGCCGGAGCGCGGTGTCGACCCCGCCCAGCAGGGGTTCGCCGCCGTGCAGTTCGACCCGGATGTCGCGCAGCCCGTGGGCGGCGACGTGCTCGCCGATCCGCTCGGCGCTGCGGGAGAGCACCTCGGGGGTGACCCTCGGGGGGCGTCCGCGCCATGAGGCGTCGGCGGCGTTGTAGACGTAGCAGTACGAACAGAGCAGATTGCAGCGGCTGTTGAGCTTCAGGACGAACTGGCGCAGCGGGACCGGGGCGGTTCCGGCACGGCGGAGGGCGGGCACGTCCAGCAGACGGTGCGGCCAGGGCGCCGAGGCGTGCGGGTCCGCCGTCTCCCCCTCCGGGTGACGGGCCACCTCAGGGACTGTCCTCGTAGTACGCGATCGGCCGGCCCGCCGTCCTGCGGTCGCGCTCCAGCAACTGGCGCAGCACCTCGGTCAGCACCGGATGGTCCACGCCGTGCGGCAGGGTGCCGTGACCGCCGCCCGCGCCGGAGGAGAACCGGACGGCCCGGTCGGGTCCGTCGGCCACCGGATGGTCGGCCGGCCGGTGATTCGACACTGCGCTCCCTCCACGCGAGGCCACGCGGACGTGGCGGTGCCGTGGCGCGCCTCGGGCGACACGGCGACGGGCCAATCGTAGAGCCCGACCGCCCGCCTTGGACCCTGCAACGGGCCTTCCGCCGCAGGCGAGTCGGGGCTCCGGCCCGGGCGACGCACGCGTGTGCGGGGTCGGTACGGCACCGGGGTGCGGGCAGGACGCCCGCCCGGTGCCGTACCGCCCGGCGTCGGGCGGGCTCAGACGGCGGTGCGCAGCGTCTGCTCCAGCGCGGCCAGGCCCTCGCGGTAGATGTCCTGGAACAGGGCTTCCGCCTCGGCCGGGGCGACTCCGTCGGGGGTGAAGGTGCCCGACCATTCGACACGCGCGGTGTGAGGGTCGGCCGTGGGATGGACGGTCAGGGTGGAGAGGTAGCCGGTGACCGGGAAGGGGGCGTCGAGGATCGCGTAGCTGTAGCTGCGGGCCTCGTCGTCGAAGGTGTGCAGGCGTTCGACGATGGTCTCGCCGTCGGCGTTGGTCAGCCTGCGGACGCGGCCGCCCTCGGTCAGCTCGCTGTGCGCGATGTAGGGGAGCCAGTCGGGCAGGGAGCCGAAGCCGCCGATGAGCCGCCAGACGTGGTCGGGGGTGTGGGGGAGGTCGATGGACGCGGAGGTGCTTGTCATGGCGCTTTCCGGTTGGGGGTGGGTGGATGGTGGGGCCGGGCCCGGGCCGTGGTCGGGGGTGGCTCAGGCGGTGGGCACGGGGGCGTCGGCGGAGATCAGCTTCTCCGCGCGCAGGTCGGACCAGAAGGCGGCCGGGACCTGCTCGCGCAGGGCGGCGGTGTCCTCGGCGATGCGGCTGGGCCGGGTGGCGCCGGGGACGACGGCGGCGGTCGCCGGGTGGGCCAGGGCGAAGCCGAGCGCGGCCGCCTTGACGCTGACGCCGTGGCGCGCGGCGAGGGCCTTGATCCGCTCGACCTTGTCGATGATCGCCTGCGGGGCCCGCTGGTACTCGAAGTGGGTGCCGCCCGCGAGGATGCCGGAGCTGTACGGGCCGCCGACGACCATGTCCACGCCCTGCTCGACGGCGGCCGGGAGCAGCCGCTGCAGGGCGCGGTCGTGGTCGAGCAGGGTGTAGCGGCCGGCGAGCAGGAAGGCGTCGGGGCGGGGCTCGTCGAGGTCGAGGGTCAGCTCGATCGGCTCGACCTTGTTGACCCCGAGGCCCCACGCCTTGATGACGCCCTCCTCACGGAGCTTCCGCAGAACGCGGAAGGCGCCGGTGCGGGCGGTCTCGAAGCGGGCGAGCCACTCGTCTCCGTGGAAGTCCTGGGCGATGTCGTGCACCCAGACGATGTCGAGGCGGTCGGTGCGCAGCCGCTTCAGGCTGTCCTCGATGGAGCGCAGGGTGGCGTCCGCGGTGTAGTCGTCGGTCATCCGGTTGGGGCGGCCGTGCTCGAAGAGGCCGCCCTTCTCGCCCAGCTCGCGCGCGGCCGGATCCTCCACATCGTCGTGGATCACGCGGCCGACCTTGGTGCTCAGCACGTACGCGTCGCGCGGGCGGTCGGCGAGGGCCTCGCCGAGGCGCAGTTCGGAGAGTCCGGCGCCGTAGAAGGGGGCGGTGTCGAAGTAGCGGATGCCGTGGTCCCAGGCGGCGGCGACGGTGGCCGCGGCCTCCTCGTCGGGGATGGCGCGGAACATGTTGCCCAGCGGGGCGGTGCCGAAGCCGAGCGAGCCGGGGAGGAGGGACTTGATACCCATGAGAAACGTCGATCCTTGTCGCGAGGTTCAGGCAGGTTTCAACCCGTATGGCGATTTTCGCCGGTCTTGCGGGTTCTGCCGTTCTTGCTCTGCCGAGGTTAGGATCGGTAATTGAGACTGTCCAAGACTTGCTTGGACACACTTGAGTCCCCCGAGGTCTTACATGCTCGATCTGCGCCAGCTCCGGTACTTCGTGACCGTCGCGGAGACGGAACACGTCGGCCGCGCCGCCGAACGCCTGCACATCTCCCAGTCACCGCTGAGCCGGCAGATCGCCCAGTTGGAGAAGGGCCTCGGCCTGACCCTGTTCGAGCGCAGCCAGCAGCGCATCCGGCTCACCGCCGACGGCCGGGTCTTCCTCTCCGAGGCGCGGGCGCTGCTGCTGCACGCCGACCGACTGGAGAACCTCGGCCGCAGGCTCGGGCGCGGCGAGGAGGGCGGCCTGTGCATCGGGTACGCCCCCGACGCCATGCACACCGGGGTGCTGCCCCGGGCGCTCCGGGAACTGCACGACGAGCGCCCCGGCATCCACGTCGCGCTCTACAACCATCCGGCGGCCGAGCAGTTCGAGGGGCTGCGCCGCCGCAGCCTGGACATCGCCCTGGTGTCCGAGCCTCCCGCCGAGGACGACCCCGATCTGCGCGCCGCGCTGCTGCTCGACGATCCCCTGCTCCTCGCGGTGCCGAGCGGGCACTCGGCGGCGGACCTGGCGGAGATCACGCCCACCGACCTGGAGGGGCTGCCCTGGATCGCGGTGGAGAACAGTCGCCGGCCCGCCTGGCGGGACGAGTTCATCGCCGCGTGCGCCGCGTCCGGGTTCGCCCCGGACATCCGCCTGGAGGCGGCCGAACCGCTCACCGCGCTCGGTCTGGTGGCCTCCGGGCTCGGTCTCGCACTGGTCCAGCGGAGCATGGTGCGCGGCGAGGCGCCGGCCGGGGTGACGGTGCGCGAACTGCCCTGGCTGGACATGTCCGTTCGGCTGTGGGCGGCGTGGCACCGGGTCGATCTGCGGCCGGTGGTCACGTCGTTCCGCGAGACGGTGCTCGCCGCCCGCGAGGAGGCGGGCGGCGAGCGGGGCGTGAAGGCGGAGCGGGGGAACACGTCCGGCTGAGACGCGCGCCCCGCTCAGCAGGGGGGACACCTCAGGCAGGGACGTGCGCCGCGCTCAGTACCGCAGCAGCGCCGCCACCCCGCCCGCCCCGGCGAGCGTGCCGTCGGGCACGAACAGCACCTGGGAGTCGGCGGCGATCGCCCGGTCCACGAGCTGTTCCACGATGTCGGTGGCCACACCCATGGTGTGCGGCGGGGGCGTCACGTCGGGCTTGGGCTCCGGCAGGGTGACCGGCTTCGGCACCTCGGCCAGCTCGAGGACCCGGCCGTCCTCGGTGACCCGCCCCGCGAGGTAGAGCCCCTCCTCCACGATCAGCCGCTGCACCCGCTTGTCCGCGACGGCGGTCCACACCTCCAGCGGGCCGCCCGCGTACTTGCCCAGTCCCCGCGCCTCGTTCAGCGCGCCCATCGCCTCGGCGACCTGCCTGTCGCGGAACTCGTCGAGGAGCGGCTCCACGCGTTTCATCAGGTCCTGCGGCCGGTCCTTGTCCATGCCGGTGAGCTGGAGCGTGCCCGAGACCGCGGTGCCGTGCGTGGTCACGTCGCGGAACGCGGAGAGGACCTTGTCGCCGCCGATGACGAACAGCGGCAGGTCGGTGTACTCCTCCAGGGCCTCACCCAGCTTGCGGTCGACCCGGCGCATGTACTGCTCGACCCGCTCACGGTGCCCCTCGTAGGGCGCGGAGTGCGGGATCGCGCCGGGCAACGCGTCCTCGGGCGAGGGGATCTCCGGCGGACAGGGGAAGCCGTGGTGCTCGACCTGCGTCAGGCGCCGGACCGCGCCGTGGTACAGGCGGCACATCTCCTGGTCGAGGACCAGGACGAGGAAGGGGCGCGAGCGCTGTTCGGCCGCGTCCAGATAGCGCGTCAGGAACGACTCCGCGAACTCGACGCGCGGCTGCACGGGCGCCAGCGAGGTCATCTGCCAGACCTGGACCGGCTCGTCGGCGGCCACGAAGACGACCATGGCGTCGTCCGGGTGGAAGGGATCGGCGACGCGTTCGATCACCGCGGGCTCCAGCAGGTGGTCCCGCAACTCCAGTCGCGTGTCCCGCGCCACCTCCGGGTCCTCCGCCAGCCGGCGCCTGGCCTCGGTCACCAGGTCACGCAGGAGGATGCGGTCCTTCTCGCTGAAGGGGAAGTCCGGGTCGGTCGGCATCACCATCGTGATGGCGGGGTACGCACGGCGCTCGCTCAGAGCGGCACGGATCTCGGGAGTCAGCTCAGAGGTATGCACCAAGTCAGCGTCGCACCGCACTCCGGTACCCGCACCTCGAAACCCGCCCGCGCCCGTCACCACCCGAACGGTCGCCCGCTCGCCACCCGTACGGGTGCGGCGTAGCGTGGATCCAACGAAATCCGGGTGCCGTCACCCCGAGGAGTCGAGTCACATGCGTAAGAACTCTCCGGTCAAGGGACACCACGGCCTCGGCGCGCGTGGCCAGGGCAAGCTGCTGTACTACCACACGCAGATCCCCGAGGCGGCCGCCAAGCAGTCGAAGGGCCAGCCGCACGACAGCCAACGTCAGCAGCAGGAGCGCCGCCGCTCCGACGGCCGCTGGACCTGAACCGCCCGCCGCGCCACGCTCAGCTCCGGCGCGGCGCGGGGCGGAACTTGGGAAGCCGTACGGTGATCTTCGTACCGGCGCCGACGCCGGTCTCGACGACCAGGCCGTACGGGTCTCCGTACACCTGGCGCAGTCTGCGGTCCACGTTGCTCAGGCCGATGCCGGTTCCGGGACCCGCGGTGCCGCGCAGGACGGCGCGGGCCCGGTCGGGTTCCATGCCGACGCCGTCGTCCTCGATGACGACGCGCGCCTGCGTGCCCTCGTCCTCCGCGATGATCGTGATGCGGGCGCGCTCCGCGGACTCCGCGAGCCCGTGCTTGAGCGCGTTCTCCACGAGCGGCTGGAGGCACAGGAACGGCAGGGTGACCGGCAGCACCTCCGGGGCGATGCGCAGGGTCACCGCGAGACGGCGCCCGAAGCGGGCGCGGGCCAGCTCCAGATACTGCTCGATGGAGCGCAACTCCTCGGCGAGCGTGGTGAAGTCGCCGTCCCTGCGGAACGAGTAGCGCGTGAAGTCCGCGAATTCCAGCAGGAGCTCACGGGCGCGCTCGGGGTCGGTGCGGACGAACGAGGCGATGGACGCGAGCGAGTTGTAGATGAAGTGCGGGGAGATCTGGGCGCGCAGGGCGCGGATCTCGGCCTCGATGGCGCTGGAGCGGGCCCGGTCCAGGTCGACCAGTTCGAGCTGCACCGACACCCAGCGCGCCACCTCCCGCGCCGCGCGCACCGGTACGGCGTCCTCCCGGTCCGCGAACGCCGCGAGTACGCCGGTCACCCGGCCGTCGACGGTCAGCGGCACGAGGGCGCCCCGGCGCACCGGGCATCCGGGGTGCGCGCAGGAGAGGTCGACGCTCTGTTCGCGGCCGGTGCGCACGACCTGCGCGATCAGCATCGCGGTCGCCTCGCGGTGATGGTCGCCCGCGCCGTCCCAGGCCAGCACGGTGCCCTCGTCGGCGAGGGCGAGGGCGACGGTGCCGAGCAGCGGGCGCAGCCGCCGGGCGGCCTTGCGGGCGGTGTCGGCGGTGAGCCCGGCGCGCAGGGGCGGCGCGGCGAGCGAGGCGGTGTGCAGGGTGTGGAAGGTGGCCTGTTCGACGGGGGTGCCGGGGCCCGCCGGGTTCTCCTGCTGGCGGCGGACGGCGACATGGCCGAGGGCGGCGCCGAGCACGAACAGGGCGAGTCCGGCGACGGCGAGCAGCAGGAATCCGAGGGCGCTCATCGACGCCTCCGGGCCGGGTGCGGTGTGCTCATGCGCCTCACCCGCCCATGCCGGACTTCTCCGGCAGATGGAGGCGGGCCATGGTGGCGGCGGTGCCGGCCGGGACCCGGTCGCGGGTGGCCAGGGAGATCAGCACCATCGCGGCGAACCCGACCGGCACCGACCAGACGGCGGGCCAGGCCAGCAGGGTGTGCGGCCAGCCCGAGCGGGCGCCCCCGGCGATGGTCGCGGTGACGGCGGTGAGCGCGGAGCCGCCGCCGAGGAGCAGCCCGGCGATCGCCCCGGGCGGGGTGAGGCCGTGCCACCAGATGCCGAGCACGAGCAGCGGACAGAAGGAGGACGCGGACACGGCGAAGGCGAGACCCACCGCGTCGGCCACGGGCAGCTCCCCGACGAAGGCGCCCGCCGCCGCGGGTACCGCGATGGCGGGGACGACGGCGGCCCGGAAGTGCCGGAGCCCCAGGGCGGGCAGTACGTCCTGCGCGAGTACCCCGGCGACCGACATGGTGAGTCCGGAGGCCGTGGAGAGGAAGGCCGCGCAGGCGCCGCCCGCGAGCAGCGCCCCCAGCAGGTCGCCGCCCACCCCGCCGACCAGCCGCTGGGGCAGGACGAGCACGGCGAGGTCGGTGTCGCCGGTGAGCAGCAGATCGGGGGCGTAGAGCCGGGCGAGCGCGCCGTAGAGGGGCATCGGCAGATAGAAGGCGCCGAGCAGGCCGAGCACGATCAGGGTGGTGCGGCGGGCGGCGCGGCCGTCGGGGTTGGTGTAGAAGCGCACGACGACATGGGGCAGGCCCATGGTGCCGAGGAAGGTCGCGAGGATCAGTCCGTAGGTGGCGTACAGGCCGTGCTGTTCGCGGTGCGGGGACCGTGGTTGCGCCCAGCTCGACGGGGCCGCGCCCGCCGTGTCCCGGTCGGGCAGCGGGACGCGGGCACCGGCCGGGAAGCGCAGGCTGGTGTGCGCGCCGATCCGGTGGCGTCCCTCGGTGAGCCGGAGCGTGCCGTCCTTCAGGGTGCGGCCGTCCACGGTCCCGGAGACGGCGCTCACGCGGACCGGTTCGCGGACGGTCACGGTCAGCGCGTGGTCCACGCGGACCTCGGTGGAGCGGTGGAAGACCGGCCGGTCGTCCCACACGGGCGCGGGGGCGTGGTCCGAGCGCCAGGCGAGCAGCAGGAACACCACCGGCACCAGCAGCGCGGTGAGCTTGAGCCAGTACTGGAAGGCCTGCACGAAGGTGATGCTGCGCATTCCTCCGGCGGCCACCGCGGCGGTCACCACGGCGGCGACGACCAGCCCGCCGAGCCAGCCGGGCGCCCCGGTGAGCAGCCGCAACGTCAGTCCCGCGCCACGCAGTTGGGGCAGCAGGTACAGCCAGCCGATGCCGACGACGAGAACTCCGGCGATCCGGCGCACGGCCCGCGACTCCAGCCGCGCCTCGGCGAAGTCGGGCAGTGTGTACGCCCCGGAACGGCGCAGCGGCGCGGCGACGAAGGCCAGCAGGACGAGGAACCCGGCCGTGTAGCCGATCGGGAACCAGAGCATGTCCACGCCCTGCGCGAGGACCAGTCCCGCGATGCCGAGGAAGGAGGCGGCGGAGAGGTATTCGCCGCTCACCGCGAAGGCGTTGAGCCGTGGCGCGACGGTGCGCGAGGCGACGTAGAAGTCCGAGGTGGTCCGGGAGATGCGCAGCCCCAGCGCGCCGACGAGGGCCGTGGCGAGCACCACGGCCGACACTCCGGCGATTCCGTACGTCTGGTTCAACGCCCGGTCACGTCACCCTCGTTGTGCTCGGCGCGGTGGACGTACCAGGCGCCGATGGCCAGCAGGGCGGGATACGGCGCGACGCCGAGGGCGAGCCAGACGGCGAGGGGGACACCGGCGCTACCGGTGTCGGGCAGGAGGTGGAGGAGGACGGGGAGCAGTCCGAGGAGGAGGGCGAGCAGGACGGTGACGGTGAGCGCGGCACGTATCTGACGGCTCATCAGTTCGCGTACGGCAGGCTCGTTCTCGACGCCGCTCGCGGCTGCGGTGAGGGTGTGCGTGGCCGGCTTCCCCGTGATCACCTCGCGGCGCGGCGGGCGGGGCTCCGCACCCATGACGCACCCCCCGAGGTCCCGGTGATCGGCTAGTTGCGGCGAGTGTACGCAGCACGTCAGCGGTGAGGTAGCCACCTGACGCGGTTCGGCACACGGTCGCCACAGGGGGTGTCCGCTCAGCGGGGGCGGTCGGCGGCGCGGGTGGCGCGGCGGGCCAGCAGGTCGCGCAGTTCGCGGGCGTTGCGGCGGCTGACGGCGAGGACACGGTCACCGACCCGGACGGTCAGGTTGCCGCCGTCCAGGCGCAGTTCCTCGATGCGGCCGAGGGCCACGAGATGGCTGCGGTGTATGCGCACGAACCCGTGCGGGCGCCACTGTTCCTCCAGGGCGGACAGCGGGATGCGGACGAGGTGACTGCCGTACGGAGTGTGCAGCCGGGCGTAGTCGCCCTGCGCCTCGGCGTGGACGATGTCGGCGACGGGCACGAAGCGGGTCACCCCGCCCAGTTCCACGGGGACTTGGTCGGTTCCGCCGCCGGGCGGTGCGGCGGGGGCGGCGGGCCTCGGGCCCTGTCCGGCGCGGGTCAGCTCGGCCACCCGACGGACCGCCTCCGCGAACCGCTCGGCGCGCAGCGGCTTGAGGAGATAGTCGACGGCCTTGAGGTCGAAGGCGCGCAGCGCGAAGTCCTCGTGCGCGGTGACGAACACGATGAGCGGCGGGGCGGCGAATCCGCCAAGCAGCCGGGCGAGTTCGAGTCCGCTGAGGCCGGGCATGTGGATGTCGAGGAAGACGACGTCGATGGCGCCGGTGCCGTCGGGCCCGGTTTCCACGGCCCGGCCGAGCAGGCGCAGCGCCTCGGTGGCGTCGAGGGCGGGGAGCACGTCACCGACGCGCGGGTCCTCGCCCAGGAGGTACAGCAGCTCTTCGAGGGCGGGTTCCTCGTCGTCCACGGCGAGCACGCGCAACGGTGCCGCGTTCGCCGCGAGTCGGGCCGTGGTGGCATCGGTCCGTCTCGCCCGTTCCGTAGAACTCATCACCGTTGCTCTCTGCCCCGACGCGCCCGGTGCACCGGGCCTTGCCGGAGGAATGGTGGTCCAGGGCGACCGCCGCCGTCGAGACCTGCGACGACGGCGGTCGTACGGGACGGGCGGGGTCGCTCGGGCGCCGCCGGTCAGGCCACCGTCTCCGCCACCCCGTCCCGCCGCGCCGCGAACTGCGTTCGGTACAGCTCGGCGTACCGGCCGCCCGCCGCGAGCAGTTCGTCGTGCGTCCCCCGCTCCACGATCCGCCCCGCCTCCACCACCAGGATCTGGTCGGCGGCGCGCACGGTGGAGAGCCGGTGGGCGATCACCACGGCGGTGCGGTCCCGCAGTGCCTCGGTCAGCGCCTCCTGGACGGCCGCCTCGGCGGTGTTGTCCAGGTGGGCGGTGGCCTCGTCCAGGATGACGACGCGCTGGCGGGCGAGCAGCAGCCGGGCGATGGTCAGGCGCTGGCGTTCGCCGCCGGAGAGGCGGTAGCCGCGTTCGCCGACCACGGTGTCCAGGCCGTCGGGCAGCGAGCTCACGACCTCCGCCAGGCGGGCCCGGCCGAGCGCGTCCCACAGGTCGGCGTCGGTGGCGTCCGGCGCCGCGAGGAGCAGGTTGGCACGGACGGTGTCGTGGAAGAGGTGACCGTCCTGGGTGACCATGCCGACGGTGGCCCGCAGCGAGGCGCCGGTCAGGTCGCGCACGTCCACGCCGCCGACACGCACGGCCCCGGCGTCCACGTCGTACAGCCGCGGCAGCAGTTGGGCGATGGTGGACTTGCCCGCGCCGGAGGAGCCGACGAGGGCGACCGTCTCGCCGGGTGCGGCGCGGAAGGAGATGCCGTGCAGTACCTCGGCGCCGCCGCGCCGGTCGAGCGCGGCGACCTCCTCCAGGGAGGCGAGGGAGACCTGGTCGGCGGCCGGGTAGGCGAAGTTCACGTCGTCGAACTCCACCGCGACCGGGCCCTCGGGCACCGCCACCGCGTCCGGTTTCTCGGCGATGAGCGGCTTCAGGTCCAGCACCTCGAAGACGCGCTCGAAGCTGACCAGCGCGCTCATCACCTCGACGCGGGCTCCGGCGAGCGCGGTCAGCGGGGCGTACAGCCGGGTGATCAGCAGGGCGAGGGAGACGACGGCGCCCGCCTCCAGGGTGCCGTGCAGCGCGAACCAGCCGCCGAGCCCGTAGACCAGCGCGAGGGCGAGGGCGGAGACGAGGGTGAGGGCGGTGATGAACACCGACTGCGCGGTGGCGGTGCGCACCCCGATGTCCCGGACGCGTCGGGCACGCGCCGCGAACTGGTCGGACTCCTCCTCCGGCCGTCCGAACAGCTTGACCAGGGTGGCGCCGGGCGCCGAGAAACGCTCGGTCATCCGGGTGCCCATGGCCGCGTTGAGCGTCGCGGCCTCGCGCTGCATCAGGGCCATGCGGCGGCCCATGCGGCGGGCGGGCAGCACGAACACCGGGAGCAGGGCGAGTGCGAGCAGGGTGATCTGCCAGGACAGGCCGAGCATGACCGCGAGCGTGAGCAGCAGGGTGACCAGGTTGGTGACCACGCCGGACAGGGTGCCGGCGAAGGCGCGCTGGGCGCCGATCACGTCGTTGTTGAGTCGGCTGACGAGCGCTCCCGTACGCGTACGTGTGAAGAAGGCGACGGGCATCCGCTGCACATGATCGAAGACGGCGGTGCGCAGATCGAGGATGAGGCCCTCCCCCAGGGTCGCCGACAGCCGTCGGACCAGGATGCCGAGTCCCGCCTCCGCGACGGCGACCAGCGCGATCAGCAGGGCGAGCCGTACCACCCTGCCGGAGTCGTGACCCGCCACGATGGCGTCGACGACGTGCCCGGCGAGCACCGGTGTGGCCACCGCGAGCAGCGCCGAGCCGATCCCGAGCAGCACGAAACGGGCGATGCCCGCGCGGTGCGGGCGGGCGAAGGCGGCGACGCGGCGCAGGGTGGCGCGGGCGAGGGGGCGGTGCTCCTGGGCGTTCAGCACGCTGTGGAGCTGTGTCCACGCGGTGGTCTCCATGCTCATGAACAGCACCGTAGAACCTCAAGCGTCGTTGAGGTCAAGGTACGCGCCGTCCCACCCGTTCCACCGTCCCCGGAAGACCCTCCACCCCGCTCCCCGCTCCCCGCTCCCCGCTCCCCGCGAAGGCTGCCGCCATGAACGCTCCCGCTCCCGCCCGCCCGCTGCCCACGGGTAAGCGGCTGTCCGCCCCGCCGCCATCCGCCGTTGGGATGCCGGGGGAAGCCTCCCCGGGTGTGACGGCGTCGGCTTCTCCTTCTCCACGGCCGCCGCGGCGGGTCCGTGTGCGTGTGCGGGTCCGCCGGGTGCTGTGCCTGGTGCCGCTCGTGCTGGTCGCCGTGGTCGCGGTGCGCCACCGCTCGGTGCTGGCCGAGGGGTTCGGGCAGGTGCGTACCGCGTCCTGGCCGTGGCTGCTGGTGGCGGCGGGGGCGACCTGCCTGACCTGGGTCGCGGCCGCGTTCACCCGGCAGGGCGCGGTGCTGCTGCCGCTGCCGAAACGGCGGCTGCTCGCAACCCAGTTCGCGGCGGGCGCGGCCAACCATCTCCTGCCGACCGGGCTCGGCGCGAGCGCGGTGAACCTGCGCTTCCTGACCGTGTGCGGGGTGCCGCTCGCCCGTTCGTCGGCGGCGCTCGCGCTGTATCTGCTGGCGGAGTGCGTGGGACGGCTCGGTCTGCTGGCCGCGCTGCTGATCGCGTTCCCGGACGCGCTGCGCCTGCGCCCCGTGCTGCCCGACGGCTCGGCCCTCCCGCTGCTGCTGGGCGGTGCGGCCCTGGTGACGGCGGCGGGGGCCGCCCTGTTCCTGGTGCGGCGGCTGCGCGCGGCCGTCGTCCGGTTTCTGCGGGAGGCGCTGGGCGAGGCGCGCTCGGTGCACCGGCGTCCGGCGCGGGCGCTGGCCCTTTGGGGTGGCGCGCTGGCCTTCCCTGCGCTCCAGGCGGCGGGGCTGGTGGCGGTGGGGCGGGCGCTGGAGCTGCCGGTAGCGGCGCCGCACGCGGCGCTGGCGTACCTCGCGGCGACCACGGCGGTGGCCCTCGTGCCCACCCCGGGCGGCATCGGTTCGGTGGAGGCCGCGCTGGTGGTGGCCCTGGTCGCCGCGGGCGGCCCGGCGGCCGTGGCGACGGCGGTGGTCCTGGCCTACCGGATGATCACCGTGTGGCTCCCGCTGGTGCCGGGGGCGCTGACGCTGGGGGCGCTGGTGCGGCTGCGGGTGATCTGAGACGTTCCGTACCGCCGGGGGCCTGGGGCACAGTGGCCCTCCCAGTCCCCGCGAGGAGGAGAGCCGTCGTGTCGGTCCGTGTGGAGCGCAAGGGTTTCGTCACCACCGTCGTCCTGTCCCGGCCGGAGGTCCGCAACGCCGTGGACGGTCCGACCGCCGCCGAACTGGCCGACGCCTTCCGTGCGTTCGAGGCGGACGACGGTGCGCGGGTGGCGGTGCTGTGGGGTGAGGGCGGGACGTTCTGCGCGGGCGCGGACCTGAAGGCGATGGGCACGCCGCGGGGCAACCGGGTCGAGGAGGACGGCGACGGGCCGATGGGCCCGACCCGGCTGCGGCTGTCCAAGCCGGTCGTCGCGGCCGTCGCCGGTCACGCCGTGGCGGGAGGTCTGGAGCTGGCGCTGTGGTGTGACCTGCGAGTCGCCGAGGAGGACGCGGTGTTCGGGGTGTTCTGCCGCCGCTGGGGCGTCCCGCTGATCGACGGGGGCACGGTACGGCTGCCCCGGCTGATCGGCACCGGGCGGGCGCTGGACATGATCCTGACCGGGCGTCCGGTGGCGGCCGCCGAGGCGCACGCCATCGGGCTCGCGGACCGCGTCGTCCCGCCGGGCCGCGCCCGCGCCGGGGCCGAGGAACTGGCTGCGGCCATCGCCCGCTTCCCCCAGGACTGCCTGCGCTCCGACCGCGCCTCGGTTCTCGACCAGGAGGGGTTGTCCGAGGAGGAGGCGATGCGTCGTGAACTCCGGCACGGAACGGCGCAATTGGCGGGAGCGAGGGAGGGGGCGGCCCGGTTCGCCGGGGGTGCGGGGCGGCACGGGACGTTCGGCGAGGCGTGAACCGACGGGGAGGCCACGCCCCACGCCGTCGGCACGGACTTCAGTTGTAGGTGATGACCCGTCCGTCCCTGCCGTCGCGCCCCGGTCGTCCCCGGGAGCCTCGGCGGCCGTCGTCGCCGTCCTCGCCGTGCGCTCCCGGCCGGCCCGTGGGCCCGGTGGGGCCGGGCGCACCGGACGGGCCGGAGGGGCCGGGCGGCCCGGGCGGACCCTGGTGGGTGCCGGTGCCGCCGTCCTCGAGGCTGACGCGCTCCATCCGCATCGCGTCGAGCTGCTGTTGGTGGGCGACGAGCAGGACCGCCTGCGCCGCCAGTACGACGGTCACCGCCGCGCCGGCCGCCATGCGGCGCGGCGAACCGCGCAACACCTCTTTCACTCTTCTCACGTCGAACCTCACGCTAGCTCGCCGGCGGGGCGACGGCGTCCTTGCCGTCCTTTCCGTCCTTGCCGTCCTTGCCGGACGGCCCGTCCTTGCCCTCCTTGCCGTCCTTGCCGTCCTTTCCGGGCGGCCCGATGGGGCCGGCGGGGCCGGTGGGACCGGGAGGACCGGAGGGACCGGGAGGGCCCGGCTCCAGGCTCTCCTGGAAGTCGACGGACTGCGTCTGCAGCCCCTGGATCTGGAGGTGTTGCTCGACGATGACGGCCGACTGCACGACGAGCGCGACGGTCAGCGCGGCACCGAGCACGAAGGGACGCCGCGGGCTGCGCAGCGCTTGAGTCACGCTTCTCATAGTCATCCTCACGCTGAGTGATGGGCGCAAGTGTAAATGACGACAAGTCAGAAAAAGTCAGCTCCCGCACCGAGTGTCTGCACGGCATTTCAGGACCTCGCACATGCGGCAGGATGACGGCACGTGCCCTTCGCCGGACCTTCGTACCGCGGGCACGTTCGCACTCCCCGGACAGCGAACAGGTGACAGCGTGACGCAACTTCACATCCTGCCGACCCCGGCGTCCTCGGGCGCCGCCGCACGTCCCGGTGGAGGTGACCGATGAACCACACGCCCACCCTGGACGACCTGGTGGTCGCCGGCATCGCTCTGGCCGCCGGCCTGGTGCTGGCCTTTCTGTCCCGGACGGTGCTGCGCTGGCTGGCCAAGCACGCCAAGCGGACGCGCTGGAGCGGTGACGACGTCATCGTGGACGCGCTGCGTTCGGTCGTGCCGTGGGCCGCGATAGCGGCCGGTATCGCGGTGGGCGCGGCCGTGCTGCCGCTGACCCGTACCGTGCAGCACCACGTCAACCAGTCGCTCCAGGTGTGGCTGATCTTCGTGGTGACCCTGTCGGCGGCACGTGTGATCGCTGGTCTGGTGCAGAGCGTCACCCAGTCCCGCTCGGGCGTGGCGGGCTCGGCGACCATCTTCGTCAACATCACCCGGGTGCTGGTCCTCGCCATCGGCTTCCTGGTGGTGCTCCAGACGCTCGGCATCTCCATCGCGCCCCTGCTCACCGCCCTGGGCGTCGGCGGTCTGGCCGTCGCGCTGGCCCTCCAGGACACACTGGCCAACCTCTTCGCGGGCATCCACATCCTCGCCTCCAAGACCGTCCAGCCGGGCGACTACATCCGTCTGAGCAGCGGCGAGGAGGGCTACGTCGTCGACATCAACTGGCGCCAGACGACCGTCCGCCAGCTCTCCAACAACCTCGTGGTCATCCCCAACGGCCAGTTGGCCAAGACCAACATGACCAACTTCACCCGCCCCGAACAGCAGCTCACGATGCTGGTCCAGGCGGGCGTGGGCTACGACTCCGACCTCGAACACGTCGAGCGCGTGACCGCCGAGGTCGTCGACGAGGTCATGACCGAGATCACCGGCGCCCTCCCCGAGCACGAGGCCGCCATCCGCTTCCACACCTTCGGCGAGTCCCGCATCGACTTCACCGTCATCCTCGGCGTCGGTGAATTCAGCGACCAGTTCCGCATCAAGCACGAGTTCATCAAGCGCCTCCACCGCCGCTACCGCGAAGAGGGCATCGCGATCCCGGCCCCCACCCGCACCGTGACCCTCCACCAGGGCACCCCCCTGATCCCGCACCAGCGGGGCAACGCGGGAGTGCCCGCGGGGCTCGGCGAGTAGGACCCGCCGTCCGGCGCCGGGACGGACCCGGCGCCGGACCACAAGCCGCGTCCCGGGCACAGAGCTACCCTCGAAGACGGTATGACTTCCAAGCCCGGCCCCCAGTCCCCCGCCCACCGGTCCGCCGCGTCCGAGACCCCCGCCCCCTTCACCCCGCCCGCCCCCGCCGCCCTCGACGCCCGGCTCGACTCCATCACCCGGCAGCCGTTCCGCGCCAAGTTCCACCTTCGGGGACGGGACAGGGCGACCGCCGAGCTGAAGGGGCCGGCCACGATGAGGTGGCACGCGTACGACCTGATCGCGAAGCGGCTCGCGCCCGCGGAGCCGTACAAGGACGGGAAGCAGACGCCGTACAAGGGGCACCCCGTGTTCGTGGCGCAGCACGCGACCGGGACGTGCTGCCGGAGCTGTCTGCTGCGGTGCCACGGGATCGGGAAGGGGCGGGAGCTGAGCCGCGCCGAGCACGTGTACGTCGTGGACGTGATCTGTCGCTGGATCGAGCGGGAGATGACCGGGAGCGGCCGCTGAGCGGTCGGCGGTGGACCCCTGTCGAAGCCGGTGCGGTCACGAGATATCTTGATGTCGAGCAATGTTGCAGACGTGGAGCGGAGCACCCGGTGACTGACTCGACCATCATCTACACCTACACGGACGAAGCGCCGGCCCTGGCGACCCATTCGTTCCTGCCGGTGATCCAGGCGTACGCCGCCCAGGCCGGTGTGCCCGTGGACACCCGCGACATCTCGCTGGCCGGGCGCATCATCGCCGTCTTCCCGGAGTACCTGACCGAGGACCAGCGCATCCCGGACGCGCTCGCCGAGCTGGGCGACCTGGCCAAGACGCCGGCCGCCAACATCGTCAAGCTGCCGAACATCTCGGCGTCCATCCCGCAGCTCAAGGCCGCCGTCGCCGAGCTGCAGGGCAAGGGCTACGCCCTCCCGGACTACCCCGAGGACCCGAAGACCGACGAGGAGCGCGAGGTCCGCGCCCGCTACGACAAGATCAAGGGTTCCGCCGTTAACCCGGTCCTGCGTGAGGGCAACTCCGACCGCCGCGCCCCCGCCTCGGTGAAGAACTACGCCAAGACCCACCCGCACCGCATGGGCGCCTGGACCCCCGAGTCCAGGACCAACGTCGCCACCATGGGTGAGAACGACTTCCGCTCCACCGAGAAGTCCGTGGTGATCGCCGAGGACGGCACGCTCCGTATCGAGCTGGTCGCCGAGGACGGCACCACCACCGTGCTGCGCGAGTCGGTACCGGTCCGCAAGGACGAGGTCGTCGACGCCTCGGTCATGCACGTCGCCGAGCTGGAGCAGTTCCTCGCCGCGCAGGTCGCCCGCGCGAAGGAGGAGGGCGTCCTGTTCTCCGTGCACCTGAAGGCCACGATGATGAAGGTCTCCGACCCGATCGTCTTCGGCCACGTGGTGCGCGCCTTCTTCCCGAAGACGTTCGCCAAGTACGGCCAGACCCTGAAGTCGGCCGGCCTGTCCCCCAACGACGGCCTCGGCGGCATCTACAAGGGCCTGGAGAGCCTGCCCGAGGGCGCCGAGATCAAGGCGTCCTTCGACGCCGAGCTGGCCGAGGGCCCCGCGCTCGCCATGGTCGACTCGGACAAGGGCATCACCAACCTGCACGTCCCCTCGGACGTGATCGTGGACGCCTCCATGCCCGCGATGATGCGTACCTCCGGCCACATGTGGGGCCCGGACGGCGAGGAGCACGACACCCTCGCGGTGATCCCGGACTCCTCCTACGCCGGCGTCTACCAGGCCGTCATCGACGACTGCCGCGCCAACGGCGCCTACGACCCCTCCACCATGGGCACGGTCCCGAACGTCGGCCTGATGGCGCAGAAGGCCGAGGAGTACGGCTCCCACGACAAGACCTTCGAGGTCGCCGCCGCGGGCACCGTCCGCGTGACCGACGCCGACGGCAATGTGCTGATCGAGCAGCCGGTCGCCGCGGGCGACATCTTCCGCGCCTGCCAGACCAAGGACGACCCGATCCGCGACTGGGTCAAGCTGGCCGTCACCCGCGCCCGCGCCACCGGCGACCCGGCCGTGTTCTGGCTGGACGAGACCCGCGCGCACGACGCCAACCTGATCGCCAAGGTCAACCAGTACCTCCCGGAGCACGACACCGAGGGCCTGGACATCCGCGTCCTGCCGCCGGTCGAGGCCGCCAAGCTGTCGGTGGAGCGCATCCGCCGCGGCGAGAACACCATCTCGGTGACCGGCAACGTGCTGCGCGACTACCTGACCGACCTCTTCCCGATCCTGGAGCTGGGCACCAGCGCCAAGATGCTGTCGGTCGTCCCGCTGATGGCGGGCGGCGGCCTGTTCGAGACGGGCGCGGGCGGCTCCGCCCCGAAGCACGTCCAGCAGCTCGTCAAGGAGAACTACCTGCGCTGGGACTCCCTCGGCGAGTTCTTCGCCCTGGTCCCCGCCTTCGAGCAGTACGCCGGGACCACCGGCAACACCCGCGCCAAGGTCCTCGCCGACACCCTCGACCGCGCCACGGCGACCTTCCTCAACGAGGACAAGTCCCCGACCCGTCGCGTCGGCGGCATCGACAACCGCGGCAGCCACTTCTACCTGTCCCTGTACTGGGCGCAGGAGCTGGCCCAGCAGACCGACGACGCCGACCTGGCGAAGGCGTTCGCCCCGTTCGCCGAGGCCCTCGCGGCCGACGAGCAGAAGATCGTCGAGGAGCTGCTCGCCGTACAGGGCTCCCCGGCCGACATCGGCGGCTACTACAAGCCGGACACCGCCAAGGCGGACGCGGTCATGCGCCCGTCGGCCACCTGGAACGCGGCGCTCGCGTCCCTGAGCTGATCCAGGCGCACGTCCTCTCGTGCCCCGGCCGGTGCTCACCGGCCGGGGCACGGTCGTACCTGTCGGCAGTGCTGTCGTACCTGTCGGCAGTGCTTCGGCGGCATTGCCCCGTGTTGCGGCGCTGTGCCGAACATGAAGTCCTCGTGTCACGCTTCACGCCGGACTGTCCGTCGCCGGCCACCCGTGTTTTTCTCGTCGCGAGTCCGCGCCCGACCCGCACGAGGAGCACCATGAGCAGCCAGCCCATCGACTCGGTCACCGCAGGCCACACCCCCGACGAGTCCCCCGCGGGACCCGACACCTCGGCCTGGTCCTTCGAGACCCGGCAGATCCACGCCGGGGCGGCGCCCGACCCGGCTACCGGGGCGCGGGCCACGCCGATCTACCAGACGACGTCCTTCGTCTTCGAGGACACGCGCCACGCGGCCGACCTGTTCTCGCTCGCGGAGCCCGGCAACATCTACACCCGCATCCACAACCCCACCCAGGACGTCTTCGAGCAGCGCGTCGCGGCCCTGGAGGGCGGGGTCGCGGCCGTCGCGCTGGCGTCGGGGCAGGCCGCCGAGACGCTGGCGATCCTCACGCTGGCGGCCTCGGGCGACCACATCGTCTCCAGCACCTCGCTGTACGGCGGCACCTACAACCTCTTCCGGCACACCCTGCCGAGGCTCGGCATCGAGGTGTCCTTCGTGGACGACCCCGATGACCTGGACGCCTGGCGCGCGGCGGTCCGGCCGAACACGAAGGCGCTGTTCGCGGAGACCCTGGGCAATCCGCGCGGCAACGTGCTCGACGTACGGGGCGTCGCGGACGTGGCGCACGACGCGGGCGTGCCGCTGATCGTGGACAACACGGTGCCGACCCCCTATCTGCTGCGCCCCATCGAGCACGGCGCGGACATCGTGGTGCACTCCGCGACCAAGTTCCTCGGCGGACACGGCACGACCATCGCGGGTGTGGTGGTGGACGGCGGGACCTTCGACTTCGGCGCGCACCCGGAGCGGTTCCCGGACTTCACCGAGCCCGACCCGAGCTACCACGGGCTGCGCTACTGGCCCGCGCTCGGACCCGGCGCCTTCGCGGTCAAGCTGCGGGTGCAGCTGCTGCGCGACCTCGGTCCCGCGCTCTCCCCGCACTCGGCGTTCCTCCTGCTCCAGGGCGTGGAGACGCTGAGCCTGCGCCTGGAGCGGCACTCGGCGAACGCGCTCGCGCTGGCCGAGTGGCTTCAGGGACGTGACGAGGTGGCCGCCGTCCACTATCCGGGGCTGGAGTCCAGCCAGTGGTACGAGGCGGGGCGGAAGTATCTGCCGCGCGGCTCCGGTGCCGTCGTCTCCTTCGAGCTGCGGGACGGAGTGGAGGCGGGCAAGCGGTTCGTGGACGCGGTGGAACTGTTCAGCCATCTCGCCAACATCGGTGACGTGCGCAGTCTGATCATCCACCCCGCCTCCACCACGCACAGCCAGCTCGACGAGGAGCAGTTGGCGGCGACGGGCACCTCGCCGGGTCTGGTGCGCCTGTCGGTGGGACTGGAGAGCGTGGCCGACCTGAAGGCGGACCTGGAGGCCGGGTTCCGCGCGGCCAAGGGAGCCGCCTCCTGAGCACGGTCCCGGCCACGCCGGAACACGCCCTCCCGCCGCCCGCCGCGACCGGCGCGTGGCGGGAGGGCGATCCCGTGGGGCGGCGGCGGTGGTACCCGGCGAGCACGCCGCTGCCGCTGGAGGCGGGCGGTGAACTGCCCGGTGTGCGGCTGGCGTTCGAGACCTGGGGGCGGCTCTCCCCGGACCGGTCCAACGCGGTGCTGGTGCTGCACGCGCTGACCGGCGACAGCCATGTGGCGGGCCCGGTGGAGCCCGGGCACCCCTCCCCCGGCTGGTGGGACGCGCTGGTCGGCCCCGGCCGGGCGCTGGACACCGACCGCTGGTTCGTCGTGGCGCCGAACGTGCTCGGCGGCTGCCAGGGCAGCACCGGCCCGGTCTCCGCCCGGCCCGGCAGCGGACGGCCGTGGGGCGGCGCGTTCCCGTTCCTGACCCAGCGGGACCAGGTGGCGGCGGAAGCCGGCCTCGCGGACGCCCTCGGGATCGACCGGTGGGCGCTGGTCGTCGGCGGCTCGATGGGCGGGATGCGGGCCGTGGAGTGGGCGGTGTCGTACCCGGAGCGCACGGGGGCGCTTCTGCTTCTCGCCACCTCGGCGGAGGCGAGCGCGGAGCACATAGCCTGGGCGGACATCCAGCTCAGGGCCATCCGCGACGACCCCCACTGGCAGGGCGGCGACTACCACGACACCGGGCGCGGGCCGCTCGCAGGACTCGGCCTGGCCCGCCGCGTCGCCCATGTCACCTACCGCGCCGAACCCGAACTCCAGGCCCGCTTCGGACGGCTCCCGCAGGGCGCGGACGACCCCTGGCACGGCGGCCGCTACCGCGTGGCGTCCTACCTCGACCACCACGCCGACAAACTCAACCGCCGCTTCGACGCGGCCAGTTACGTGGTGCTGACCGAGGCGATGAACGCCCACGACGTGGGCCGGGGTCGTGGCGGCACGCGGGCCGCCCTCGCCCGGGTGACCGCGCCCACCCTGGTGGCCGGAGTGGACTCCGACCGGCTCTACCCCCTCGCCCAGCAGGAACGACTGGCCGCGCTGATCCCCTCGGCGGACCGGGTCCGGGTGGTCGAGTCGGCGTACGGGCACGACGGCTTCCTGATCGAGACGGAGCAAGTCGGCACAATGGTGCGTGAGTTGCTCGCACCGTCCGCACCGTCCACACCGTCCACACCGACCCGTTACCGGGAGTGATCCGTGACCCCACGCTCGTTCGACCTGCTGCCCGGCGCCGCCGCCTCGCCCGTGCTGCTGCACGTCCCGCACGCGGCGCGGGCGATACCGGACGAGGTGCGCGCGGGTCTCGTCCTCGACGACCCGGCACTGGCACGCGAGCTGGACCACATCACCGACGCGCACACCGACACGCTCGCCGAGCGGGCCGCCACCCTGGCCTCCTCCCGACCCTGGCGGTTCGTCAACCGGCTCTCCCGGCTGGTCGTGGACCCGGAGCGGTTCCCCGACGAGCGCGAGGAGATGCTCGCCGTGGGCATGGGCGCGGTCTACACGCGGACCACGCACCGCGAGCCGCTGCGCCCCAAGCCCGCCGATTCCGGCCCGCTGGTCGAGCGGTACTTCCGGCCGTACGCCGAGGCGATGACCCGCGCGGTGGCCGGACGCCTCGCCGCGACGGGCCGGGCCGTCGTGATCGACGTGCACTCCTATCCGACGAAGCCGCTCCCCTACGAGCTGCACCAGGACGGCCCGCGCCCCGCCGTCTGCCTCGGCACCGACCCCTTCCACACCCCGCCGGAGCTGACCGAGGCGGCCCGGTCCGCGTTCGCACGCCACGGCGACGTCGGCCTGGACAGCCCGTTCGCCGGGACGTACGTGCCGCTCGCCCACTACGGCGTGGACCGGCGGGTGAGCGCCCTCATGATCGAGGTCCGCCGGGACACCTACATGACCGAACCGGGCGGCCCGGCCGGAGCGGACCTGGAGCGTCTGGCCGCCGCGCTCGCGGACCTGGTGGACGCGGTGGGCGGTGCCGCCTGACACCCGGAGGCCGCCGGGCGGCACCGCCGTGGACGGCCACCGTTCAGGACGCGGCGCGCTCCGCCCCGGTACCCGCGTCCGGGTGGGCCAGCCCCAGGTGCTCGCGCAGGGTCGTGCCCTCGTACTCGGTGCGGAACACGCCCCGCTCCTGGAGCAGCGGGACCACCCGGTCGGCGAACGGGTCGAGCCCGCCCGGGGTGATGTGCGGGACGAGGATGAAGCCGTCGGAGGCGTCCGCCTGCACGAACTCGTCGATGGTGCGGGCGACGGTGGCCGGGGAGCCCACGAAGGTCTGCCGGTTGCCGGTGTTGATCACCAGGTCGCGGATGGACCAGCCGTTGCTCTCGGCAAGCTCGCGCCACTCGCGGGCGATGGCCAGCGGGTCGCGGTACATCCGCACCTGGGCCCGCCCCCGGGATATGTGCTCCTCGCTCACCACCGGGTCCACGTCGGGCAGCGGGCCCTCGGGGTCGTAGGCCGACAGGTCACGGTTCCAGACGAACTCCAGGTGCTTGAGGGCGGTGGCCCCGCTGACCTGCTGCCGGCGCACCTCGCGGGCCAGCTCGACGGCCTCCTCGTCGGTGTCGCCGAGGACGAAGGTCGCGGCGGGCAGGATGAGCAGCTGGTCCGGCGTGCGGCCGTACTTGGCGAGGCGGCCCTTGACGTCGGCGTAGAAGCGGCGGCCCTCCTCCAGGGTGGCGTACCGGCTGAAGATGGCGTCGGCGTCCGAGGCGGCGAACTCGCGGCCCTCGTCGGAGTCGCCCGCCTGGAAGATCACCGGGCGGCCCTGCGGGGAGCGCGGGACGTTGAAGCGGCCGTGGATGTCGAAGTGCTGCCCCTGGTGGGTGAAGGCACCGGCCTTGGCTTCCCGGAGGAAGGCGCCGGTGGCCTGGTCGGCGAGGATCTCGTCGCCGTGCCAGGAGTCGAAGAGTTCGTTCGCGGTGGTCAGGAACTCCTTGGCGCGCGAGTACCGCTCCTGCTGCGGCAGGAAACCGCCCCGGCGGAAGTTCTCGCCGGTGAACGCGTCCCAGGAGGTCACCACGTTCCAGGCGGCGCGCCCGCCGGAGAGGTGGTCGAGGGAGGCGAACTGGCGGGCCACCTCGTACGGCTCGTTGAAGGTGGAGTTGATCGTGCCGGTCAGGCCGAGCCGGTCGGTGACGGCGGCGAGCGCGGCGAGAACGGTGAAGGTGTCGGGGCGGCCCACCACGTCCAGGTCGTATATCTCGCCGCCCTGTTCGCGCAGCCGCAGCCCCTCCGCGAGGAACAGGAAGTCGAACTTGGCGCGTTCGGCGGTGCGGGCGAAGTGCGCGAAGGAGCTGAACTCGATGTGGCTGCCGGCCTCCGGGTCGCTCCACACGGTGGTGTTGTTGACCCCCGGGAAGTGCGCGGCCAGGTGCACCTGCTTCTTGGGCTTGCTCATGGCGTCGGGTCTCCTCTCCGGTGACTCAGGCGGCGTAACGGCTGGCGGGACGGTCGAGACCGAGGAGACCGCGCAGGGTGCGGGCCTCGTAGGCCGTGCGGAAGCGGTCCCGGAGTTGCAGCTCGGGCACGAGGTCGCGGCTGATCCGGGGCAGGTCGTGCCCGGTGACGGCGGGCCGCAGCCGGAATCCGGTGAGCCCGCTTTCGGCCAGCTCCTCCAGCAGGTCGGCCAGTTCGGCTGCCGTCCCGGTGAAGGCGCGGGCGTCGCTGGTGTACGGCTCGCCCGCCAGCTCGTCCAGGCGCCCGCGCCGCTCCTGCGCCCCGGCCGTCGTGTCGTCCAGGAAGACCACGAGGTCGCCGAAGACGTGCAGCGGCTGCTCGGCCCGGCCCGCCGCGTCCTGTTCGGCGCGGACCTCGGCGACTGTGGCGCGGGCGTCGGCCGCGTCGTACGGCGTGACGTAGCCGACGTCGGCCTGGCGGGCGACGAGCCGGTAGGGCACGGTCTGGTGGGCCAGGGCCGTGACCAGGGGCTGTCCCTGGGGCGGGCGCGGGGTGATGGAGGGGCCCTTGACGTCGAAGTGGCGGCCCTCGAAGTCGATGTAGTGCAGCTTCCCGCGGTCGATGAAGCGGCCGGTCGCCGCGTCCCGGATCTCGGCGTCGTCCTCCCAGCTGTCCCAGAGCCTGCGGATCACCTCCACGTAGTCGGCGGCCTCGTCGAACAGGGGAGTCACCGCCTTCTGGGCGGCGGGGGTGTCGTAGGCGTCGAGGGGGTCGAAGACCCGGCGGCCGAAGTGGGCGGCCTCGTCGGGGCGGGCGCTGATCCGCACGCGGACGCCCGCGCGGCCGTTGCTGACGTAGTCGAGGGTGGCGATCGCCTTGGAGATGTGGAACGGCTCCGTGTGCGTGACCACCACCGTCGGGACCAGACCTATGTGCTGGGTGAGCGGGGCGACACGCGCGGCGATCAGGACGGCGTCGAGCCTGCCGCGCACCTGGTCGGTGCGGTCGTCGGGTCGGAGGGGGTGCGCGGACTGCGGGGCGAGGCCGTCCTCGATGGTGACGAAGTCGAGGAGTCCGGCCTCGGCCTCGGCGACCTGGTCGGCCCAGTACGCGGCGGTGAACAGCTCGTGGGGGCGGGCGGCCGGGTCGCGCCAGGAGGCGGGATGCCAGCCGGTGCCGTCCAGGGCGACGGCGAGATGCAGTCGGGAAACGGGGGATGCGGAAGCAGAGGGCACGAGGAACGCCTTCCTTGAGGGTCCTTGCGTGGGCGACGTGAGCGGTGCGGGCGAGCGGTGGACGCACTGGCCCCGCACACAGGGGTGCGCGGTGGAGCGGCGGTCGAAGACGCGGGTCAGGCGCGACAGAGCGCGCCGGCCACCCTCTGGAGGTCTATGTGCGGCCGGGAGTGCAGCAGGACCGAGCGAGCGGTCCTCAGGAGGCGCGGGCACGGCACGCGGTCGAGTCCCTGCGGCATGTCCCCCACCCCCTCCGGCTGTGGCTCTTCACGTCTCGTCATGAGGGCCAACGCCCGGCTGCCGGGAGGTGTTCCCGACACGCCGGACATCACCCGTTCGCTTTTCCGCAGCAGGTCGGCGGCGGGTCAGGAATTGTCCAGCGGCAGTCCGGGCGGGTTGATCTCCGCCTTGGTGACAGCCTCGTTGGTCAGGTTGTAGGCGGCGAGCCACTTGGCGTACCGACCCGAGTCGATCAGGTGGTTCAGGGCGTCCGCGAGGGGCTTCACGAGCCCGCTGTCCTTCTTCGTGGTGGCCGCGATCAGCCCCTGGAGCCGGGCGCCCGCGCCGGAGTAGGTGCCCGCGCTGCGGGTCGGGGACGGCGACCCTGCGGACCTCTTCACGTGGTAGGCGAGGCCGGGATTGGTCCCGAAGTAGGCGTCGATCCGGCCGCCGGTCAGCGCCAGGTAGGTGGCGTTCTTGCTGGCGAAGTTCTTGACGGTGAGCGTCTTGCCCTCCTTCTTCAGCTTGTCGCACCATTCGAGGAGGATCTTCTCCTGGTTGGTGCCGTTGTCCACGGCGACCGTCTTCCCGGCGAGTTTGCGGTACTGGCCGTCGAAATTCCAGGTGCTCTTCTTCAGTACCTCGAAGCCGAGGTTGTCCTTGCGGTAGGAGGCGAAGTCGTACTTCCGCTTGCGTTCCTCGGTGTCGGTGATGTTGGCGAAACCGACGTCGGCCTTGCCGCTGTCGATGCCGACGAACATGTTCTCCCAGGTGTAGTTGCGGATCTCGGGCCGCAGCCCGAGCACCGCGGCGACCAGCCGGGCAAGGTCGGGCTCGGCACCGGTGAGCGTCTTCTGGTCGGAGCCGACGAAGGCGAGCGGCGGGAAGCCGTCGGGCAGCGCGCCCACCGCGATCTTCAGGGTGCCGTTCTTCCTCACGGCGGCGGGGAGTTCGGCGCGGATCGACTTCACCTCTCCGACCTTCAGCCGGGTCTCGGTGCCGGCGCCGTTGGACACCTTCCCCACGGTGACCGTGCCCCGGGCGTCGGTCGTGGTCGCGGCGTCGCTCTCCCCGCCGCAGGCGGCGAGCAGGGTCGCGAGGAGGGCGGCGCCGGTCGCGGCGACGGTGCCGCGCACCGCACGGCGCCGGGTGATGGAGTCACGGGGCATGGCTGTCCTTGTCGTTCGTACGGGAGGGAGGGTGTGGGGGCGGGAAGGCGTGGGGGCGGGAAGGCGTGGGGAGGCGTGCGGACGGAAGAGCCCGCGGAAACGGGAGGGTTCAGAGGACCTTGCTCAGGAAGTCGCGCGTGCGCTCGTGCCGAGGCTTGTCCAACACCTGTGAAGGCGGTCCTTGTTCGACGATCCGGCCGTCGTCGATGAACACGATCCGGTCGGCGACCTCGCGGGCGAAGCCGATCTCGTGGGTGACGATGACGAGCGTGGTGCCACCCGAGGCGAGGTCCTTGATGACGGCGAGGACCTCACCGACGAGTTCGGGGTCGAGCGCGGAGGTCGGCTCGTCGAAGAGGATGATGCCGGGCCGCAGGGCGAGGGCGCGGGCGATGGCCACGCGCTGCTGCTGCCCGCCGGACAGCTGGCGCGGGTAGGCGCCGCTGCGGTCCGCGAGCCCGACCCGGCCGAGGAGTTCGCGGGCGAGTTCCCTCGCCTCGGTCTTGCCGAGGCGGCCGGTGGCGACGGGCGCGGCGGCGACGTTGTCGAGGGCGGTCAGATGCGGGAAGAGGTTGAAGTTCTGGAAGACGAACCCGATCCGGCCGCGCTGCGCGAGGATCGCCCGCTCGCTCAACTCCTTGAGCCGACCCCGGCTTCCGCGCCGTACGCCGATCAGCTCGCCGCCGACGCTGACGTGGCCGATCTCGGGCTTCTCCAGGTGGTTGACGACCCGCAGCAGGGTGGACTTGCCGGAGCCGGAGGGGCCGAGGATGACGGTGACCTCGCCGGGCCGCACGGTCAGGTCGATGCCGTCGAGCACGCGTTGCGCCCCGTACCACTTGTGCACGCCGTGGATCTCCAGCGCGGCGGGGGCGGACTCCTGGGCGGCGGCGGTCATACGGCGCTCTCCTCACCCAGCTTGGCGCGGAGTCCGGCGAGGGCGGTGCGGGCCCTGCGCAGCGGGGTCGGGGGCAGGGCGCGGGTGGCGCCGCGGGCGAAGTACCGCTCGACGTAGTACTGCACGACGGAGACCGCGCTGGTCAGGATGAGGTACCAGACGGTGGCGACGAGCAGCAGCGGCACGATGTCGCCGGGATAGGTGCTGCCCATGCTCTGCACCGTGCCGAAGAGGTCGAGCAGGGAGACGTAGAAGACCAGGGAGGTGCTCTTGACCAGGCCGATGAGCTGGTTGACGTAGTTCGGCACGATGGAGCGGAGGGCCTGCGGGAGGACGATCCGGATGAACTGGTAGCGCCGGGGCAGGCCGAGGGCGGCGGCCGCCTCGTGCTGGCCCTGGTCGACGGAGAGCAGTCCGCCGCGGACGACCTCGGCGGCGTAGGCGGCCTCGTTGAGGGCGAGGCCGATCACGGCGACCGTCATGTCGGTGGCGAGCCGGGACTCGTCGAAGGTGACGAACGCGGGCCCGAAGGGGACGCCGAGGCTCACCGTGCGGTACAGCGCGCTGAAGTTGTAGAGGAAGATCAGGACGACGATCAGCGGCACCGAGCGGAACAGCCAGACGTACGTCCAGCTCACCACCCGCAGCACCGGGCTCCCGGAGAGCCGTCCGAGGGCGAGGACGATGCCGCCCAACAGCCCGAGCACGGCGGCCAGTGCGGTCACTTCGAGGGTGACGAGGAGTCCGTCGAGGACGGCGGGCCGCAGGAACCAGTAGCGGAAACGGTCCCATTGGTAGAAGGGGTTGGTGGCGAGCCCGTGCCCGATCTGGGCGACCAGCACGAGCACGACGGCGGTGGCGATCCAGCGCCCGGGCCTGCGCAGTGGCTGAACTCGCTGCGCTCGCAGTTGCTTTGATTGAGCGTCAGATATGGGCGCGGCGGTGACGACGACGCCTGGTGGTTCGCTCATGGGAGGGCGGCTCCGGCGGATTCGGGTGTCCCGGGGATGCGCGGGGCCGTACGGCGGTCACGACGGCGTACGGCACACGGCGCGGCGGACGGCACACCGCTGGGCGGGGTGCGTCGCGAACGAGGTGGGGAGAGAAGGGGGCTGTCAGCCCTGACAGCGGCCCGGCGCCGTACACAGCGCGCTGCTGACCCGGAGCAGATCGACGGCGCGGTCGGCAACGAGGAGCCCGGCGTACGCCGGTACGCGACGGCCGTGGGAGCGGCCTTCGGCCGTCCTGGGGGTCGCGTTCATGGCGTCACCTGTTCACTGTCCAGGCCCCGCGGGGCCCCTCGCGCTTACCGAAGTCGTCGTCGGTCCGGTCGTCACCTGGGGCACCCCACCGCGATGCGAGGGTTGCCGGTCAGCGAGCCAGGGCTTGGCGCTGACGCTCATGACCGTTCTGTGCGGCAAGTAAGGCATTCGACCGCTCGAATGTCAACGGTTGTCCGGCAGTTGGACGCTGCCGGACCGCTCTCACCTGCGCGGAGTGCGTGGGAGACCGGTGGCGTGCGCGGCCCAGTCCAGGATCTGGACGGCCGCGCCGGCGGCTTCGAGACCCTGGCAGTGGCCGTGGTGCCTGCGGGCGATGCCGTCGAGGTCGAGGTGGGTGCCGAAGGCGGGGTGGGCGGCGAGCCGGCGGGCGTACGACCAGAGGGCCGGGTGGTCGGCGATGCGGTGGACGGCGGAGGCGTCGAGGTGGCAGCGGTGCACGGTGTCGAGCTGGACCAGGCAGACCCAGAGGTGGACGTCGGCGGCCGTGATCCTGCCGTCGACCAGGTACTCCTCGCCGGTCAGCCAGCGCTCCAGGCGGCCCAGGGCATCCAGCAGTGCGTCGAGCGCGGCGGCGCGTGCGGCGGGACCGGTGTCGGCGGCGCCCGCGTACTGCGCGCTCTGCTCGATCTCCTCGGCGCAGAGACGTTCGACGGCCTCGATGGTGGACTCCCAGCCCGCGGGATGGAGAGGGTCGCCGTGGTGCGGGAGGTGGTCCAGGTCGCGCAGGATGTCGGGGGCGTGGGCGCTGACGATGCGGCCGGACCAGTCGTCGCTGAGCACCGGGGCGTGGGCGGGGCCGGTGTAGTGGTGCGCACTGGCCTCGTACAGCGGTCGCAGCGCCGCGTGGCCGCCTCCGGGACAGTCGGGGACGGCGGGCAGCAGGGTGACCGGACAGGTGTCGCCCAGGCCGAGGAGGCTGTGCCCGATGGCGAGCCGGAGGCCGTCGGCGCAGGCGGTGGAGAGGTGGAGCCGGTAGCGGTGCGCGACGGCGTAGTGGCCGCTGCGCGCGTCCCGGCCGATACGGCCCCGGAAGGGCGCGGCGGCGGTGCGGCGCGCCGAGGTGACGGCGGCGAACGGGGTGGAGGACAGCGGAGTGATGGACATACGTCTCCCCTGGGCGTATGGGCACGCGGGAAATGCGCGCGACGGCGGAAACGGCGTCGGTGGGGGCGTCGTCGCCCCGGCTGGAACCGGCTGAAATCGGCTGGAAAGGAGCGTCAGACCAGGCTGATCGCGCTGGAGACGCGCAGAAGGTCGATGTGCCGGCGGGAGGTGAGCAGGGGGGAGTTGGCGATCCGAAGCGGCACGCACGACGCCCCACGACCCCTCGGGCCGGAGACCGTCACCAGGCGCACCATGTTTCCCTACCTGTTCACTAGGCTTCCCTATGGGGAGTGTCGGGGCGCTCCGGCGCGCCGTCAAGGGGGCGTTCACCCCCGATGACCTCTTCCCGCTCTGTTCAGAGCGGTGCCGGGTGGTGTTGGGTGACCCCGGGGTTCTCGGGAAAGGGCGGCACCTCTGTGGACCACGGGCTTTCCGACGGCACGAGCGCGACGCGGTGGACGCCGAGCCGGCTTCCGCTGGACGAGCAACTGCACGCCCTGCGCGCGATGTTGTCGCGCAACGAGGTCCTGACGGAGGTGCTGGGGCGGGCCGCGCGGCTGGACCTGCCCGGCTGGTACGTCACGGCCGGGTGCCTCTTCCAGACCGTGTGGAACGTCGTCACGGACCGGCCGCCGACCGAGGGCATCAAGGACTACGACCTCTTCTACTTCGACGCCGGTGATCTGTCATGGGAGGCCGAGGACACGGTGATCCGGGCCGGACGCGGTCTCTTCGCGGGCCTGCCCGCAGAGGTGGAGATCCGCAACGAGGCGCGCGTCCACCTCTGGTACGAGGAGAAGTTCGGCGTGCCCTGCCCGGCATACGAATCCACCGAGGCCGCCATCGACAGCTTCGCCGCGACGACGTGCTGCCTCGGGGTGCGGATGGAGGCCGGAGGGCGGTGGCGCGTGTACGCCCCGCACGGCTTGTCGGACGTGTTCGGCCTGATCGTCCGGCCGAACCCGGTGCTCGCCCCGCGATCGGTATACGAGGCGAAGACCGCCCGGTGGCGGGAGCAGTGGCCCGAGCTGACGGTCCTGGACTGGCCGTAGCATCGCCCCATGAGCCAAGTCCTCACCATCGTCCGTCCGCCCGGGGTCCGGGGGGTCCGGCTGGAGACGGAGCGGGGCGTCTTCGCGGCGCTCGCCGCCGTGCCGAGCGGGTCCGCGCGGCGGGGTACCGCGCTGCTCGTGCCGGGGTTCAACGGGAGCAAGGAGGACTTTCTGCCGGTGCTCCCGGGGTTGAGGGAGGCGGGGTACGCGGTGTACGCCGTGGATCAGCGCGGGCAGTACGAGACCGGTGCGGCGTCGGCCGCCCCGGCTTATGACGGCGTCGCCGCCGCCGCGGACGCGCGAGCACTCGCCGAAGCGCTCGGCGCCGGTCCGGTGCATCTGGTGGGACATTCCTACGGCGGGCTGGTGTCGCGCCTCGCCGTGCTCAACAGCCGCAGCCCCGAAGAGACTTGGGCCTCCCTCACGCTGATGAACTTCGGCCCGGCCGAGGTCGGGACGCCCACGCGGGAGCGGCTGGGGCTGCTGCTCGACGCCCTCGACAGCGTGGCCGTACCCGACCTGTGGCCGTATCTCCGCCCGGCCGAGGACGGTGTCCCGGCGGACGTCCTGGCGTTTCTCTCCGACCGCTGGGCGCGCAACGAACCCGAGGCGCTGCGGCTCGCGGCACGGCAGTTGCTGACCGAGCCCGACCGCACGACCGACCTCAAGGACAAGGGAGTTCCCCTCTCCGTCGTCTTCGGCACCCCGGACGACACCTGGTCGGAGCAGGAGGCGGAGGCGATGGCGAAGGCTCTCGGCGCGCCGTTCACGAAGATCCCGGAGGGCGGCCACTCCCCCAACGTGCAGCGCCCGGCCGCGGTGGTCGAGGCGCTGACGGGCTTCTGGTCCTCCCTCGCGCCGTAACCGGTCACGAACTCGTCGGCGGCCCCGGACGCCTCTGGTTGTACCTCCGCGCCGCCCTGTCGTTCAACGCGCTCCCCGCGGCCCGCGCCGCACGCGCCCACACCGGACCGCGCCGGACGCGCAGCGCGTGCCCCTGCCGCATCGCCCCGCGCGCAGCGGCACCCGCGCCCACCGGTGCCGCGGGCAGCACGCGGGCCGCGAGTCCGCTCGCCCGGGTCGTGAGGTCGGGCGCCACGCCATGCGCGACGGAGGCCAGCCGGGCGGCCGGGGTGAGCACAAGGCGGGGACGGCGGCGCTCGACGGCACGGACGATCCGCCGCGCCGCCCGCTCCGCGTCCATGGACAGCAGGGGCGCGCCCGCGAGGGCGGAGAACCAGGCGTATTCCGCCTCCGCCCGCCCGCCGAACTCCGCCTGGAGATGCGAGCCGGTGCGCATCAGCCCGGGGTGCACGGTGGTCACGCTCACCGCGCTGCCCGCCGTCTCCGCGCGCAACCCCTCACCCAGCGCGCGCACCGCCGCCTTGGCGCACGAGTACGGCACCATGTGCGGCACCGACAGCAGCCCGCCGACCGAGCCGACGAGCCCGAGCCGGCCGCCGACCGGGCTGCGGCGCAGATAGGGAAGGGCGGCCAGGGCGGTGTTCAGGGTGCCCTCGAAGATGGTGGCCGAGGCGTCGCGGAAGGCCCGGTTCCCGGCGGTCTCGGCGGGGGCGACCTGGATGACACCGGCGTTGGCGATCACCACGTCGAGCCCGCCGGACGCCTCGGCCGTACGCCGCACCGCCTCCGCCACCGCCTCCGGGTCCCGTACGTCGCACGGCACGAGCCCCACCCGGCTCCCGGTCCGCTCCCGCATCCAGTGCGCGGCCCGCACCAGTTCGTCGGTGTCCCGGGCGAGCAGGGTCACCCGGCAGCCCCGCCGGACAAGGCACTCGGCCATGAGCAGCCCGAGCCCCCGGGACGAGCCGGTCACCAGCGCCGACAGGCCGTGGGGCATGGTGTGCCGGGGAACCGCCATGTCCTCACCTCTTCCCGCGCCGCACACGCCGGGATCTCCCGGGCACGGCACGCCCGCCGAGTACCCGTACGCCGGGACATCAAGAGGAAGTCAGTCGGCCGGTGGCAGCAGCGTCCCCAGCGGGCCGAGGTCGAGGTTGAGGTCGTCCATGGTGAGCCCGTACCGCGCGCACAGGCCCTTCATCCGGTCGTGCAGGATCATCAGCGTGGCCCCGAGCCGCTCCTCCTGCTCCTCGGTGAGGTCCCCCTGGTCGACGCGGTGCAGCGCCTGCCGTTCCATGAGCTGACGCAGGAGTTCCACCAGGGTGAGGACCAGCCGGACGAGGTCCCGCTCGACGGTGTCGGGGTCGGAGCTGATCCGGCGCGCCGGTGAGCGGTCGCGTCTGTCGGAGGGCGGCAGATCGCCGGGCGCGGCGGGCAGCAGCCGGAAGGCGCGCTCGGCGGCCTCGGCCACCTCCGCGAACCGGTCCTGGGCGGCCTCGGCGGAACGGCTCTCGGCCCGCTCCGCGGAGCGGTCCCTCTCCTCAGCCGCCATGCTCGTCCCCCGGCCCCGCCGGCAGCGCGAACGGCGACGGGCTGGCCTCCCCGATCGACACGATCAGCGCCCGCAACGACACGCGCACCAGGTCGATGTCGGCGATGGACAGCACGACGTCGCCGGTCAGGACGACCCCGCCGCTCAGCAGCCGGTCCAGCAGGTCGATGAGCGCGACCTGCCGCTGCGGCAGCGGCTCGTCCGACGGCGAGGGGACGTGCGTGTTCACGGCGCCGCGCCCGTCGGCGCGCCCTCGTGACCTGTGGCCGGTGTGGCGAAGGAGTACGGCACCCAGGGCCCCGTGACCTCCACCCGGACACCCGGCAGCCCCTCGGCGGCGCGGCCCGCCTCGGCCCGGAACGCCTCGGAGTCCTCGCCGGCCACGAGATAGGCGTCGTTGACGACGTTCTCACCCGCCCCGCCCGCGAGCGCCCCCTGCTGCACGCGGTGCCGGGCCCGTTCGACGGCGTAGCGCCGCCCGGCCTCCTCGACCGCGGCGGCGGCCTGCTGCGCGGCCCGGTGGACGCTGTCGCGGTGGGTCTGCTGCCGCCTGCGTCCGCGCAGGTAGGAGCGGCCGGGGGTCAGCCCCGCCGCGGACCCGGCGTCGGGTTCCGGCGCGGCCGACGCGGGGTCGGCGTAGATCTTCACGCCCCACTCGACGTGTCCGGCCAGCCGGTCGAGCCGGGCCGCGAACAGCTCCCGCCCCTCGTCCAGCACGTCCCGCGCCCGCGCGTCGTCCAGGTACACGGTCGCGAGGCGCAGGGGCAGTACGGTCGTCCGGGCGCCCAGGGTCTCGATCACCTGGTGGTGGGCGCGGGCGACGGCCTCCAGCCAGTCCAGGTCCTCCAGATGCCGGGCGAGGGCGTCCTCGCGGAAGTCCTCGGCGGGGACCTGTCCGGTCACGAGCAGCAGCGTGTCGTCGCGGGCGGAGGGCAGCAGCCGGACCGGGGCTCCGGCCACGCCGTCGAGCGCCGCGGCGGCCGCGTCCAGGCCGTCGGCGGCGCGGGCGACGGCGTACGCGTAGGTGAGGAGGTCACTCATCGCGGGTCCGTCGACGGGTGCGCGCGGTACGCGGCCGCTCGGTGCGCGCACGTCCCGTACGCGAGCGTTCAGTACCCGAGCGTTCCGTACGCGGACGTGTCCTCCTGGTACGTGGTTTCTCCTCGGGTTCGGCCGGCTCGTCGACCTCTTCCGGCTCTTCTTCCTCCAGCTCCACTTCTTCCGGCTCCTCTTCCTCCAGCTCCTCTTCTTCGGGCTCCTCTTCTTCCGGTTCTTCGATGTCGGCCAGTTCCTCCTCTTCCTCGGCCTCTTCGTCGTCGGCCGGTTCGTCGCTCTCGACCAGTTCACCGACCTCTACGGCCTCTCCCGGCTCGGCGAGCTCCCGTTCCTGCCGCAGCGTCTCGATCTCCTCGCGCAGCCGCTGGTTCTCCTCGGCGAGCGACCGCTGCCCCTCGCCGCGGCTGCGCGAGGACAGCGCGGGATCGTGCTCCCACCAGTCGATGCCCATCTCCTTCGCCTTGTCGACGGAGGCGACGAGCAGCCGGAGTTTGATGGTGAGCAGCTCGATGTCGAGCAGGTTGATCTGGATGTCGCCCGCGATGACGATGCCCTTGTCGAGCACCCGCTCCAGGATGTCGGCGAGGTTGGCGGAGGAGCCCTGTCCGTACGGCGGCGCCGCCCGCGAGGGGGTGGAGCCGAGCCGGCTGGCCATGGGTTCGGTCACGGTGATGCCTCGTGTTCCGTCGGTGCCGGGTGCGTGCCGGGTGCCGGGTCAGGTCTGTCCGCCCTGTCGGCGGGCCCGGATCTCCTCCAGCCGGTCGAGCAGTTCGTCCTCGCGCCGGTCGAAGGTCTCCTCGTCGATCTCCCCGGCGACCAGCCGCCGTTCCAGTTCGGCGAGTTCACGCTTGACGGGGGCCGGGTCGTAGTACTCGTTCTCGGCCGCCTCCAGGACGCGCTGCATCACCCAGCCGACGCCGCGCACCGGTGCGAGCGGCAGGGTCACGAGCTGTGTGAAGAGACCCATGGGACTGTCCTCAGACGAAGCTGTAGGGAGGAAGTGGGCCGTGCAGGCGCAGGTCGAGGTCGTCGCCCAGTTGGTGCGCGACGCTCAACTCGGTGGTCAGGAAGGGCTCTTCCTGATCTTCGGGCACCAGGAAGGACACGCTGAGGAAGTCCTCGCCGGTCGGCTGGGTGGAGTCCACGTCCCGTGCGAACGGGCGCAGCGCCTCGACCACTCCGGTGGCCAGCGCCTCCTGCCGGGCCTGCACCTCCCGTGCGACCATCTCGCCCAGGCGCACGGGCGCGCCCGCATCTGCGGTACCGGCGCGGATCGCGTCGTTCAGCTCCCGTGCGGCGCTGGACTCCTCAAGGATCTGCCGCAGCAGGCTGTCCTCGTCCTGCCTGGCCTTCAGGTGGTACTCGGCGCATCCTTCGAGTGCCCGGAGCCGCTCGGTGTACTCGTCGGCGCGCTCCTCCAGGGCGGCCCGTACGGCGTCGTCGTCCTCCGCGACGAGCCCGAAGCGCAGCGGCAGGATGGTGCCATCGGCCATGAGCCGTTCCTGCACCTCCTGGTGCGCGCCGATGTCGCGGCGCTTGGGGCGCAGGTTGTCGGGCGCGTCGCTGACGACGGCGCTCAGCTCGCCCGCGGTCACCGCGCGCAGGCCGGACGGGTTCTCGCCGACGCCGCGCAGACCGTCGAGACGCAGCGGGTGCTGTTTTCCGGTGACGGAGTAGATGTATACGGCCATGGCTCATTCCTTCTCGCGGGCCGAACTCCGCTCCCGCCGGGAGGACCGCCGGGCCGGACGCCGCTTCCTCTCCACGGGCTCCTCCTCTTCCTCCTCTTCCTGGTCACCGCCGGTCGCGCCCTTGAGCGAGTCGGTGACCGCCTCGACGGCGCCGGTGATGGCGCCCTTGGACTTGCCCTGGGCGCCGCTCTCCATCGAGTCGCCGACGATGTCGGTGAGCTGGGCGGGAGCCTTCCGGCCGGATTCGAGGTCGAGCCGGTTGCACGCCTCCGCGAACCGCAGATACGTGTCGACGCTGGCCACGACGACGCGGGCGTCGATCTTCAGGATCTCGATCCCGACCAGGGACACCCGCACGAACACGTCGATGACGAGCCCTCGGTCGAGGATGAGCTCCAGGACGTCGTAGAGGCTTCCGCTCCCGCCGCCGCCCTGGGCGACCGGTCCTCCGCCTTGTGGCACCAGGCTCATGGCGCCTCTCCCTTCACCGGCCGCCCGGGCGCCTCGCCTCAGCCTCGCCGGTCGATCTGTCCTCGGGTGTAGCGACGGGTCCTCTCGTACGCCACGAGATCGCCCTCCTTGTCGAGGGTGACCCGGTAGGTGGCCATCACGCTGGTGGTCTCGGGGACTCGCTCCAGTTCGAGTACCTCGACATCGGCTTCCCACCCGTCTTCGGTGGGTTTCAATGCGGAGACCGATTCGGGGGACCGCCCGAGCAGCTCGCTCAGCTGCTCGGCCGCGGTGCGCATGGCCCACGCGGCGTTGCCCTTGCGGGTGCCGCGGCTGCCGTCTGCGCGGCGCTTGGCGGGTTCTTCTGCTGCGGCCATGGTCTCTCCGGTGATCGGATCTCTCCGCTGGTTCGGAGCGGGCGCCAGAATCCACGCGCGAACATACAATTTCATCATAACGGCGTATATGCCGCATGAAGGTTCGCCGGTGCCGCATCAGCGCATCGCGGTGGACGGGGGTGGGGCGTGTGCGTATCCGTCTGCGCCGTTCGCTGTCCGTCTGTACATCTACGTCTGTAGTCCACGTCTCATGATCGCGGGCTGGGCCCGGGGCTGTCGCCGGGAGAGCGGGCACCCGTCCTGCCGCTCGTGGAGGGACCGTTTCATGAACGACACGACCAAAGTCGCTCTCGCCGCTGCCGTCGCGGGTGGCTACGTACTGGGGCGCACCAAGAAGGCGCGGCTCGCCTTCGGCCTGGCGACGTATCTCGCCGGGCGGCGCTTCGGACTCAACCCCCAGCAGTTGCTGAGCGAAGGGCTGGGACGCCTGGGTGAGGTGCCGGGCGTCTCCGAGCTGAACGAGCAGGTGCGCGGGGAGCTGCTGAGCGCGGGCCGCAAGGCCCTGGCCGCCACCGCCGACCGCAGGCTGGCCGACCTCGCCGAATCCCTGCACGAGCGCACGCGGCGCATCGGGGAGAAGGACGAGGAAGAGGAGGAAGAGGAGTACGACGAGGAGGAGCCCGGCGAGGAAGAGCCGGAAGAGGAGGTCGAGGAGGCGGAGTTCGAGGAGGAGGAGGAGGAGGAGGAGCCCGAGGAGCCCGAGGACGAGGAGGAGGAACCCGGGGAGGAGGAAGAAGAAGAGGAGGAGGAACCGGAGGAGCCCGAGGCCGAGGAAGAGGAGCCCGGCGAGGAGGAAGAGGAGGAAGAAGAAGAGGAAGAGGAGCCGGAACCGCCGCGTCGGCGCCGTCCGCCCGAGAAGAAGCAGGCCGCGCCGTCCCGCAAGGCGGCCCCAGCCAAGAAGACACCTGCCAAGAAGACACCCGCCGCGAAGAAGACTCCGGCGAAGAAGGCACCGGCCAAGAAGACGGCGCAGAAGCAGGCGGCGAAGAAGTCCGCGCCCGCCGCGAAGAAGCAGCCCCCGAAGAAGGCGGCGGCCAAGAAGGCGCCCGCCAAGAAGGCACCGGCGAAGAAGGCACCCGCGAAGAAGAGCGCGGCGAAGAAGACGGCCGCCAAGAAGACAGCCGGGCGGGGGAGGTAAGCCATGGCTGGCAAGGACAGCGTCAAGGACAAGGCGCCCGGCTCCGGCCTGGACATGCTGCGCGACGAACTCGTCGACTACCTCGGCGCACAGGCGGAGCACCTGGTCGAGAAGGCCGGCGACCGGATGTCCGGCCTGACGGAGCAACTGCTCGACACCGCCGACAACGGCGGCTTCCTCACCGGCGTCGGCAGCCGCGTCCTCGGGGGTCAGTCCCCACTGAAGGCGATCGTCAGCGAGAAGGCCGGGAACATCAAGGACAACCTGGTCGGCAAGGCGAAGGACGTCTTCGGCAAGGGCAAGGGCAAAGGCGGCGCGGGGACCACCAAGGTCACGAACATCATCGAGGTCCTCGATGTGGGCGTGCCGATCCGCAAGGCGTACGACCACTGGACGCAGTACGACAAGTTCAGCGGCTTCACCAAGGGCGTCCGCAACGTCAACCGGCACGACGAGATCGGCAGCGACTGGAAGGCCAAGGTCGGTCCCTCGACCCGCGGCTGGAAGGCCACCGTGAAGGAGCAGATCCCCGACGACCGCATCGTCTGGACCTCCGAGGGCGCCAAGGGCACCACCAACGGCTGCGTCAGCTTCCACGAACTCGCGCCCAACCTGACCCGCATCGTCCTGGTGGTCGAGTACTACCCCTCCGGCTTCTTCGAGAAGACCGGCAACCTCTGGCGCGCCCAAGGCCGCCGCCTGCGCCTGGACTTCAAGCACTTCCAGCGCTACGTGACCCTCACCAAGGACGACGTCGAAGGCTGGCGCGGCGAAATCCGCGACGGCGAGGTGGTCCGCACCCACGAGGAAGCGATGGAGGAGGAAGAGCAGGAAGAGCAGGAAGAACAGGAGGAGCCGGAAGAGGGCGAGGAAGAAGAGGGCTACGAGGACGAGGAGTCCCCGGACGAAGACGAGGACGAGGACGACGGCGAATACGAGGATGAGGACGAGGAGTTCGAGGACGAGGAGGATGAGGAGGACGAGGAGGAGTGAACGCTAGGGGCGCCACTTCTGGCGGTAGTCAGGGTGCTCGGCGTCACGACTGCGCGAGCACCTTGAGCGCCCCTTCCGGCAGGCACGGGTCGCCGTAGGCGGCGAGCAGCGCGCGCCAGGCCGCTTCGACTGAACTCGTCCTCCGACTCCCCCTCGATTGCTGGTCAATGAGACATCGCCGCCGTGAGGCGTTCCAGCGACGCCCGGCCCGGAGGGCCCCAGCTCGGCTTGCCTCCGGGGCGGCCCTCGTCGCCCGCGTGGCCGATGTGGAGGCCGGCCAGGGCGCGCAGCACCGCCCAGCCCCGGGCGCGGCGGAGGGTCGCGGGGTCGGGGGTGGGGCGGTACGCCGCGTGGAAGAGGTCGACGGCGCTGTCCGGCAGGAGGATCCACGCGGCGGCGAGGTCGAAGGCCGGGTCGCCGGCGAAGAGGTCGCCGAAGTCGATGACGCCGCAGAAGGTGCCGTCGGCGGTGAGGACGTTGGCGGGGTGGAGGTCACCGTGGAGCCAGAGACGGGGGCCGGTCCAGGCGGGCGCGGCGGCGGCGTCCTCCCACACGTCCCGGACGGCGTCCGGGTCGGGGACCAGACCGAGGTCGGCGGCGGAGGCGAGCGCCCGGGTGAGATGTTCGGCGCTGTCGGCCAGTACGCCACCCCGGTCGCGGCCGGAGGGGGCGTCGTCGGGGGCGGGGCGGTGGAGTGCGGTCAGGAAGGCGGCCAGGGTGGTCGCCGCTTCCGTGGGGTGCGTCGCGGGGGCACGGTCGGCGGGCTCGCCCGGCACCCAGGTGGTGACGAGCCAGGGACGCGGAAACCGCTCCGAGGGCTCACCGAGCCGCTGCGGGACGGGAATCGGCAGCGGAAGGTGTGGCGCGAGCCCCGGCAGCAGGGCGTGTTCCTTGCGCAGCAGCGCGTCCGCGGAGTCCGTCGCCCACGGCATCCGGACCGCGAGGTCGTCGCCGAGCCGCCACACCTGGTTGTCCCAGCCCAGTGCCCCGAGCTTCAGGGGGCGGTCCGCGAGATCGGGGTACTGCTCGCGCAGCAAATCCCGGATCAGGTCCTCGGTGATGTCCGTCTGGGCAGCCGTCATGCGGAGCAACGGTAGCGGGACGGCGACCGATCCGGTCAGTGCGTCGCGAGTGAGGCGAGGAAGCCGTCGAGCATCGCGGTCTGGACGTCCTCCGGGAACCGGCCGGGGTCGAAGAGCGCCTGCACGACGAGACCATGGGTGAACGCGACGGCCGCGGCGGCGAGTTGGTCCGGGTCGGCGTCGGCTGTGAGTTCTCCCGCGTCACGGGCGACCGAGAGGTGCGGGCTCAGGGTCGCGCGCAACCGCGTGTAGCGGTCGGCCTGTTCGGCGGCGAGGGCGTCGTCGGCCAGGGACAGGTCCCAGGAGCTGACCCAGATGCGGTTGCGGGCGGTGTCGTCGGGGGTCAGCGGCAGGATGTCGAGGAGCATGGCCCGGACGGTGGCGAGGCCGGGGGCGGGGTGCTCGCGGCGCGGCCGCCCTGCCGTGTTGCTCTCCAGCAGGCTCAGGGCGTGCGCGATCAGGGCGCGCTTGGCCGGGAAGTAGTGCATGAGCATCCCGGTGGAGACGCCCATCGCGGCGGCGACGGCGCGCAGGGTCAGCCCGCCGAACCCCTTCTCGGCGAGCACCTGCCACACGGCACGGCTCACGTCCTCACGGCGGGATGCATGGTCGACAGGCGCGGGCGGCATACTGCTACCTTACGTACCGAACGCTTGTTACGTACCCGGAGGTGCCCGTGTTCGCCCTGCCGCTCACCGACGACGCCCAGCTCCGCCCGCTGGAGCCCTGGCAGGCCCAGGAGTTCCTGGAGCACATCGACCGCGCCCGGCCCACGGTGGACCCGTGGATACCGTGGGCGACCTTCAGCACGGACCTCGAAACCGCCACCGCCACGCTCCAGCGGTACGCCGACCGCCAGGCCGGGGACTCCGGCCGGATCTACGGCATCTGGCTGGAGGGCACCCTGGTCGGCGGTGTCATGTTCACCCACTTCGACAGCGCCTCCGGGGTGTGCGAGATCGGCTGCTGGCTGGAGGCCGCGGGCGAGGGGCGCGGCCTGGTGAACCGGGCCTGCCGGATCCTGATCGACTGGGCCTTCCGCGAGCGCGGGATGCACCGCGTCGAGTGGATGGCCGCCTCGGGCAACACGCGCAGCACCGAGGCCGCGCGCCGCCTCGGCCTGACCCGCGAGGGCGTGCTGCGGCAGCGCTATCCGTACCGCGGGGTGCGGCTCGACAAGGAGGTATGGTCGGTCCTCGCCGAGGAGTGGCCCGCCGTCGCGGCCGGAACATCCGGAGAACGAGAGGAAGCCGCCCGTGCATGAGCGAGTGGAACGCGTCCGCGCGGTCCTGCGCGCCTACGGCAGCACCGCCGACGTGGTCGAACTTCCGGCCCCCGCGCCGACGGCGGCGACCGCGGCCGCCCAACTCGGCTGCCCGGTGGGCGCCATCGCCAACAGCCTGGTCTTCACCGCCGACGGCGCACCCCTGCTCGTCCTCACCAGCGGCGCCCACCGCGTGGACACCCGTCTCCTGGCCCGCCTCCTCGGCGTGGGCCGGAAGAAGATCCGCCACGCCGATCCCGCGTACGTCCTCACCGTGACCGGCCAGGAAGTGGGCGGCGTGGCCCCGGTGGGTCACCCCGCCCCCGTACGGACGCTGATCGACACCACGCTGGCCGAGTACGACCACGTGTGGGCGAGCGCCGGTCTGGCGCACACGGTGTTCCGTACATCGTTCAGGGAACTGGTGGGCCTGACGGGCGGTGAGCCCGCCGTGGTCGCGGACGAACGGAACGCGTCGGCCTGATCGTTCAGGCGGCGCGGGCCACCTCGACGTCCCGGTCGGAGCGGAGGTCGCGTACGCCCGGGACGAGGGCGGTACCGGCGCAGACGACGGCGACCAGGACGGCCGAGGCGGCGAACGGCACGCGGGCGCCCCAGAGGCGCAGGGCGAGGGGGGCGAGGAACACGCCGAGCGGCTGTGCGGCGAGCGATACCAGCCAGTCGTAGGAGGCGACCCGGGCGAGCACGTGTGGCGGGATGGCGGTCTGGACGGTGGTCTGCCAGGTGGGGCTGAGGAAGCCGAGGCCCGCCATGGCGATGCCGTAACCGCCAACCAGCATAGGGAGAGGGGCACTTGTGGCGAAGAGGGCCAGCGGCAGGGCGTAGGTCGCCAGGACGAGGTTGCCGGCGAGGACCGGACGCCGGGGACGGGCACGCCCGGCCAGCAGTGACCCGGCGAGCATACCGATGCCGCCCGCCTGGGTCAGGGCGATCCAGGCGCCCTGACCGCCGAGCCGGGTGACCGCGACGAGCGGGCCGAGGGTGAGCAGGACGTTGGCCGCGAAGTTCCAGGCGGCGTGGGCGAGGAGGCTGGTCCAGTACCAGTCCCGCGCCGTCACCTCGGCCCAGCCCTCGACCAGCCCGGCGCGGAGGGGGCGGCGGGCGGGCGCCGGCCCCGCCTTCGGGCGCAGCCGGACGAACGGCATGAGAGCCGCGCTGACGGCGAACGCGGCGGAGTCGAGCACGAAGACCCAGCCGATGCCGACCGCCCAGATCAGCAGGCCGGCGAGGGCGGGACCGCCGAGCAGGGCGACGCTCTTGGCCACGCCCATCAGGGAGTTGGCCTTCTGCCGCGCCGGGCCGGAGACCGGGGCCACCCGGGTGAGCAGCGGAGAGAGGTTGGCGAGGCTGACGGCCGAGGCCGCGCCCGCCACCGCCTGGGCCGTGGCGATCACCGTGATCGAGGCGTGCCCGGTGAGGAGTTGAAGGGCCACGACCGCCTGGGTGAGCACACGGGTCGCGTCGGCGCCGAGGGCGACCCGGCGTGGGTCGCCGTGGTCCGCCGGCACCCCGGCCACGGGCAGCAGAAGCAGCCGGGTACCGAGCGCGCACCCGAGCACGACCGCGAGAGCGGTCGCCGACCCGGTGAGCCGTACGACGGCGAGACTCAGGGCAGTCGGCACCAGGGCGTCACTGAGCGTGGACAGTGTGCGGCCGGCGAAGAGCAGGCGGAAGTCCCGGAGACGTAAGGGGTGCGTCACGCCCGCATAGTATGCGGGCGTGATCAAGGAGGAGGCGCCGCCGGAGGTCCCCCGGAGACCAGGCACCGCCACACTCCCCGACCGATCAATCCGGCTCCCGAGGTGAAGAGTTGAGCACACAGGCCCCCGGCGTCGACCACGAACTCGTCCAGGCCGCCACGCACATCGCCCGCACCCGCACCCATGGCGACAACCACACCGTCGCCGCCGCGGGCCGCGCCCCGGACGGCCGGATCGTCACCGCGGTCAACGCCTACCACTTCACCGGCGGCCCCTGCGCCGAACTCGTCCTGATCGGCACGGCCGCCGCCCAGGGCATCCACACCCTGGACACCATCGTCGCGGTGGGCGACCGCGACCGAGGCGTCATTCCCCCCTGCGGCCGCTGCCGCCAGGTCCTCCTCGACTACTTCCCCGCCTCCCACGTCATCCTCGGCCCCACCGACCATCTCCACACTCTCCCGATCACCGCCCTGCTCCCCGAGAGCTACGTCTGGTCGGACCACCAACTCGACTCCGACTGACGCCCGGAGCCGTTGCCGCGAGCGCCCCGCTTGGCGCACCGAGCCTGCCCGAGGCGGGACTGGCGGGCGCCGAGGTGTACGCCCGCCTCAGGTCCCGCCCCGTTTCAGGCTCCCTGGCGCGCCGGTTCGGCGGTGCGGGCGCGGGAGGCGGCGATCTCAGCGTACGCCTGCTCGCGCCCCTCCCAGTGGGAGCCCTCGACGGACTTGCCGGGCTCCAGGTCCTTGTAGACCTCGAAGAAGTGGGTGATCTCCATCCGGTCGAAGCCGGGGATGTCGTCGATGTCCTGCACATCCGCGTAGCGCGGGTCGTGCGCGGGGACGCAGAGGATCTTCTCGTCGGGACCGTGCTCGTCCCGCATGACGAACATGCCGACCGCCCGGCACTCCACGACACAGCCGGGGAACGTCGGGTCGCCGGTCAGCACGAGCGCGTCCAGCGGGTCGCCGTCACCGCCGAGGGTGCCGTCGATGTAGCCGTAGTCGGCCGGGTACTGCGTGGAGGTGAACAGCATCCTGTCGAGGCGGATGCGGTGCAGTTCGTGATCCATCTCGTACTTGTTGCGCGACCCCTGGGGGATCTCCACGATCACGTCGAGTTCCATCGGCTCCTCCTGGTGGCGGGACTGGTGACAGGGCTGGTGACGGGGGTGCCGGCCGGCACGTGCGCGCGGCCGGGCGCGACGACGGGCTGCGCGCCAGGTCGGGGTCCCCGATCGCCTACCTCCCCGCCGGCCACGTCGACACCGTGCCCGGCGCGCTCCGCCGGGCGAACGTACCCGCTCACTCCTCCCCCGCACCGTGAGCCGCTGAACCTCGCCGGACGGCCACCGGGATGTACCGCACCCCGCCGAGTGCGGTCCGGCAATCCGCCGGAATCGACCCGTCGGACCCCCTCCACGGTTGCCCCTCACCCCCGCGCGGGAAGAATGGTGGTGCCGGGGGCGATGGGGCTCGCCCTGTGACCGCGCGGCCGACCGTGCCACGGCCGTGCTGATGGCCTCTGCGTGGATGGTGTGCGCATCACGGGAGGTGGCTGCGATGGAGTTCCTGGTCACGGTGGACGCGACGATCGGCTCGCCGTTCGCCCCGCCCGACGGCTCGGACGGGTACGACCTCGTGAGCGCGGGCTCGACCCGGGTGACCGGGTATCCGGTCGGCTCGGGACGGATCGGCGACACCCTCACCGGGCAGGGCGGTACGGTCCCCGTCCTGCTGCTCATGGAGGAACCCGCGCTGCCGGACCGTACCGTACGGGCCCGGCCCGTGGCCCTGCTGCACGCGCTGGTGGACGGCCGCCCGGAGACCCGCGTGCTGTGCGTGCCCGCGCACGACGCGAACTTCGCCTCCCTCGCCGATGTGAGCACCCTGCGCACCTGGCACGCCGACGAGGACACCCTCGCGACCGTGCTGCGCCGCTTCGACCGCTCCCACCGCTGGCGCGTCATGGACTTCGAGGGGGCCACGGCGGCGGAGGAGTTCCTGACGGAGGCGCGGCTGGCGTACGAGCGGCTGACGGGGTGCGTGGAGTGAGAGCCCGCCGACCCGTCGCCCGTAGCCCCTGGGCGCCTCGCGTGATGTGCGGCCACGACCCGGACCCACGTCCCCCGTACCGGCGGTAGGTTCAACCGCCTCGGGGCGCGCATGAGATACGCGCGCCGGTCGGCGCAGTCGGCGACGAAGACCGCGAACGCGGCGGTCGTGAGCGCGGCCGACGTCACCCGAACCGCCTTTCTGGGTCACCCAGTCGGCCCGTCATCGCGAGCTGGGTCCGTTCTCGCGCGATGGAAGCGGCGATGAGGCTCGCCCTTGACGCACTCCCGTGCCGATGGCCTCTGCCGAACGGCGACGGACAGCGGCGCACCCGCTGCCGAGGACATGGCGCCAAAGACCGACGAGGGCAGGGCGGCAGCAGCCGGGCCCGCCGGACCACCGCACGCCTCCAACCCGGCCCGCCGAACCGCCGGAGGCCAACACGCTGAGGTTTCCGAACCCCGAGCGACAAAGGTTACAAAGGAGACACAAGGAGAGGGAGTGCGATGAAGCGGGACGACGACCCACCACAGCCGGAAGCCGAGTCCGACGCGTCCGCTCCGGCGGCCTCGGCGGCGCGGCTGCGTCTGCTGGCCGAGGCGAGCCGCGCGCTGGCGTCCAGCCTGGACGCCGGAGAGGCGCTGCGCCGGCTCGCCCGGGTGGTGGTGCCCAACCTGGCCGACGCCTGTGTGATCGACGTGATCGAGGGCGACGGCCTGCGCCGGCTGACGGTCACGGACCGTGACCCGGAGCGGGCGGTACGGGTCCTGCCGGGCGCGTCCCTGCCCGCGCCGGGCGAGTCGGCGGCCGTGCTGGCCAAGGTGCTGCGCGGCGCGGGTCCCCTGGTGATCGACGCCTTCTCCACGGCGGAGCCGGAGGACCCGCTGAACGCAGCGCAGTGGCGGCTGTACCGGAGCCTGGGCGCGGAGACCGCGCTGATCGTGCCGCTGCGCGCCCGGCGGCAGGCGCTCGGCGCGCTGACTCTCGTCCGGCGCGCTCCGGCGACCCCCTTCGACGAGCAGGAACAGGCGCTGGCCGCCGACCTCGGACACCGGGCGGGCCTCGCGCTGGACAACGCCCGGCTCTACGCGCTCCAGCAGCACACCGCCGAGCAGTTGCAGCTCTCCCTGCTGCCGGACCTGTCCGGCGTCGGGGACGTCCAGTTGGCCGCGCGCTATGTGGCCGCGCGGGAGCGGGCAGAGGTGGGCGGCGACTGGTACGACGCGTTCCGGCTGCCCGACGGCTCGCTGATCCTGGCCATCGGTGACGTGGTCGGCCACGATCTGACCGCCGCCGTCCGCATGGGGCAGTTGCGCAACATGCTGCGCGCCCTCGCCTACGACAGCGGGGACGACCCGGCGGGCACGATGGGCCGCCTCGACCGGGTGATGCAGGGCCTGACCGCCGTCGAACTCGTCACGGCGGTCATCGCCCGGGTGGAGACGCCCCCGGACGCGCCCTGGCGGCTGCACTGGACGAACGCCGGGCATCTGCCGCCCCTGCTGGTCTGCCCCGACGGCCGCGGCGACCTCCTGGAGGAGGGGCACGCCCCCGTCCTCGGTGTGGACCCCGACCTCGACCGCGACACCGCGCACCTCGTCCTGCCGCCCGGCTGCACGTTCCTCCTCTACACCGACGGGCTCGTGGAACGCCCCGGCGAGGACATCGGACGCGGTCTGACCCGGCTGCGCCAGTACGCGACGGCGTTCGCGAGCGAGCCGCTGGAGGTCTTCCTCGACGAGCTGCTCGCCCGGATGGGTGACGACCGACAGGACGACATCGCCGTCCTGGCCATGCGAGTTCCCCCAGGTTCGCCCGGCTGACCGACCGCCGCCGCGCGGGGCGGCTCACCTCGCCGTTCCTCGTCACGGAACGCGCTCTCGCACTCTCGTCCAACTCCTCCAGCCCGTAGGTGATTTGCCGGAACGGATCCACCGGGCGGCCGGCACGGGCACCTCAAGCAGACGCCAGGCGACCTGCCGCCTGCCGCGCGCGACACGCACGGCACCCGAACGCTGATCCACCCGTGAAGCCCTCGGGCCATAGCACCGCACACATATGTAACCCGCACATATGCGACTCGCACATATGTGCGGCCTGTACATGTGACTGACAAGAAGCTGTCACAGAAGAACCGGAATGCGGTCCCGCCCACGCCCGTTTTCCCTGACATGACTGTGGGAGTAGCACTCAACGCGGCCGAAGCGCCCAATCAGGTGGACGCCACCGTGCGGCTTGCCCAGGAGGCGGCGGACGCCGGGCTGCGGTCGGCGTGGTTCGGGCAGACCTTCGGCGCGGACTCGCCGCAGCTCGCGGCGATCGTCGGGCGGGAGGTGCCCGGGTTGCAGGTGGGCACCTCCGCGATCCCCGTCTTCGGCCGCCATCCGCTGCTCGTGTCCAGCCAGGCGCTGACCGCCCAGGCGGCCACGCACGGCCGGTACCACCTCGGTCTGGCGCTCGGCACCAAGCTCCTGACCGAGACCGGCTTCGGGCTGCCCTTCGAACGACCCATCGCCCGGCTGCGCGAATTCCTCACGGCGCTACGGCAGTTGACGCAGACCGGCACGGCCGACTTCCACGGTGAGCTGCTGACCGCCACCACTCCGGTCCCCGCGCGCGTACCGGGTGCCGAGGACGGCGTACCGATCCTGGTCGCCGCGATGGGACCGCAGGCGTTGCGGGTCAGCGGCGAACTGGCGGACGGCATCCTGCCCTACCTTGCCGGACCGCGTGCCCTCGCGGACCACATCGTCCCCGCCCTGACCGCCGCGGCCGAGGCCGCCGGCCGTCCCGCGCCCCGCGTCGTCGCCCTCGTGCCCGGCGTGGTCACGGACGACGTGGAGGCGGTGCGGCGGAAGGCCACCGACCACCTCGCCTTCTACGAACAGATCCCGTCCTACGCCCGCGTCCTCGAACTCTCCGGCGCCCGCCGCGCCTCCGACGTGGCCGTGATCGGCGACGAGAAGACGGTCGCGGCGGAGGTACGGCGCTACCGCGACGCCGGTGCGACCGAGGTCGTCTTCTCCGGCACGGAGATCGCGGGCGACGAGGACCGGCGCCGCACCTGGGACCTGCTCGGCGAGCTGGCCGCCTGATGCTCTTGCCGGCGCGCCGGGTGGGGCGGCTTTCCGCGGCGTCGACTCGGAGGTGGCCGGTGGCTCACGGCACGCGGAAGTCAGCAGTGGTCCTCGATATAGACCATGCGCCGCCCCGGCTCGGCGCGGAACTCGTGGGCCAGGTAGCGGCCGGTCGGGGACGTTCCGCCCGGTCCCATGTACGCGTCCTTGATCCGCTCCCAGGCCACCGACCGTTCGGCCGCCGACGTGAGCCGGGGGCTCGTGCCGCCCATGTCCCCCCAGACCAGAGGTGTGCCGGCGTCCTTGACGAGCCGACGCACCACGCGCAGGTCGAGCCGCTTGCGGTACAGGACCCAGCCCGTCCCCTGGTCGTCGAGGAGCGTCACGGGTCCCTTGACGCTGTCGGGGTTCGTCAAAAACGGCTGCATTCGCACGAGTCTCCCAGACGCCTTGTCAGTGACGGTCCGTGGCCGACGCGCACGCCGACCGCGTCACGTCGTCGCGGCCGTCCCTTCCCGCATCCCCCCGTACCACCCCACGCAATGAAGGAGCTCGCATGACCACCGAAGCGACCACGACGGACCTCCGGGCGTTCACCGAGGACTGGCTGGAGTGGTACCGCGCCCACGAGGCACGGCTTTCCGCCCCGCACGGCTTCCTGGCGATCACCGGCCTGCACTGGCTGGACGACCGCCCGCAGCGCTTCCCCGACGCGCCGGGCGCCTGGCACACCGGCGCCGAGGGCGTCGTGGTGGACCTGGACGAGGGCGAAGAGGTGCTGGTGGACGGCGTGCCGGTCCGGGGCGAGCACCACTTCGGCGTCCTCCCCGAACGCGGCGGGGTCGACGCCGTCTGGGGCGACGCCGTCATCGAGGTCGCCAAGCGCGGCGGCCACGACATCGTCCGCCCCCGCCACCCGGACGCCCCCCTGCGGACGGCCTTCACCGGCACCCCCGCCTACGCCCCCGACCCCCGCTGGGCCGTCACCGGCCGCTACGTCCCCTTCGACACCCCCCGCCCCACCACGGTCGGCGCGGCGGTCGAGGGCCTTGAGCACGTGTACGACGCTCCGGGCCGGATCGAGTTCGAACTCGACGGCCAGGCGCTCTCGTTGACCGTGTTCCCGGGCGCGGGCGAGGGCCGCCTGATGGTCCTGTTCACCGACGCCACCTCCGGTGTCACCACCTACGCCGCCAACCGCGCCCTCACCATCGACCCGCCCGCCGTCGACGGCACGGTCGTCCTGGACTTCAACCGCGCCGCCAACCTCCCGTGCGCGTACACGGACCTCGCCACCTGCCCGCTCCCCCCGGCAGAGAACCGGCTGCCGGTGGCGATCGAGGCGGGGGAGAAGATCCCGCGGGAGCGCGGGGGGTCGTGAGCGGGGTGCCCGTCGGCTGAGGCGAGCCGTGGGGGCGTGAGGCGAGGTGCCCGGGGAGGTCGACAGCCGCCTTCGTCGGAGGGTGCCCCAGCCTCACGCCGCCGACGACAGGACACAATGCGGCTGTGGACCTGAGACCGGAACTGTCGCCCCCGCCCGTGAGCGCGCAGCGGCTGGAGGAGCTCTCCCGCGACATCGAGCGGATCGCCGAGCTGGTGCGCGGCGGAGCCGGCGAGGCGGGCGACGAGATCAGCGCCTTCAACTCGAAGACGGGCCACGCCTACGAGGCACCGGACTTCACCGAGTACGACGGCAGCCGAAGCCTGAGCGCGTTGGCGTCGGAGGCCGCCCGCCCAGCCCGGCCCAGGGTCGCGGACGTCACCGCGGACGAACTCACCGAGCTGGTCCGCAGGGTCCTCTCCGGCAGCCCGGAGTCCGACTACTGCCTGCGGCTCCTCCGGGCCAACGTGCCCCACCCCCGGATCAGCGACCTAATCTTCCACCCACCGGCCGGGCTACGCGATGCCTCGCCCGAGCGGATCGTCGCCGAGGCTCTCGCATACCGGCCCATGGCTCTCTGAACGGCTCCGCTCACCGCGCCGCCGGCTCCGGGCGCCTTTCACGCACCGCCTTCTTCACGGCATCCGGTCCCGTGACGGCGGCCCCGTCAGCAGGCGGTGCTCGGCGGATTCGTAGCGGCTGCGTTCCCGGTCGGCTGCGGACTTGCCGGAGAGCAGGCTGGTGAGCCAGCCGGCGAGGAAGCCCGCGGGGATGGAGGCGAGGGCGGCGGTGTTGTAAGGGAACCAGTCGAAGTCGGCCTCGGGGAAGGCGGCCAGGGGTGATCCCGAGACGAGCGTCGTGCCCGGGGTCAGGGCCAGGACCGTGAGGGAGCCGACGACGAGCGTGGCGAGCAGGCCCGCGCGGGTGTAGCGGCGCCAGAAGAGGGTGTAGAGGAGCGCGGGCGCGATGGCCGAGGCGCCGAGGGTGAAGGAGAGGGTCGCCAGGGGCTGGAGGCTGCGGTGCTGGGCGAGGGCCGCCACCAGGATGACGGGGATGCCGACGAGCAGGGCGCACGAGCGGGCGAGCGTGAGTTCGCGCGCCGGGGGCAGCGGGGTGGGCCGGGAGGCGGTCAGGTCGTGCGCGAGGGCGTTGGCGCAGGCGAGCGTCATGCTGGCCACGGAGGCGAGCAGGGTGAGGAAGACGGCGGTGGTGACGGTGGCGAAGAGCAGGCTCTCGGGCCGGGAGAGGCCGTTGCCGAAGGCGGCGCGGGCGCCGAGCAGGTAGGCGGTGGTGCCATGGGGGTCGGCACCGGTGATGCGCGCGCGCCCGAGGAGGGCGGTGGCGCCGGTGCAGATCAGCACGAGCATCAGGATGAACAGGGTGACCGAGGAGACCGCCCAGGACATGGCCCGGCGCACCTGACGCGGCGTTCCCGCGGTGTACATGCGCATGGTGACGTGCGGCAGGCAGGCGGCGCCCAGCACGATGGCGCACTGGGTGCTCGCCATGTCGAGGGCGGGGTGCGGGCTGACGGAGTACTGCAGCCCCCAGCGCAGATAGGCGGGACCGGCTCCGCTCTTGTGCGCCGCGGTGCGGAACAGGGTCTCGGTGCTCCAGCCGAAGGTGTGCAGGATCAGTCCGCTGACGACGAGACCGGAGGCGAGGAGCATCACCGTCTTGAAGATCTGGACGAGCGCGGTGCCCCGCATCCCGCCGAGAGCGGCGTAGCTGATCATGAGTATCCCGGCGCCGGCCACACAGCCGTTCTTCATGGCCGGTTCCGTGAACCCCAGGACGTAGGCGAGGAGTTCACCGACACCGGCGAGCTGGACGATCATCATCGGGACGAGCGCGAGCAGGGTGACCGCGCACGCCGCGATGCGCACGGACCGGGCCGGATGGCGGTGGCCGAGGACGTCGCCCATGGTGTAGCGGCCGGTGTTGTGGAGCGGCTCGGCGAGCAGGAACATCAGCAGGAGCAGGGAGAGTACGGCGCTCAGGGCGAGGACGACTCCGTCGTAGCCGCACAGCGCGATGATGCCGCCGATGGTGAGGACGGTGGCGGCGGAGATGTAGTCCCCGGCGATGGCGAGTCCGTTGCGCAGGGGCGAGAGGGACTTGTAGCCGGTGTAGAACTCGGCCAGGTCGTCGGCGTCCGGGCCGGTGAGGACGCAGAGCAGCAGGGTCAGTGCGACGACGGAGCAGAAGGCGGCCAGGGACCAGGACTGCGCGGGACCGCTGAACTCCGTCACCGGGCTCCTTCCCGGTGCGCCGGGTGCGACTGGCGGACGCGGTGGATCAGCGGGTCGACGACGGAGCGTGCGGAGGCTTCGTAGAGCAGGACGGCCAGCCAGGTGACGGGGATCTGCGCGAGGGCCAGCACGAGACCGGTGGGCAGTCCGCCGGGCCCCGGACGGGTCATGAGCCCCGGGGCCTTGACCGTCAGGGCGAGGAACCCGGCGAAGTAGCCCAGCGCGGTGAGGGACGGCACGCGCCGCTGCCAGCGGTAGGCGCGGCGTAACAGGCGAAGGGTGCGGTGCGGTCCGGAGCGCCGGCCAGGCGACTCAGGGCGGCCCGATCCGTCTCGCTGCGACCAACTGGGTGTGTGCGGGGGTGTGCCGGTGGGGTGGGGGTGGTCGGACGGCGGTGGGCCGGAGGGAAACTCGGAGCTGTCGTCGGACATGGCGAATCTCCTGGCGGGGACTGGGCCCTGGACGGCGCGGATCAGGTCGTAGGCCCATCGCACATAGTGCGGGTCGAGGTCATGGAGTGCGCGAATATGTCGGCCGACAGGGACAGTTACCCATGACCTTATGTCGACATGTTTCCAGTCGACGGTCGTTATCGGCCAAAGAGCACGGCGCGGCCGGCCACCCCGGTCCGGCCGCGCCGTGCTCTTCGGCGGCGCCGTTCAGCCGCCCGAACTCGACAGGTTCTCCCGCACCTTGGCGATGGCGAATCCCCAGCCCTGCTGGACCGTCGCCTTACCGGGTACGGCGATCTCGTCGGGGTTGGTGAGCACGTCCAGCAGGACGGGTCCCGGTTCCGCGAACGCCCGCTTCACCGCGTCGGGCAGTTCCTCGGGGTGGGTGACGCGGATGCCGGGGATGCCGAGGGCCTGGGCGACGGCCGCGAAGTCCGGGTTGTCGAGGACGGTGCCGAACTCCGGGAGCCCGGCTTGTTCCTGCTCCAGCTTGACCATGCCGAGGCGCTGGTTGTCGAAGACGACGAGCTTGACCGGCAGCCCTTCGGTGCGGATGGTCATCAGGTCGCCGAGCAGCATGGACAGGCCGCCGTCGCCGCAGAAGGCGACCACCTGCCGGTCGCGGTCGAGCAGTTGGGCGCCGATCGCCTGGGGCATGGCGTTGGCCATCGAGCCGAGGTTGTAGGAGCCGAGCAGGCGGCGGTCGCGGCGCATCTCCACGAAGCGGGAGAGCCACACCGTGGCCATGCCGGTGTCGGAGGTGAACACCGCGTCGTCGCTCGCGGCGGCGTCCACGGCCAGGGCCAGCGCCTCGGGGCGTACGAGGTGGGAGCGGTTGTCGAACGCCGAGCGGACCCGGCCGAGCAGACCCCGGTCGTGGCCGGGCGAGGCGAGGTCCCGCTGTCCCTCCTGCCACTTGGTGAACTTCGCCCGCGCCGCGTCGAGATGCCCCCGGTCCGAACGCGGCCGCACGCGCTCGAGGAGCCCGCGCAGGGTCGGGCCCACGTCCGCGGCGAGCCCGACGTCCACGGGCACGCGGCGTCCGATGTGCTCCGCGACCCGGTCGATCTGGATCACCTTCTTGCCCTCGGGATACCAGTCCCGGTACGGGAAGTCGGTGCCCAGCAGCACCAGGGTGTCGGCGTGGTCCATGGCGCGGGCGGCGGCCGGATTGCCGATGAGCCCGGTCTGGCCGACCTGGTACGGGTTGTCGCCCTCGAAGCCCTCCTTGGCCTTGAGGGTGAGCACCATCGGCGCGGCCAGCCGCTCGGCCAGGGCGAGGACCTCCTCGCGGCAGCCGCGCGCTCCCCGGCCGACGAGCAGCGTGACCTTGCCGCCGTCGTCGATCACGGAGGCGGCCTCGTCGAGCGCGGGGTCGTCGGGCCGGTTGGCGGAGCCGATCAGCGACAGCCGGACCGGCCGGTCGTCGGGCACCTCCAGGTCACCGATGTCGCCGGGCACGGTGAGCACGGCGACCCCGCGCCGCCCGACGGCGGTGCGCACCGCGACCTCCAGCAGCGCCGGGAGCTGGGCGGGCGAGGTGACGGTGGCGCGGAAGACGGCGACGTCCTTGAAGAGCAGGTCGTTGTCGACCTCCTGGAAGTAGTCGGTGCCCAGCTCCGCCTGCGGGACCTGTCCGGCGATGGCGAGCACCGGCGTGCCGCTCTTCGCGGCGTCGTAGAGACCGTTCAGGAGGTGGACCGAGCCGGGGCCGACCGTGCCCATGCACACCCCGAGCGTGTCGGTGAGCTGGGACTGGGCACCTGCCGCGAACGCCGCCGCCTCCTCGTGACGGCAGCCGACCCAGGACACGGCCTCGGAGGCGCGGATGGCGTCGGTGAACGGGTTGAGCGCGTCGCCGACGACACCGAAGACGTGACGTACCCCCAGTTCCTCCAGCGTGTCCACGACGAGACGGGCGACGGTACGAGCCATGGGATCGTCCTCTCCGCGGGCCCTGCGGCCCACTGGTGTCACACGGCGGGCGCGGTGCCGCCGCACGGGTTTCAGGTACGGGTATGGGTGGGTCAGCCGGCGAAGCGGTCGGCGTCGGCGGCCTTCCAGTCGGCCGCCCACGCGGCCGGGGGCTGGGCTGTCAGCTCACCAGGGGCGAGCCAGTCGTAGAGCCCGGCGTAGGAGCTGAAGTCGCCGTGGGGCGTGTCGCGGCGGCGCAGCATCTCCGGGCGCAGGTCCCGGGGGTCGCTCACGCCCATCGCGGCCATGATCTGCTGGGCGCTGCGGACGGTCGCCTCCTGGTAGCGGCGGACCCGCTCGGACTTGTCGGCGACGTCCAGGGCGCGGGCACGGCGCGGGTCCTGCGTGGTGACGCCGGTGGGGCAGCGGTTGGTGTGGCAGCGCTGGGCCTGGATGCAGCCGACGGCGAACATCATGCTGCGTGCCGCGTTGGTGTAGTCGGCGCCCATGAGGAGCCGCTTGACGATGTCCGATCCGGTGGCGACCTTTCCGCTGGCGCCGACCCGGACGCGGTCGCGCAGCCCGGCGCCGGTCAGGGCGTTGTGGACGGTGATCAGCCCCTCGGTGAGCGGCATCCCGAGATGGTCGGCGAACTCGAGCGGCGCCGCGCCCGTGCCTCCCTCGGCGCCGTCCACCACGATGAAGTCGGGGGTGATGCCCTCGGCCAGCATCGCCTTGCACACGGCGAGGAACTGGGCTCGCGAGCCCGGGCAGAGCTTGAATCCGACCGGCTTGCCGCCCGCGAGGTCACGCATCCTGGCCAGGAAGCCGACCAGCTCGCGCGGGGTGTGGAACTCCCGGTGGTACGGCGGTGAGATCACCGTCTCACCCCGCGGAACCCCGCGCACCTTCGCTATCTCGGCGTTGACCTTGCCGCCGGGCAGGACGCCGCCGATGCCCGGCTTGGCGCCCTGGGACAGCTTGAGCGAGACGCACTTGACGGAGGGGTGGGCGGCCTTCTCCCGGAACTGCTCGGCGTCGAAGCCGCCGTCCTCGGTACGGCAGCCGAAGTAGCCGGTGCCGATCTCCCACACGAGGTCGCCGCCGGGGCGCAGGTGGTACTCGGAGAGGCCGCCCTCGCCGGTGTCGTGCGCGAAACCCCCGCGTGCTGCCCCGGTGTTGAGGGCGAGGACCGCGTTGGCGGAGAGGGAGCCGAAGCTCATCGCGGAGACGTTGAGCAGCGCCATGTCGTACGGCTGGGCGCAGTCGGGGCCGCCGATCCTGACCCTGGGCGGCGTGTCCGGGATGTCGACGGGCGCCATCGACGGCACGAGGAACTCGTAGCCCCGCGCGTACATGTCCCGTTCGCTGCCGAAGGGTTCCTCGGCGTCGATGCCCTTCGCCCGCTCGTACACGATGTTGCGGGTGTCGCGGTCGTAGGGACGGCCGTCGAAGTTCCGCTCGACGAAGTACTGCTGGAGTTCCGGGCGGATCGCTTCGAGGAGATAGCGGGCGTGGCCGATGACGGGGTAGTTGCGCGGGACCGTGTGGCGGCGCTGGAGGAGGTCGTGACCGCCCAGCAGGCCGACGGCCCCCAGAACGCCCGCCCCCAGCCACCACCAGGGGGACCCGAGCACGGCAGCGGACGCCGCTGCCGCGGCACCGATCAGAAGGAGACCCACGGCTCCGAAACGCACCATGCTCTCCCCGATAACCCCTATCGGGGCTCTCATGCCGCCACCGGGCAGAACGCCGGTCTCCGGCCGTCTCCGACCGGCCCTCGACCGGTCCCGGACCGGCCCCCGATTGACATGCAGGTAAATGCCTGCATGATTGGGGGTGTGAGCAGCGAGATGGACCGGGTCTTCAAGGCCCTGGCCGATCCGACCAGGCGGTTCGTGCTGGACACGCTGCGCGAGAACAACGGCCGGACGCTGGGCGAGCTGTGCGAGAGCGTGCAGATGACCCGGCAGTCACTGACCCAGCACCTCGGGGTGCTGGAGGCCGCCCGTCTCGTCAGCACCGTCCGCAAGGGCCGCGAGAAGTTGCACTACCTCAACCCCGTGCCGCTCCACGAGATCCAGGAGCGGTGGATCAGCGCGTTCGACCGGCCACGGCTGGACGCGCTGAGCGCACTGAAACAGAAAGCGGAGTCCGCCATGAGCGCCGAGAACGAGCCGCGCCCCGAGTACGTCCACACCACCTACATCGCCGCCACCCCGGAAAAGGTCTGGGAGTGCCTCATGGACCCCGAGGCGACGGCGGCGTACTGGTACCACCGCAACGTCTCCGACTGGCAGCCCGGCTCCCCCTGGGCGCACCGCCGCCTGGACGAGTCCGGCGTCGACGACGTCGTCGGCACCGTGGTGGAGATCGAGGCGCCGCGCCGCCTGGTGCTGACCTGGGCGGGCCCCGACGAGGAGCGCCCCGGCGGTCCGTCCCGGGTGACGTTCGAGCTCAAGCCGTACGGCGACACCGTGCGGCTCACCGTGACGCACGTCAACCTGCGCGACGAGCAGGAGCTGCGAGAGATCTCGGGCGGCTGGAGCTTCGTCCTGTCCAGCCTCAAGTCGTACGCCGAGACGGGCAAGGCGCTGCCGCTCCCGGCCTGGGGCACCTGATTCCGGCGGGTCCGGCGAATTCACCGCAGCCCCGGCCGTGCGCCCCCGACCCGGCGATCCGTCAGGGTACGGGGACAGGCCCCCGTCAGGCCTGCTCCGCTCCGGCAAGCGCCTCGGCGATCAGGCGGGTGGCGAAGTCGCGGTCGTCGGTGATCCGGTTGATGTGCTCCGCGAGCAGGACGGCCGTCGCCTCCAGGGGGTTCATCTCGGCGTCGGTCCAGCGTCCGTACTGGGCGCGCCACAGGTTGGGGCTCAGTCCGGTACCGGCCGCGATGAGCAGTCCGGCCATGGTGGGGACGACCTCGGGGCGGAAGGTCTTGGGCATCATGCGCATCGTGGCGATCAGCGGGACCACCACGTACTCGTTGACGTCCTTGTCCTCCGCCTCGCACGCCATCCGCAGCCACTTCATGAACGTGTAGATGAGCGTGCACGTGCCCTCGATCAGGGCGTCGAGTCCCGTGGGCCCCAGGGCCGCGGCGAACCGGTCGAGCAGCTCCCGCTGTTCGGGGTCGGTCCCGGTCCCGCCGTCGTAGAGGGCCTGGAGCCGGGAGTCGACCATCATGAGCGCCGCGCCCACATCGCCGACGGGAGCACGTGCCGGATCACAGGGTGAGGACACGGGGTTCCTCCTCGCGGGGCCATGGCGGACAACGCGTCATGCCGCCACGTTAGACCGCCGATCGACCGAGAGGTGGCAGTTGCTCTCGATACCGGGTCCTTTCTTCCCTCCGCCCCTGAGGGCAGCTCGACCGGACCGCGCCGCCCGAAGCCGGCCGAACGACCGACCCCCTCCCAGGCGAGGGCCTCCGCCGTCCGGTGGCGGGAATGGTCCAGCGCCATGGTCGCGGCGTTCACCCCGAGGGGAGGGAGTCCCGGGACCTCGCCGCGGTGGACGGTACAGACGATGATCTCCGCGGCTCGCTGCGGTCTCCGGCCGCACGGGCCGCGCACTGCCGCGCTCTACCGCGCACTGCCGCGTCCGACGGTGCATCTCCCCGACCGTCGTCTCGTACGCCTCCTACGGATGGCGACACCGGCGCCGCGTGGCGGGACGTCCGGACGCGTTCGTCGGCGAGCTTGGGCAGCGATGCCGGAACCGGGGCGCACCGAATCGACGTCGAGCACCAGAACGACGCGAATGCGATGAGCCGAGATGACAAGACGGAGACCGCAGCTTGCCTACCGCCGAAAACCAAGCCCAGCCCGCACCTCCGGCCCGGGTGAACGACTACGACAGCTTCGCCGAGGCGTACTCGGCCCTCAGCGAGACAAGCCTTCTGAACGCCTACTACGAGCGACCCACGATGCTGTCCCTGGCTGGGGGCGTGGCCGACCGCCGGATCCTCGACGCCGGCTGTGGCTCCGGCCTCCTGCTCACTGCCCTGCGCGACCGAGGTGCCCTCGTCACCGGCCTCGACTCCAGCGCCGAGATGGTGGAGCTGGCCCGGCGGCGGCTGGGAGCCGACGCGGACCTTCGTGTGGCCGACCTGTGCGACCCACTGCCGTTCGCCGACGATGCGTTCGACGATGTCCTCGCCTCGCTGGTGCTGCACTACCTGGAGGACTGGGGACCGACGCTGGCCGAGATGCGGCGAGTGCTCGTGCCCGGCGGTCGACTGATCGCATCGGTGCAGCACCCTTTCGTGGACTACGCCATCCAGGACCCTCGGCCCGACTATCACGCGACCACCATCTATACCGCCGACTGGACCGACCTGGTGGGACAGACCGCGCGGATGAGCTTCTGGCGCAGGCCACTGCACGCGATGACCGACGCGTTCACCGCGGCCGGCTTCCGCCTGGCAGTCATCAGCGAGCCGCAGCCCGATCCGGCCGCCCGCGAGCTGTACCCCGACGACTTCGACAGCCTCTCCACCCAGATGTGCTTCCTCTTCTTCGTTCTGGAGGCACCCCCGGCACGGTAGAAGGGCCGCAAGCCCAGCCCCGCCGATGCCTTGACCGGTGAGCACCTGGCCACACCGCGTACCGGCGATCCAAGGAACGACCGGCGCAGTGAGGCTCTCGTGCTTCTCCGCCGGGCCGTTGTGAACTCGGCGCAATCCGAGGGGTTGGCCAGGCGGTGAACGTCCGTGCCGTCCAAGAGGGCCACGGACCGCATCCACGCCGCGAGCGAAAGCCCGGGCGCCGGACGATAGCGTCTGCCAGGTGACCGACGACGCCGTCATCTGGGACCAGCTCGCCGCCTTGCTGCCGAGGGCCGAAGCCCAGGAAGTCAAAGACGCCCGGGACATAGGAGAGCAGGAGGCGGGACTCGGCCTGCTCGTCTCCGGCCTCCTCAGCAACCAGGTGGCGATCAGCCAGACGGTCAGGGCCCGGATCTCCGTGCTCGCAGAGAGCTGGGGCGAGCGGGAAGCCCTCACACCCCAGCTCCTTCAGTGCGGTGAGGAAGGCGGTCCGGGCACCGTGAGGCTGATCGAAGGCGAGGGAAGCACCGTCCCCGAGGTGGCAGGTGAGGTCCACCAGGACCTGGCAGGTCTCATCGTCGTCCCCTGGATCGCCTGCACGAAGTGCGGCCAGGTCCTGATGCGCGCCCATGCCCGAGAGAGCTGGGGAGATCTTTCCTGCCTGGCGCGGCACTACGTCATCACGACGCCGAACGGGTCCACCGTCCTGCGGGTGTTCCCTGCCGACGCCGCCGACGCCGCTTTCGCCGCCCTCCAGCGCGCTTGCTCGGACGCACCATAAGAACGAGCCGCCACGGTGGTCGCTGTGCAGGGGTGCGGAGTTCACGCACGTCACCTCGGAGGGTTCCGGTGCCGATCTCGCCGGGAGTTTCGAGGGCGACCGCGCCCCGCCTCCGTCGTTTCCTGCCCGGCCCCGTCGTCGTGACCCGCTGACCCCGTCAAGGACGCCGGTCCCCAACTGGTCACCAGGAACGACCGAGGGCCGGTTTCGGATCTCTCCGAAACCGGCCCTCGGCTGCGACTCTCACGAGTCGGGACGACAGGATTTGAACCTGCGACCCCTTGACCCC